>JBEANQ010000001.1:0-52781 GCA_041165345.1 Pseudomonadota bacterium
AGGTGCCCTCATTGGGTGGTGACTGGATATACAGGCGGTTTTGGGCGACATCGATGTCATACAGCGCCGTGGTGCCGGTTCCTGCAAGGCTATTGCTATAGGCAGCGCCCGTTACACTGGCGGCGATTGGTGCGCTAATGGGCGTGTCGGTGGTGACCTCGCCGGTGTCGACATTAATGCGTAAGTTTTGGCCGTCGTTGCCAATCACCCGTAGACGGTCGGCGACAGGGTTAAAGTCGAGCGCCATTTGCTGGGCATCCCCAGTGATGCCGCTGTAGGGCGAGGTGCTATCGTCAAGCTTCGCAGAGAGAGCCACTTTAAAGGTCGCGCCGCCTGTTGACGGGTCTAGCACATAGATGTTGCCAAGCTTGCCAACGCCGTACAGTTTGCCGTCGGCAGGGCGGTAGTCGATGCCAATCAGCACATCAGATGGTTTTAAGCCCAATACCGACTTAATCGAGATTAAGGTTTGTGGTGCGGTGCGATTAAACGAGATTAATAAGCCAAGGTCGGTGAGTGCAATAGTATCACCGGTTGTCACGGGGTCACCCAAGCTGACTTCAACGGTGGTGGAGTCGTTATTGCAGGCGCTCAGCCCAAGCGTGCAGGCCAACAACAGGGCTGCACTGACAGCAGAAGGGGTGAACAAAGGGCGCATGATCATGATCAATCCGTGAACAAAAGTGGGTTCATGTACAAGACTCGAATCAGCAAGCAGAATCAGTCGAGGTTTGGTTACGTCAGGTCAGCTATTGTATCAGTGGGTAAGACAAAGCGAGAACAAACGATCACCCGCCTTGTCAGCAGCACTGATCGCACGTCAACTTGCCCAAACAAAAACTGCTAGAATATGCCGTTCTCCTTTTCGCCTGCCTGTCTGGACCGCCATGACCACGCCTAGCATTACCCAAGATCGTATTCTTATTCTCGACTTCGGCTCGCAATACAGCCAACTGATCGCCCGTCGGGTGCGTGAAGCCGGTGTGTATTCAGAAATGTATGCCTACGACATGGACGACGCGGCCATTCGTGCGTTTAACCCTAAAGGCATTATTTTGTCGGGCGGCCCTGAAAGCGTTCATGTGGCCAACAGCCCGCGTGCGCCCCAAGTGGTGTTTGATCTGGGGATTCCAGTGTTGGGCATTTGCTATGGCATGCAAACCATGTCGGAGCAATTGGGCGGCAAAGTTGAAGCAGGCACGGTGCATGAATTTGGCTATGCCGAAATTGACGTACAAGATGCAGATCGTCTGTTTGCAGGCATTGAAGACAGCGCAGGCAAGCTCAAGGTTTGGATGAGCCACGGCGATAAAGTCACCCAAATTCCGGCCAATTTTCGCGTGACGGCCAGCACGCCAAGCTGCCCGATTGCCGCGATCAGTGACGAAGCACGGCAATTTTATGGCGTACAGTTTCACCCTGAAGTGACCCATACCCTGCAAGGCGAAGCCCTAATTGGCCGTTTTGTACATGACATTTGCGGCTGTGCCAAAGACTGGAACTCCGACAACATCATTGACTTATTGATCGAAAAAGTCCGTGCGCAAGTGGGCAGCGAAAAAGTGCTACTGGGCCTGTCGGGTGGTGTGGACTCATCAGTCGTGGCGGCGCTGCTGCATCGGGCGATTGGCGACCAACTGACCTGCGTATTTGTGGATAACGGCTTGCTGCGCCTAAACGAAGGCGACCAAGTGATGCAAATGTTTGCCGACAATATGGGCATTCGGGTGATTCGTGCCGACGCCGAAAGCCGCTTTTTGGACGCGTTGGCCGGTGAAAGCGACCCTGAAGCCAAGCGCAAAATTATTGGCCGTGAATTTATTGCAGTGTTTGCCGAAGAAGCCCGCAAGCTCGACGGCGTGACCTTTTTGGCGCAAGGCACGATTTATCCAGATGTGATCGAGTCAGCCGGCAGTAAGCACGGCAAGGCGCATAACATCAAATCACACCATAACGTCGGTGGTTTACCGAAGGACTTGGCGTTTAAATTGGTCGAGCCGTTACGTGATTTGTTTAAAGACGAAGTGCGCAAACTGGGCGTGGCCTTGGGTCTGCCAGAATCAATGATTTATCGTCATCCGTTCCCCGGACCGGGTTTGGGCGTGCGGATTTTGGGTGAAGTCAAAAAAGAATACGCCGACATCTTGCGCCGTGCCGACGCCATTTTTATGGAAGAACTCAACCGCAGTGGTTGGTACGCCAAAACTGCGCAAGCCTTTGCGGTGTTTCAACCGATTAAGTCGGTCGGAGTGGTCGGTGATGGCCGTCGTTATGCGTGGGTCATCGCACTGCGTGCGGTGGAAACGGTGGACTTTATGACCGCGCGATTTGCCCACCTGCCATATGACCTGATTGAAACCGTGAGCAACCGCATCATGAATGAAATCAAGGAAGTCGCCCGCGTCACCTATGATGTGAGCAGCAAACCACCCGCAACGATTGAATGGGAGTGAGCTAGGGGTTTCTGGAGGCACTGCCTCCAGCCTAGCGAACGCCAAGGGCTATGCCCGCGGCAGTTAAATATAAGCGTTTGGGATCAACCTGAACGCTGTAATTTGGGCTTTCTGGAAGCGCTGCCTCCAGCCTCGCGAACGCCAAGGGCTGTGCCCGCGGCAGTAGGGCTTTCAAGACGCACTGCGTCTTGCCAGATTTACGCCAAGAGCGATGCTCGCGGCAGTTGCTTCCAGTCAAGTTTTGCCAAGCGCATTGTTCTTAACTGATTGATCTTGTATAACTCTAGGGTGGCAAAGCTGCCCTAATTTTTAATTCAATGAGCATGAACATGGAAACCAACAACGTCATAGAGTATCGACCGACCGCCAAGTTTTTAAATGTTCGCGTTTCGATGATTGGCTATTTCTTGGTTATAGTCATCTCAAGTGTTCATCGGTTCAGAGAGCACGACTTGAGTGACTGGCAGCCGTGGTGCAGCCTGATTGTTTTACTCAGCGCAGTTTACTTATTAAAACAACCACAAAAACAGATCAGAATGCGCATCAGTCCCGAAGGGATTGAGTTTACCCAGCCACAATCTGGACTATTGTCTCCACTGAACGATATTCCACAGCACGAAATCGCCAAAATTCAGTGGATTGTTGGCAGTCCCAAAGGGCGTTGGTCATTACAGCGCACAAGCTACGTTTTGCTGGTGAGTCGTATGGACAATAAATATGGCTATCCACGCAGACAGCACATTCAAGACGCACAATGGCAATCAGACAGTGGACAATCACCATCAAGTGTATTGGCTGAGTATTTTCCTGAGCGAGTCGAAAAAATTCAACAAAACAATCATTGGCGGTTATCGTCGCCTGTAGTTGACCCCCATGCGCTTGACCTCGGAAGTATGGCCGAATACTGCATGTGGTCTTGTTTGGCATGTTGTATTGTCGGTTTTTTACTGTTTTTCTTAAATCCCTACGAGTCATTAACATGGGGAGATTATCAAACCGTTGTTTGGTATCTAGCAGCAATCATCGGCTCGATCACCGCGCTGCTTTTTATCTTTTCCAAAATTAAACTACTCGCCAAAATCATCAATATTTTAATGATTGTTCCGCTTTTTAGCGCCGCAGTCACATTGCTTGTGCATGGCTTTTTGATGATTGGCAATGATGTTTTTGCGCCCTCAACACACACCACATTTGAGTTGGTCAAACAGCATGATGACCGTGACACGTGGCGCAGCGCACACGGTTGGACCATGCATTGTACGCTGACTCAACATCGTGTGAGTGAGCAAAAAATAGCAAACGTTAAACACGGTTGGTTTGATCTAGTGCGGATCAATCGTAAACGTTTTTGCACCCTCTAAATCTGGCAAAATAGCGTTTTTGCTGTGGACAACTCCTATGCCAGCCATCGTTCGCCACATCTTGGTTAAAGACAAAGACCTTGCCCAAAACCTAAAAGACCAAATTGCGGGTGGTGCCGATTTTGCCAAGCTGGCCAAGCTGCATTCTGTCTGCACCTCGGCGCGTAAAGGCGGTGAGCTGGGCGAAGTCAAAAAAGGCCAACTGGTGGGCCCAATCGACCGCGCGGTCTTTAAAGGCCCAGAACACACCGTCCAAGGCCCAATCAAAAGCAGCTTTGGTTTTCATGTGGTGCAAGTGAAGTTTCGGTTTTAAGGCCGCTGTGTGGCGTTGGGCGTGCGCTGAACCTGTGGGGATTGTTCACTGCCATCGGGGTTTAAATGATACTTCGGCCCTAGTGATGCCAAAATAATCCGCGCATCAAACTGGCGCTGATCATCACTTTGCTGCATGGCACAGGCAATGGTATGAACCACCTGAATCCGATTAGGCATTGCCCAGCCGTCCTCAAACCCGCCATACAGTCGGTCATATGGTGATCCTACCCGATAGATCACCCCTGCATGGCGATACAACGGCACAGCGCCATACACATCAACAGAGAGGGTGCTGCGCACCTGTGGGGGCGTGACGGCAGTCACCGGTGGCGTTAAGATTTTAAAATATACAAAGCCATGTGCCAGCGTGACCCGTGCCGATTCAAGCAAGGCAATTTCTTCGGCGTCTTGACTGAAGGTATAGCCGTTGCCCACATACGTGACCTGAAAAGTACTGGCATTGAGCTGAAACTGCTCAAACCGCCCCAACGATGAAAACCGCCGTTCAGAGGGCAGGCTACTACAGCCCACCAGCACCAGCGCCGTCAGTATGCTGACGATTGCCCCAGACCTTTGCATGATTCATCCTCCTACATATCGACCGCAGCAACGGCTGCACCCACAGGATTGGGCGGTGCCATGAATGCTTTGGGTGGCCGTGACTAACGGTCTAAAAATGGCTGTTGGGTTGGTTTAAAAAGTCGAGTTCTTCGGCTGTGGAGACTCGCCCCAACAGTGCATTACGATGCGGATACCGGCCAAACCGCGCAATAATTGCGTGGTGACGCCGTTCAAATTCGAGGTTGTTGGGCAAACCTAGTTCGGTATACAGGCGCACCGCGTCTTGATGAATCAGTGCCGACTCACTGTGCATAAAAGGCAAATACAAAAACGAGCGTTGAATGGCCGATAGCGCCTGATCCTGCCCACCGGCAATAGCCTCTTGAGCCAAGGCCAACGCCATCGGGTCAGCGGCAAATTGCCGTACCGAATCACGGTATAAATTACGAGAAAACTGATCCAGTACAATAATTTCAGCCAACCGACCGCTCGGGTGCGTGCGCCATGTGGCGAGTTCACCGGCCAATGCCGCATCACAGCATTCACCAAAGCGTTGCCGAATGCGCGTATCAAAGCTATCGTTTTTGGCAAACCAATCATGCGGCGTAGCGCTGACAAACCAAAAGTCTAAAACATGTTGTGGCAGAGTGGCGGGCGTGGTTGACATGGGAAGGACTCAACACAGGGAGCAGTGGGCAAATGATGCCCCATTGTGGTCAACAGTAAGCTATTGGGTCTGTGGTGGCTGTGCAACCGGCCATAGCACCCCCAAAAAACATCAATCTTGACAGATGGATATGCAATTGATCAGCCGGTAAACAGCCGAATACAAAATACAATCGCCTTTTGGCTGACACTGCGGGATGATTGGTGCCAGTTTTTTTAGCTTAGCCAAGTGCGTGGCACAACAGGCTGATGAGCGAGTGTGATGTATGAATGATCCGGTCTTGCAACACGGCCAGCCGCCAGCGTGGTTGACCCCGTCGGTATTGCGCGGCATGAAGCGTGGGATTGAGCGCGAAACCTTACGCATGCAGGCCGATGGTTTTATTGCCAAAACGCCGCACCCTGCCGCCTTAGGTTCGGCGTTGACTCATCCTCACATCACCACCGATTACGCCGAGGCGCTGCTAGAACTGATCACCCCGCCAATGGATAGCCCTCGGCAGACCTTGGGGTTTTTGCGTGATCTGCACGCCATTGTGCAGCAGCACTTGCCCGCAGGCGAAACCCTGTGGCCGCTGTCGATGCCCTGTATGCTAGACAACGATGAACAACATATTCAACTGGCACAGTATGGCTCGTCCAATTTAGGCCGCTTTAAAACCCTGTATCGGCGTGGCTTGGGTGTGCGTTATGGCCGCCGGATGCAAACCATTGCGGGGCTGCATTACAACCTGTCGTTTCCGCCTGAACTGTTTGCAGCGTGGCACACCGCCCACCCTGATGGCGCAGCGCAGAGCCTGCAAGCGTTTACCGATGCGCGTTATTTTGGTCTGATTCGCAATTTTATTCGGCTGACACCCTTGGTCATTTACCTGTTGGGCGCTAGTCCAACGGTGTGTGCCTGTTTTTTGACAGGGCGTGAGCATCATTTAAAACGCTTGGTTGCAGGCACGCTACATTTGCCGCAGGCCACCGCCTTGCGCATGGGCAAGTTAGGCTATCAAAACAACGCACAGCGTCAATTGGGCATTCATTACAACACTCTGCCCGATTATGTGGCGGGGATTCGTCAGGCGATTGGCACGTCCTATGCGCCGTTTGCAGCGTTAGGGTTGGATGATGCCAACGGCGAACCGCTGCAAATTAACGACCATGTGCTGCAAATTGAAAACGAATACTACAGCATGGTACGCCCCAAACAGATTGCCCAATCGGGTGAGACGCCCGCCCAAGCGTTGGCCAAGCGTGGTGTGGCGTATGTTGAACTGCGTGCCGTTGATATAGACCCGTATAGCGACATAGGCATTCGCTTAGAAACAGCCTGTTTTTTAGAAGTGTTGGCGCTGTCGGCGTTGCTTGCGCCGAGTCCGGAGCTGTACTTTGCTGAAGAAGAGCGCATTGCACGCAATCAAAGCCGTGTGGTGGATGACGGCCGCCGTGTTGATCTTTGCCTTGAAACCGCCACCGGTGAGCAGTTGTTTACAGATTGGGCGGCCGCACAACTCAATGCCATGCAACACGCGGCTGTGCTGTTGGATCATGCCTATGGCAGCACCGATTACCGTGCTGCGCTGGCGTTTATGCAGCAGCGTTTGGCCGACCCCGCCTTGACGCTCTCGGCGCAAGTGTTGGCCGATACCCAACTCGCCGCAGGGTCATGGCGAATGGGGCATGAACTCGCGGTCGAACACGCGGCGACGCTGTTGCAATATCCAGTCTCACCCGAGTTACGCCAGCACTTTGAGCAATTGGCGATTCAGTCACGACATGACCAAGCTCACATTGAACAATCGGATCGCGTCTCGTTTGCGCAGTATGTCAGCGCCTATCGGGACCATGCTGCCCGTCCATCATCTGCGTCTATTGAGGTCAATACCCCATGACATTGAGTTATCGCGTGGTCAATTTTGGCCTGTTTTTGGCGTCGGTTGTGGGTATGGCCTTTGCGCTGTACTTACAACACGTTGAGCATTTAGACCCATGCCCTTTGTGTATTTTTCAGCGTGTTGGGCTGATGGCGATGGGCTTTTTTGCCCTGATTGCCGCCCTACATAATCCGGCCAAACGAGGGATGCGAATCGGTTATTCGGTGCTGGGCTTGCTGGGCATCACATGGTCGGTTGGGGTAGCGGCTCGGCATGTGTGGTTGCAGCATTTGCCGCCACAAGACGTGCCCGCCTGTGGGCCGGGTTTGGACTATTGGATTGATGTGTTTCCCATGCAAGAAGTGGTGCAAAAGGTGCTGCATGGCTCGGGTGAATGCGCCAAAGTTGATTGGACCTTGCTGGGCTGGTCATTGCCGCATTGGGGTTTGTTGTTTTTCTCGGTACTGTTGATCACCAGTGTGTGGCAGGTGTTACGTCGAGATTAATGCAGCGAATACAGTATTAAAAAAAGACGCTCGGGCGTCTTTTTTAATGGTCATTGTTGGGTTTAATGCTGGATATATTCCACCCGTTTCGCCAGCGATTGATGCGGCAGGTATGCACCCGGTACCAGCCATGCAATCACTTGATCGCGTACCGCAGGGTGGTATTGCAGCTCAAAATGGTTGATGCCATAAAACACGGCTTTGCGTTGTTCGGGAACGCGCAACTGATAGCTGGGGTTGTCGTGTTCACCCAAGGCACTTTTGACGCTGACCAAATAATCGCCAATGGCCTCACGGGTGCGTGAGGTGCTAGGGCCGCTTTCGAGCGTGCCTGCCAACAAGAAGGTTTTGACGCTTGAGGGCAGAGGGGCAGGTTTGCGGGTGTCATCAAATTGGCCGCGACGTGCCTCAAGGTGTTCCCAGTCGTCATCCCGCACGCTGCCATGCCGCAGGTCAATGACTCCTGCGCTGCGAATATCACCCAAACGAGCCAGCGCACCAGCAAATGGCAGCCGACCCAACCGGTCTTGCAGCATAAAGCCCAAGCGCTCTAACACTGCACCATGATGCGGTGATCCAATACACACCAAGTTGTCACAGACCGACGGCCAGTCATGGCCCATTTGTTTGCCATAAAACAGCGCACTGCGTGAGACTAAACCGCCCATGCTATGGCCGATTAAGTCGATGTCGGTGATGTAGGGGTTTTTATCAATCAGTTCTTGCAGCAAGTTGGCATAGCTACGGCCATTTTGCGAGATACGGCGACCGGTGTTGTAGTTGAGGTATAGCACGGTGGTGCTGGGTTGGCGGTACAGCAGTTGCTCGCCCAAGCCGACACTTTCGCCCGGATCCCAGCTTAAATGATTCATGCACAGGCCATGCGCCAAAATCACCACGCGTCCGCGGACTTCACCGCGTTGCGGCTGGCCGTAGCGGTCATAAAACATCATCGGTAGCGCCATGGGGTTGCGCATCCGAATCAGATGATCTCCGGCCACTCCATTCAGCACACCCACCAAAAAATGCAGCGCAGGCGTAAGCGGGCGGCGTTTTTGTGATGGGCTGAGTTTGTTGACGGTGCGCAGGGTCAGTGCCAAACCAGTGCCGTAGTGTTCGGTGGCGTCTTTGATCAAGCCATAGATTCGACCGGTTAGGCCACGGTTCCAGCGTTGCTGATGTTGTTCGCTATGCAGGCCAAGGGGACGCAAAATGATTTCACGATGAATGGCCTGCACCAAGTCGGTCACACCCGAAATACTGGTCGTTGCCAGTTGCGCCAGCCCTTCAAGCACGTCACCTTGTGTAGGTGGCGCGCGATGCAGGGTACAATAAGGCTCGTGCAACGGGGTCAGGCTAGGCATGACATACTCCTTCGGGGTGTGAGTCCATTCACATAATTGGTGTACGTTCGTACACTCAATAGCGTTTTAATGCCAACTTTGTCAAGTTCAACCTTGGTATAACCTGCTTTGATGTTCATTAACGGCATAAATTGTCGGACGTTTGGCGAAAATAAGCTGAACAGACAGTCATTTTTGGCTGTTTTTGCGCTAAGTTGAAGCAAAAGTTGGCACGCTTGCCACCGGATGGCGCTGGGACTGCACCGTCATGGGATGTATTAACGAGGATGAGATGGGTATGCAGCTGATTTATATTCACGGTCTCAATAGCGATCATTTATCGATTAAAGGGCAAATGCTGACGGATTGGTGTGCAAAACGTCGACCAGACATCAGCGTGCTACGACCCAACCTGAATATGCCTCCACTGGAGGTGATGGCGCTGTTGGCACAATTGATCGCCCAAGACCCCAACACCGCAGTGGTGGGCAGTAGTTTAGGTGGTTTTTTTGCGACGGCGTGTGTCGCTCAATATGGCGTGAGGGCTGTACTGGTTAACCCCAGCGTGCGACCCTTTGAGTCAATGCAGCGCTTCTTTGCAGATGGTGCAACCGAGCATGTGACCGAGACCGGCTGGCGCATGGTGCCGTCGCAATTTGATGACCTCCGCAGCATGTTTCATCCCGTGCCGTGCCACCCTGACCGCATGTTGGTATTGCTTAAGCAAGGCGATGAAGTGATTGACTACCGCATTGCGCAGTCTTATTACGGCCAAACGGGTGCGCAAAGCCCCATGATTATTGAAGTGGGAGGCGATCATTTTATGCATGATATGGACCAAAAAATTCCGTTAATGATCGACTTTTTGTATGGTACGCGGGATTAAGCCCGTGTGGTTGTGCGCCACATAGACTGACGAACCCCTCAACCGTTGTTTTGGTATAGATGCATCGTTGTGCTGCATCTTGTTGTTTGAATCAAGGAAACCCCACGCCGTGACCCAGTACACCGCCCAGTCGCTTGAAGTTCTCTCTGGCCTTGATCCGGTTCGCCGTCGGCCGGGCATGTACACCGACACCAGCCGACCCAACCATTTGGCGCAAGAGGTGATCGACAACGCGGTCGATGAAGCCTTGGCGGGTCATGCCAACCATGTGGACGTGACCGTGTACAAAGACGGCTCGTTGTCGGTACAAGACAATGGACGGGGCATGCCGGTTGATATTCACCCTGAGTACGGCCAAAGCGGCATCGAAATTATCCTGACCAAACTGCATGCGGGTGGCAAGTTTTCGACCGATAACTACCAGTTTTCTGGCGGTTTGCATGGCGTGGGGATTTCGGTGGTCAATGCCTTGTCCACGCGGGTTGATGTGACCGTACTGCGCGGCGGCAGCCAATACCACATGGCGTTTGAACATGGCGAACGGGTCACTGACTTGGCGGTCAAAGAGGGCTTTCCTAAACGTCAAAGCGGCACGATGGTTCGGTTTTATCCCGACGCCCAATATTTTGACTCACCCAAATTTGCCATCAAAGCCTTAAAGCATAACCTCAAAGCCAAAGCGGTATTGGCAGCGGGTTTGAAGGTCACGTTTTTTGATGAAGACAGCGGCGAAAAAATCGTCTGGCAATTTGAAAACGGACTGGTCGATTACCTCAAAGATGAGCTACAAGGCCGCGAAACCGTACCGATTGAGCCGTTTACCGCGCAAGGTCAAGCCGAGCGCGCCGCCTGTGAATTTGCGCTGTGTTGGTCGGCAGAAGGCGGCGACAGTGTGCAAGAAAGCTACGTCAACCTGATTCCCACTGCGCAAGGCGGCACGCACGTTAACGGCCTACGCACCGGCACAACCGAAGCCATGCGTGAGTTTTGTGAGCTACGCAACCTGTTACCGCGCAATCTCAAGCTGTCGGCAGATGACGTCTGGGACGGCGTTAATTTTATTTTGTCGCTTAAGTTTCAAGAGCCGCAGTTTTCCGGACAAACCAAAGAGCGGCTATCTAGCCGTGAAGCCGCGCCTATTGTGCAAAATATTGCCAAAGACGCGTTTAGCTTATGGCTTAACCAAAACCCTGAAGTGGCCGCCCAATTGGCCGACATGGCAATTGCCCGTGCCGGACGGCGCTTAAAAGCCGCCAAAAAAGTCGAGCGCAAAAAAATTGTATCGGGGCCTGCCTTACCGGGTAAATTGGCCGACTGCTCCGGCGGCACGCGTGAGCAAACCGAGCTGTTTTTGGTTGAAGGCGACTCGGCGGGGGGCAGTGCCAAACAAGCCCGCAACCGGATTTTTCAGGCCATCATGCCGTTGCGGGGCAAAATTTTAAACACGTGGGAGGTCTCTGCTGATGAAGTGCTGGCCTCGCAAGAAGTCCATGACATTGCCATTGCCATTGGCGTAGACCCTGGTAGCGACGACTTGTCTGAACTGCGCTATGGCAAAGTATGTATTTTGGCCGACGCCGACTCAGACGGTTTGCACATTGCTACCTTGCTGTGCGCGTTGTTCGTCAAGCATTTTCCAGCTTTAATTGAACACGGCCACCTGTTTGTCGCCATGCCGCCGCTGTACCGGATTGACGCGGGTAAAGAGGTGCATTACGCCCTTGATGACGATGAACTCAAAAATATTTTAAAGAAGCTCAAAAGCAAAGCCACGCCACAAATCACCCGCTTTAAAGGCTTGGGAGAAATGAACCCAAATCAACTGCGCGAAACCACCATGGATCCCGACACTCGCCGTCTGGTGCAGTTGGATTTGGACGACCATCACCACACTGATGGCTTGCTTGACAAACTGTTGGCAAAAAAACGTGCGGGTGATCGCAAAATCTGGCTAGAAGAAAAAGGCAATTTGGCCGATGGAGTAGGCTGATTTTTTGTTGGTGTGATGATCATGTACGCCATCAACAACAGAGGCTAGCCCCTGTTGTTGGGTACGCAGCAGGCGGCTTAGTGCTGAGGCTGTTCGGTTGTGGACGTGGTATGAGTGTCATGGGCATCTTTTTTGTCGCAGCAACCCATGGGCTCTTTTTTACAGCAGCAGCAATCGGCCATTTTTTCAGCAGCATAGGCGGTTGAGCCAAACAAGCACACAAGGGCGAGTGATAACACCAGCGGTTTTTTCATCGCAAAAACTCCAAAAAGAGAGGGATCATCCGTGGCAACGGCTGTCTGTATGTCGCCACAAACACACCCTAAACCTTCAAGCCCACTTGAGGGTCAAGTCAGGTTTACATTTCGTCACAGACCGCTTGCCAGTCTGACCATGCGGTGGTGTAGGGTAAAAATCTGAGTGTATTGATCCGATCAATAGGAGGTGGAGACGTGACGTTATTAAAAATTGGTCAAGTCTCAGCGTTGGTGGGTGTGCGTGCCAGCACCTTACGATATTACGAGTCTTTAGGGTTTATTCATCCGGTGGTTCGCCATGACAATGGCTATCGTTACTACTCGGCTGACGTGATTCAAAAAATTGATTTTATTAAAAAAGCACAACAGATTGGCTTCTCGCTGGCTCAAATTGATACGATTTTAAATCTGAGAAAAGCGCAGCGCTCTCCGTGTTCATTGGTGAAGCACTTACTCGACGAAAAAATCGACCATCTTGAAGCGCAAATTCAGCAGTTAATCAGCAAAAAACAAGATTTACTGGCCTATCAAGCGGTGTGGCGTGAGCAACGAGAGCTGTCGTTGCAACGGGCGAAAGAGTGCCCAGAGATTCTTTGTCATTACATTGAGGGCATCGAAAAAACCCCAGAGGATCTGATCGTCACATCAGTATCTAGATGATCTGTTCTTGAATGGTTTGGGGGCGCTGACCGTGTGGGTGAGTGCGGAGGAGGTCATTTTTTCTGAATTGAATCAATGGCAGATAAACGATGTCGGTTTGATGACGAAAGGTGTTTGAGTGGGTGTTTAGATACGAAACTCTGCATGACCATCAACAGAATGTTACACGAAGGTCTGACTACAGTGAGGGTGTACTCACCGTGTAGACGAGGTTGCATCAAGCATGAAAATTCAAGTCCGTCATGATAACCATATCGAAGGCAGTGCCCGCTTGATTGAACACGTACGAGAGCGTCTGACCCAAGATTTCGACCGTCAGAGTGACCGTATTACCCATCTGGAAGTCCATTTTAGTGACGCAAACGCCGCAAAACACGGCGAGCATGATAAAAAATGCATGATTGAAGCGCGTCCTGCTGGCTTTAAACCCGTTGCGGTGACGTGCAAAGGCGACACGGTCGATCAGGCGTTTGAAGGCGCGATTGACAAACTACACCACTTACTCGAACACACCTTTGCCAAAGCCAATGGCGCACGACATGTGGACAGCCCTGCATGGGAGGACGAGAGCGCAGGGTCGGTTGATGCGTTGTTGGACGAAGAAGAGGCGCTACAAGAAGCCGGCGTGATGCTGCTCGACAAACCTGCGTAAGCATGATTGTCCCCTGCCGGAGGGTGTCCGGCTTGCACAGCGTCCGGCCTTTTGGCCGGATTTTTTATTGCCGCCGCAAAAAAATTGTGCATCAAAAAATGTGCATAAAAAAACGGATACAAGCCACGTCCACCGAGAACTTGTATCCGTATCAAACCGGCGAACCGGAAAGCGTCACGCGGCCGCGTGTCGGGGATAACCCCATCAACAAAACGTTAACGTGCCATAGCAGTTATCGACGGGTTGTTGCTGAAGATCAACCGCCGCTAAGTTGACAGTTCCGCCAAATAATCCCCCAACTGCTTGGGTGGTGGTCAAGCGAATCGATTGATCGGTCACAATATTGGCTACTTGCACATTAGGTAGGTTAATCCACCAGCCTGTTTGCGCGGCGGCTGTGTCAAATGCTCCTGTACTGGTGGTCTGCCAGATCAGATTGGTTTTTTGCATCGACAAATACACATCGGTGCTGGCAGTTGTACCGGCAGAGTCTGCTGACAACAAAATTTGGTGAATATTGGTCAGAGGAATACTGTTCATGTTGACATTAGAGAGTGTCAGCCCCGCAGCTTTTGCGCTCATGCCAGTCAAGCTTAAAGTGCTGGCACGATTTAACAGATAGCTTTGAGTATGACTCGCGACGGTGGCGGTGGTTGGGCCAATCACGCAACATGCCCCCAAAAATGTCACGCCCACGTCGGTCAGTTGCGCATTGGTGACATTGACCGTGAGTGCGCCACTTAAGCTGCTAATGCCGGTGTCATCTGTCAGGCTACTGGTGTTGGTATTGGTGCCAATGGACAACAGTCCCAGCAGGCTTTCTGCACCAAACCGAATACCCACAAACTCACGGGTTGAGGCGCTGGTGGGGTTTTTAATCGCTAGCTCAATAAAGGGGTTGGTAATCACTGCGTCGCTTGCGGCGTACTCGCCATTAACAGCTGTTGAACCCGTTAGGCTGACATTCGATAAGCTAATGTCACAGCCAGTACCTTTGTCCCCGCCACAGCCCAATTGAATATTGGCTGCATTGAGGTTGAGGTTCATCACGGCTTGTAACCCTAGTTTGTAAAACCCAACGTTGTTGGTAGTAGAGCCATCAATTTTATTGGTATTGCCCGATTCACCGGGTGCAATGTAGGTCAGATTCAGCAAGGCTTGCCCTGTGCTTTGACTAAGCATCTGATCATCTAGCGGCAACAGTACCGCATGTGCATGTGCGCAAATACTCCAGCCTAAAGCCAGACCTAATCGACGCCAGACAGAGCCAGCGGACACCAACCAATGTTGTTGCATGACCAACCTCCGTGTCCATGCCGTGTTTAAGGGCGCTCTGGCGGGGTGGGTTGATCTGGTACAAACATCAATGTGCAATGTCCAGCCAGTGTGCCTGAAGGGGTGTCTAAATGAACAGCATCGCCTTGCTGGTGTGCGTCACAGGCGGCTTTAAAGTGTTGATGCGAGGCCGCAGAAGGACGTTGCTCATGGGGTGGGGGAGTTCTGCCTTCAGGACGATGCTCACCTTGTTGTGGAAGCTGCTGACAACCAGCCAACGCCAACATGGGCATCAGTAAACCCATTGTGAATGATGCAATTGAACGAGTGCTTTGCATAACGGCAGCTCCATGAGCGGTGTAAACCTTAAGGCTCACGCTAAAAGCTAAAGGTGGAGAAAGCATGAATACATTTGCACTTGCCAGTTGCTGTAGAGATAGGCATGTTGGATGCTGAACCGGTTGCTAAAAGGCTTCTTTCTTCGTGCTGATCCGCATTCCTATCGCTTTGCGCATTTTTGTGGCGGTGTTGCTCACGGTGTTGATCGTGGGCATGACCAGCCTATGGGTGCTAGATCGCACATTAAGGGATGGGTTTGGGCGCTATGTGGCCGAAGTGGAAATGACGCGATTAGATCGCCTCGTCACGCATTTGCAGCAAAGTTATGCAGTGGCTGGCCGCTGGCCATCCATGACCCCCATAGCAAAGCAAACATGGTTACGGCGAGAGCATTTTATGTTGATGCGCCAAGAGCGATTGTTGCGCCTACAAACCCAAAAGGAGGCGTTAGATCTCCCGCAAAACGACCACTTACCAGACACACCACCACCTTTTCCACCAGATTGGGATAAGCCTTTTCGTGATGCCGATGGCAAAGTGTTGCCAGCTCCCAATGGGAGTGAGCATCGGCCATTTATGGGACCACCCATCAGCCCTGACCGATTAGGATTAGGTGATCGACTCGGATTGTTATCCCCTCAAGGGGTACTGATAGCGGGTCAACGCGCGCCTAAACGCTCACCGCAACGTGCGTTGCATGTGAAGGGTCAGGTCGTGGGGTATTTAACGTTGATCCCGCAAGCCGATCCCGATGACGCCCTAGCGCAAACGTACTCCGCCGATCAGCGTCGCCAAATTTTGTGGGTCGGGCTGGCGGGATTGATTGCCAGCATGATTGCCGCTGGTCTGTTGGCCAATCATTTAACCCGCCCGATTCGGCAACTGGTCGAGACCGCAGGGCTACTCACCCGCCGCCGATTTGACACCCGCACCCCGTTACAGCGCCGTGATGAACTAGGTGACTTGGCACATGCCATGAATCAACTGGCGCAAATGCTTGAGCAACATGAGCGCTCACGGCAGCAATGGGTGGCAGATACCTCGCACGAGTTACGCACCCCTGTGGCGGTGCTACAGGCACAAATAGAAGCGCTGCAAGATGGCATCCGCAAACCCACCCCCGAGCATTTGGCCGCCATGCAGCGCCATGTCAAGCAGCTCGGTCGCCTAATTGGTGATCTCAACGCACTCTCACAAGCTGATGCAGGGCAATTGCTCTGTACGCCAATTGCCATTGATCCTTGGATCTTGATTGGCCGTGAAAGCGAGAGTTTTGCCGACCGACTGAGACAGGTTGGCCTCAGTATTCGCTTGCCTGTACAGCCGCGTCGGATCAAGGTGCGAGTTGATCCAGACCGCTTTAAACAAGTGATTGATAACCTGCTTGAAAACAGCGCCCGTTATACCGATGCAGGTGGCGTGATTGAAATTCATGACTGGATTGACGGCCATGACTGGCTTTTAGCGGTTGATGACACGGCACCCACGGTTGAACCTGAGCTATTGCCGCGTTTGGGCGAGCGGTTTTTTCGGGCAGATGCCTCGCGTAGTCGCTTAAGTGGTGGCAGTGGCTTGGGGCTGGCGTTGTCTCGGCAATTATTAGAAGCACAAGGCGGCAGCCTCACCTTCTCACAGTCCCCTCTTGGCGGTGTGCGTGCCTTGATCCGGCTACCTTTATTGAATATCCATCAACATCAGGAGGATGAGCCATGAATATCATGGTTGTTGAAGACGAAGCCGAACTGGCCGAATTAGTCAAAGATTATTTGGTGCAAGCGGGGCATGAGGTCACTGTGTATGGGCATGGTGCAGAAGCCCTTGCCGCCGCGAAACGTCAAGCTCCCGATTTAATGGTGTTAGATTTAATGCTACCAGGGATGGATGGCTTGGTGGTGTGCCGAGAGGTTCGTCAATTCTCGCGACTGCCGATCATCATGGTGACTGCACGTAGCGAAGAGGTCGACCGCTTGTTGGGGTTAGAAATTGGTGCCGATGACTACTTGTGCAAACCCTTTAGCCCACGCGAGTTGGTGGCACGGATTCGTGCCATTTTACGCCGTAGCCAACCACAACCGAGTGAAGGTTTAGTGCTAGATGCAGGTCGGCAAACGGCCACCATGCAAGGCAAACGCCTGAATCTTACGCCTACCGAATACCGCCTACTAGCCTTGTTTATGGGACATGTGGGACAGGTATTTTCACGCGCACGCTTGCTTGATGAAGCCAACCCCGACAACCTTGATGTGGCCGACCGTGTGATCGACAGCCATATCAAAAACCTCCGCCGCAAGTTAAGCGAAGGCGCTGATCGTGCCGACCAACACGACTGGATTGTCTCTGTATATGGCGTGGGCTATCGCTTTGAATGGCCTGAAAATTAAGCGTAAATCATCAGGTGTATGTGTTGCTGTGCTGTCTGGGGATCAATTGGTGCGTATGGCGCATCCTACACACCAACTGAAATCTAACAACTAGAACGGTCAGTTTGCCCATTCGCCTTGGGTCGTAGCGTGAGACGGTTTTAGCCTGCTGTTGATTGGCTGATCAGTTCAGCCACGTCAGCGCAAACGTGCTGTGTAAGGCCGTTTGCTGTGCAGCACTGAGGGTCGTTTGACCGGCACTCGGTGGGGTTAAACCCGCCATCGCTTGCACCAGTTGCTGAACATCGTTGCTGTCTAGCGATTGTCCAGCATGTACTGAAAAACGCTCAATCTGCTGTGCTGTGCTGCTAAACCACTGTTGAATGGTCACGCTGTCGGTGGTGCCAATAATGCTGACCACCAAGTCTTGATTGCTTTTGCTAAACCACAATTGGTCGTAGGTGACATCAGCGGTGTAGTAGCGCAGTAAATCAGTCACATTGGCGTTTTGGTCTAGGTCATTGATGATGTCTTGCCCATGACCCCGCGCAAAGCCGTACTCGTCTGCACCTGTGCCGCCATACAGTCGATCTTGGCCGATTCCACCATTGAGTTGGTCATTGCCATCACCGCCATATAGCGCGTCGTTGCTGCTGTCGCCTTGTAATTTGTCATCGCCGAGTCCGCCATACAGCGTATCACTGCCGCTACCGCCATACAGTGTGTCATTGCCCGCATCGCCTTGTAGGCGGTCGTTGTTTGCTCCACCATACAGCGTATCGTTGCCAGAGCTAGCAGATAACTGATCATTACCATTACCGCCGTACAGCTTATCATTGCCGCTACCGCCGTATAGCTTGTCATTGCCACTATCGCCATATAACTGGTCGTTGCCTGCTCCGCCGTACAGGGTATTGTCTAGCGCGTTGCCTTTGAGCGTGTTGTATAAGCCGTTGCCATATCCGATGACGGCTGTTCCTTGTAAGGTGAGGTTTTCTAGGCCATCGCCTAGCCGGTAGTCGACGTGGCTGATCACTGTATCAATGCCGCCCTGATTGATGCGGGCGCTTAAGGTTTTGGCAAACACGTCGGTAGAGTCGTTGGTATCATCGCTGACGAGATTGTTTGCGCTGCTGCTAAAAAAAAGGGTGCGGCCATCGGCAGACACGTGTTCGGCCCAGCTATTTTGGTTGCCCACCACGCCTTGTGCATCGGTTGATAGCAGCGTTAACGCGCCGGTGGTCAAGTTGCGCTGATAAATATCACCACCGTTATTGTTGTCTTGTGGCAACAGGGGGTCATAGGCACTAAACACAACCGATTGACTGTCTGGGGTAAAGTGCGCCGACCACGTAAAACCATCACCAATCGTGCCTTGCCCTGTTGGTGTCACATTCACTTGTTGAATCTGACCAGTGGGCAAATCAAGGACAAACACATTGCTCCACAAGTCTTGATCGTTGGGGCTTAAATTGGCAACAAGGTTGGTGGCGGTGCTAATAAACACCAGTTTTTTACCGTCTGGTGATAAATTGCCAAAAGTAGTGTCGCGGTCAACCGCTGCGCCATTAAGCCCGATAATCGGGCATTCAATTTGACCCGTTTGTAGGTCATAACGGTACACTTTAAACGTACCGGCTTCAGTGGGTGTGTTGCTTAAATTGGTGGCATAGCTATAAAAAATAAGCGAGTGGCCATCTGGCGAAAAAACGGGTCGAGCGCTGCCGCCATTGGCCGCCACGCCTGTGGGCGTTTGGCTAATACGCTTGATTTCAAGGGTATCAAGCGACTGAATAAACACATCGGCCATGCTGTCTTGATCGTCTGCGACCAAGCCATTGCTTGAGGTCACAAAACCAATCCATTTTCCATCTTGCGAAAACGATACATTTTGAATATAGCCATCAACTTGGCCAGTGAGTGGCTGGCCTAGCTGTTGAATCGCGCCGGTTTTTAGGTCTTTGACAAAGACATCGAGGTTTTGATTGGTGTCTTGTTCCACCAAATTAGAGGCGTCACTGACAAACACCACTTTGCTACCGTCTTGCGACAGCTTGCCATCATAGCTATAGCCATTGCTGATCAGTTGATCATTACGTTTGCTGACCAATGTCACTTGGCCGGTTTGTTGATCTTTGACAAATAAATCGTACCAGCGGTTGGTGTCGCCTTCGCTTAAATTTGGTGCGCCTGAGCCAAACAACACATAACAGCCATCTGCACTGCTATCGACAAAAAAACTATCGCCCTGTGCTTCTGCACCGGTGCTGGTGGTGCTGACACGTGTGACCTTGCCATTGCTGCCATAATAAACCTCTTCAACCTCTATGGCGCGGTCTGTACTGCTAGAAATGATGTAGATGTCATCACCTGCACCACCGTACAAATCCTGTTGACCTGTACTCGTTAAGGTATCGTTTTGTGCTGTACCACGAATGATGGTGGTCATGGGTTTATCCTTGTGTTTGCGTGTTTGAATGGATGGATTGAAAGGCCAGCGCACCCGTATTTTTGAAGACAGATAGCATAGTGTTGATAAAAAAACAGTGAATCGGTTCACAAGGCATAAACGAAAGAAAATTGATGTGATGAACACCGGTTTTTGTTTGTGCAACATGGCCAGTCTGATGCAGTTTTTGGCGGTTTTAGGTACTAAAAAGCAGTGCATTTTTGGCGATGCGCGCTATTGTATGGACCACAGATTCACCAGAGGGACCTACAGCCTGTGCTGTAGATTCCAACGCATCAGAACCGATTAGCCAATACCGGATGCCCCCTTATGACGGACCGTCGTTTTTTGCCTTCAGCCGACTTTGCAGCAAACGCCCAGTTAACCCCCGAGCGCTATCAACAACAATATCAACACTCGATTGAAGACAGCAGCGGTTATTGGCGCGAACAAGCACAATGTATTGATTGGATCACCCCGTTTACGGTGGTGCGTGATGTGTCTTATCTGGTTGAAGACTTTAGAATTAAATGGTTTGAAGACGGCCAGCTCAATGTCTCTGCCAACTGCCTTGACCGCCATCTGGCGACTCATCCCGACAAACCCGCGATTATTTGGGAAGGCGACCATCCCGCCGATCACAAAATTATCTCGTACCGCGAGCTGCATGATGAAGTCTGCCGGTTTACCAACGTCTTAAAATCGCTCAATGTCCAACGGGGCGACCGCGTCACCATTTATATGCCCATGATCCCCGAAGCTGCCGTCGCGATGCTGGCCTGTACCCGTATGGGTGCGGTGCATTCGGTGGTGTTTGGCGGGTTTTCGCCTGACTCGCTGGCCGGTCGTATCAGCGACTGCGCCTCAACGATTGTCATCACCGCCGATGAAGGCCTGCGGGGTGGCAAAAGCATTCCACTCAAAGCCAACGTCGATGCCGCGCTCAAAATTGCAGGCACAGAAGGCGTGACCGACGTGGTGGTGGTGCATCGGACTGGCGGCAGCGTGGTCTGGCATGACGGCCGCGACCACTGGTATCACGACCTGATCGCCAATGCCTCCGACGACTGCCCCGCAACCGCCATGAACGCCGAAGACCCGCTGTTTATTTTGTACACCTCGGGATCGACCGGCAAACCCAAAGGCGTGCTGCACAGCACCGGCGGCTATTTGGTCTACGCCACCACCACGTTCCGCGAGGTGTTTGACCTCAAGCCCAACGACGTGTACTGGTGTACCGCCGATGTCGGCTGGATTACCGGCCACAGCTATTTGCTGTACGGGCCACTGTCCAATGGCGCAACCACCGTGATGTTTGAAGGCGTGCCGCAGTACCCGACGTGGGCGCGAGTCGGCCAAATTGTTGATAAGCACGATGTGACCATTTTATACACCGCACCCACGGCCATTCGCGCCATGATGCGTGAAGGTGATGATTTTGTACAACAAAGTAACCGCAGCAGCTTGCGTTTGCTGGGGTCAGTCGGCGAACCGATCAACCCTGAAGCATGGGACTGGTATCACCGCGTGGTCGGTGAGTCACGTTGCCCGATTGTAGACACATGGTGGCAAACCGAAACCGGCGGCGTATTAATTGCCCCGCTGCCCAACGCAGGTGACATGAAAGCCGGATCGGCCATGCGCCCAATGTTTGGGGTGCAACCCGCCATTGTGGACGGCGAGGGCCATATGTTGGATGGCGCGTGCGAAGGCAACTTGGTATTGATTGACTCGTGGCCTGCCCAAATGCGCTCGGTCTACGGCGACCATCAGCGTTTTATAGAAACGTATTTTAGTACCTTTAAAGGCATGTACTTTACGGGTGATGGCGCACGCCGTGACGCCGATGGTGACTATTGGATCACAGGCCGTGTGGACGACGTGCTGAATGTCTCGGGGCATCGTTTAGGTACTGCCGAAATTGAAAGCGCCTTGGTGCTGCATCCGGTGGTGGCTGAAGCCGCTGTGGTGGGGATGCCGCATGACATTAAAGGGCAGGGCATTTGTGCGTTTGTGAGCTTACAAGTTGGTATTGAGCCGAGTGAAGAATTGCGCAGTGAACTGCGTGATTTTGTGCGCCAAGAGATTGGCCCGATTGCGACCCCCGATGCGATTCATTGGGCGGTCGGTTTGCCCAAAACCCGTTCGGGCAAAATTATGCGGCGGATTTTGCGCAAAATCGCTGCCAATGAGTTGGATGGGCTAGGCGATACGTCAACGCTGGCTGACCCGAGTGTGGTGCAGGCGTTGATTGCGGAAGTGTATCCGGCGAAAAGTGTTTGATTGAGTGAAGGGAAAGACAGCTTGAGGGCTGTCTTTTTTATGAGCTTTCACATGAGAGAACCAGCTCAATCCCATGTGAGATGCTGGGTTGTTCTTAATGGAATCAACTCCTCGATTGTTGGGCAAGGTGCGCCGTTGAGGACGCGCCATAGTGCCTTGATGATGATCGATGAAATGTCGTCGTCGTGAATGAACCATGCTGCGGATTTTATTTCCGCCACTAACGGGGAGCCACCATAAACCCACTGATTGCGTACCCACATGCCGAGCGTCCAATGTGCTTGTGAGATTGCCGAGTTTTCGGATTGAGCCGCCCACTCCTGCAATTCTAACGCCTGAAAGGTACTTTGGAGGATGGCAACGGCTTCTTCAAGAGATGATGGTTTCATGTTGCCTTTCTAACGTTTGACATGAGAGGCCCGACCCGGCTTGCCGGGGCGTGTCCTCTCGATGGAAGGGTTAGGCTGCACCTTGCGCATACGGAGACTTGAACGCTTCTACGAACAGACCATTAGCTTGTGCTGCGGCTGCAGCGTCTGTACTTTCAATGGGTACGCCGATGTACATGTAGTAGTCGTAGCCGACGTGTATGAATGCGCCTTGAGCCTCAAGCCTGCACCAGAATTCTTCTCTTAGCAGCGAGCGAACCACTTCTGGTACGTCTTCCGCTTTTATACGCCCGCCGTCTTTGGGAGCTGTGTGCACTTTGCTGTGGTTCTCCAGGCCGATGACGGTAAGTTCTTCAACTTTTGCTTCTTTGAGAAACGCGACGGCTGCTTCAAGGTACGCCTGCTCAGTGCGGAGATAGTCGTTCTCGGTTAGAGACACACCGCCGAATGACTTGCCTATGTCTGAGCGAGAAGTCCATTCATCAACAGGGTAGGCGCCGCCAACATCCCTGCGGCTTGGGTTGTACTTTGTTATGCGGTACTGATACATGGCGACCTGTGCAGCCTAACTACTTTTATATGTCACATTGACAAATAAGATTCCAAAAATTGACGCATAAGCACCCACACAAAAATTGATAAATCTAACAACATGAAGTGTTTACCAAGATAAAAGCGGTCTTATGCAACCCAACCACAGTAAACCGCAAAACCTGACGCGCCACAAGAACCTAACTCATAAAAACTGCTAGAGACCACCTTGAAGTGAGTTTTATTGTATGTACAATAAGGGTCTGCACGCGCATTGGAAACATCTTATGATCACCTATGATGAAGCCAAGCGGCTCAGCAATATCGAGAAGCATGGCTTTGATTTTGTAGGTGCAGAAGCGATTTTTAGGCATTTTCATATCACACGTGAAGACACTCGCGTTGAATACGGCGAGCCGCGCTTTCAGACCCTAGGTCTATATGGCAACGTGGTTGTGGTCATGGTGGTTCACACGCCACGAGATCATACCGATCACATCATCTCGATCAGAAAGGCAGAGCGACATGAACAAAGACTCTACTGGCAACACTACCCCGATTGATCAAACCGATTGGGTCAGAATCGCCAACATGCGTGACCAAGACAGCGTCAGTGATGCAGACAACCCCATCACAGATGTGAGTGATTGGGATGGTGCTGTCATGAAAATCGGCACACAGGTCGTCGGTACTGTGCGGACTCGGGGTCTTCAAAAAGCGCCCAAAAAAATTCCAATGACCATTCGGTTGTCGCCAGAAGTGGTGGCGTATTTTAAAGCCACGGGTGATGGTTGGCAGACCCGTCTGGACATGATTTTGCAGCAATATGTGAAGGCTCATTAAGCCCAGCATCACGCACGTTGCGCAGCACATTAATGACGCGACTCAATATCAACATGGTCAGTTGACGCATAAATACGAAGTTGATTGCCACATTTCATCAGGTTATACGACTCGCGCCAGCGGCTCACAATACGGTGATCATCACGCAGTAGCTCCCAAGTCACGGACGCAACGGCGCTCATATGCCCCAACGGCACAACGTGCAGGGTGTGGAAACGACAAGCACGACAGCCTTGCGCGTAGTACATGTTGAGAAACACTTGAAAGTACTGAGCGATTTTTTCTGGCGTATCGAAGACCTGCAACCGACCTTCTGCGTTGAGTGATGTATACGGAATCGCATAGCGTTGCGCAATGAGTGCGCCATCGAATGCAGAGAAGGCCGTGCAAAACGCGTCAAAGAACTGCTGTATGTCCGCAGTCATTCCCCCTTTGTGTTGCATCGTGGTTTTGCTCACTGTGTTGTCAAAAAATCTCACCACTCTGATGTAGGGTTGATTCATGCCAACGGATCGCGCAATCCATCAATATCTGCAAAATGGGTAATTCGTACTGAGCCATCAGCAAACCGTGCAATCACATCCAGTTGTCCACCCATGGCCTCGATATGACTACGGAGCGTAGACAAATACATGTCAGTACGTTTTTCAAGCTTCGCAATAGCAGGTTGTTGAACATGCAAGAGTTCGGCCATTACTTTTTGAGATAAGCCTCGCGCTTGTCGCAGTTCTTGCAAGGGCATGTCTTGGATCATGGTATGCGCCAACGCATCAGCGCGTTGTTGTGCATCAACGGGCATACGCGCACGGAGTTCAGAAAATTTCTTAGCCATTACAATAAGCCCTCATGTTTAAGTTGCTCAAGATGATCTTGATACAACTGATCTGCAATAGGAATGTGTGTGTCATACCAACGACCATCCCCAGTTTTGTCACCCGCAATCAACAGTATTGCCGCGCGCCGAGGGTCAAAGGCATAAAGTGTTCTAAATGGCCGACCTTGGTGCTGTGTTCTGAGTTCACGCATATGCCCATGTTTTGAGCCATTGATGCCACTACTATGCGGAAATTTTAAGTTCGCCCCAAAATGCTCCAGTAAGGCGACAGAGGCCGAAATAGAGGTTTGTTCATCAACAGTGAGACCATGCCACCACGTCTCAAATTCGTCGGTGTATTCAACTTCCCATGACATGTGATGCAAACCAAATATATTCCATTGAAGGAATGTATGCGCAGGCTGTCATTGTGTCAATCTGTTGGTTGGTAGGCGTGAAATAGATCACAGTCTTTCAATTGACCCAATTCGCAGCGCTTGAGCCAGAAATGAGCATAAATGCCCTGTTCTTTTGGCCGCAATCTTTTAGGGTAGGGGCATCTTTTACAGTGGGGCGTGGCGTATGCGCAAAACCGACAGTTCAAGCATCAGTTTTACCGCCTACTACACCGGCGAAGTCTGGCGGCAACATGGCCTATCGTCTGACGTGTTTGCCACCCGTACAGGTCGTGTGCTGTACACCTTGGGTCGTCCCGTTGAAGCCATTGCGCAAACCTTGGCGGGGGCGTCTATTGGCACAACCTTGCTTCAGCGGCATCACATCATTGATGCGATTGTGAAACGCGCCATTGAGCAACAAGGGGTGTGCCAAGTGGTCGAAATCGCCTGTGGTCTGTCGCCGCGTGGGGTGCGTTTATGTGCCCAATACCCCCATGTGCACTATATCGAAGCCGACCTGCCCGACATGGCCGCCCATAAGCGTCAGTTGCTGCAACAGCATGGCGTGCTGAGTGCGCGGCATCGGGTGGTGGAGATCAATATTTTAGACCACCAAGGTGCACAGTCGGTTGCGGCGGTGTTTGCCCAGCATCTCGACCCCACCCGCAAAACCTTGGTGATTACCGAAGGCTTGGTCAATTATTTTGAACTGGCGGTGATCTCAGAATTTTGGCAGCGGCTGGCGCTGGCATTGGGTGGTTTTCCGCTTGGGGGCTATGTCACCGACCTGTACCCCAATTTGACAGGGCATCCGATTGTTCGGTTGTCGCAGGGCTTTAAGCGCAGCTTAGCATGGGCGACCCGCAGTGCAGTGACCTTGCATTTTCATGATACTGCGGCCATACAGGCAGGCTTTGTGGCTTGTGGTTTTGCCACCTGTACGGTTCATCAGCCCGAAGCCTACGCGGGCGTTTTGCCCCTGCCCACATCCAAAATCGCCAGCCTTGTGCGCGTGATTGAAAACTGGGTCTAGACGGAACGTTTTTTCGCTTTTGCTGCAATATCATGGCCGGTCGTCAAAATCCGATGACCTGCGACGACCCGAATTGTATGCCTCTGTCAGCTGTGCATAAATAGAGCATCAACAGGATGACTGATCATCAGCTATGAAAATTTCACTCCATGTGCTGATCTCTGCGTTAATTGCAGCCTTTATCTATTGGGGCTATTTGGCCTATCAAGACGAGCCGATCAACACCACTTTGCTGGTGCAGCAATGGAATATTGAATTGGCGTTGCCCACTGTTGACGAGGCTACAACCCGTGTTGATGAGCTAACGGTGGTTGGCAAGACCATCATCGTAAAATATCAATGGCTGAAATATCATGGCTTTACCCTAGATAAAGCCGCCAGACCGGCGTTGTCGGAAAGTGTCCATCAATTGTTATGCCCATTTTTTATTCGCGACCCAAATTTTGCCAAACAGTTTGAGACCGACCAGCTGCATATTGAAGCCAAATATTTTAACGCCAATGGTCTCATTTTAATGATTATTCCATTCGATCCTGCACGGTGTGCTGTGACACATCCCCCCAAGCCTACCCCCGTATCTGCTCAAGGATAGGAGCGACATCATGACCAATACCCGCCGTTGGGCTTCTAGCCCAGACGATGCCATGGTTGACGCCATCAAAACCGGTGTGGGTCAAAAACTCGCCGCATTGGCTGTCGTGGTGTACTGCATTGCCACTGTATTAATGCAACAGTGGCAAGAGTTTCACTTGAGTCTTTATTTGGCCATTTGGGGGATGGTCATGTCGATGATGGCTGTGTGGTTGGTGGGCAAGGGGTTAGATTTTCCGTTGTGGGGTCGGCTGTTGGCTTTACTGTGCTTATTTATTCCATTTGCCAACATGATGATTTTAATTTCATTAAGTGTACGGGCGACCAGTGCGTTGCGTGCCGCAGGTTATGACGTGGGCTTATTTGGGGCGCGTTAGCGTGGCGTCATGCTGTATCCATACCCGCGCCTGAAGTGGGGTGTTGATTGATACAGCAACAACAGATAATCAACCGGTTGTTACACTCCTGTTAGGGTGTCTAACACAATCATGTATTCATTGTGGTTTTTTATATCTTGTCAGACATAAACCGTGCTGCATATCACAAAAAAGACTAGTTTAAAGCCAATGCACAGGGTCTGAAAAAATATTCAGATGCCTGTGTTGGGGTGTTTAACCTTGTTTGATTGGAGTCACGATCATGTCATTACTGCTTGAAATTCCGATGTTTGTTTACGTTGGCCTAATGATCTTGGCCGCCATGGTGCTGGGTCGTTTTGCCACAGTGCTGGCCGACCGTTTTCGTCGCCCCGAAGATCGTAGTGCGGTCTCGCCACATGGTACTCATCGTGGTTTGCACTGTCGGGTGCATTAAGCCCAAGGTCAGATCAGTACCACGATGATTGCGATGGTGCTGATAAACCCATTCGGTGTGTCGGTGACCGCCGGATGGTGTAATAAGCCAGCGAATATTTGCGTAGGCGTCATGCCGGATTCACACCAGACGTGACAGAATGCCCTGACTTTTTTGTGCAGGATGTGGGTCATGTCAGAGAACCAACAAGTCGCCTTGTCAAAAGCGATTGCCGCGCTGGACGTGGATGCCGTAAAAGCCTTGCTGAGTGCAGGCGCAAACCCCAATTTTTTGGATGACGAACAAGGCCCGCCTTTGACGCAAATTTGCGACCAGTTGTTTGACTGGTGGGAAGCGGTGGTCAATGGTTACGAAACCGAAACCCCGTTGTCTGATGCCGAAAAAGCCGCCTTGCTCACGCCGTATCAACAAATTATTGACGCACTGATTGCCGCCAATGCCAATGTGCATTTGTGGGATGCGGTCGAGTTTTTTGGACCATTGTGGGACGCGGCCAGTGCGGCTTGCGTGCCGGTGGTACAGCAACTGTTAGATGCAGGCGTCAACCCCAATACCCGCGACGACGACGGCATGACCATTTTATCGTCGATTAGTGACTTGTGGTTTGATGTCGACTTTGACTTGGTCGAGTGGGGCGATGCGCTTCCCGAAGAAGCCGAAACCCTACAATTGTTGCGTGCGCGTGGTGCAAAAACCACTGGCGAGTGGGCTGAAAGCTAAGCACTGATTAGCCCGTACCTCAAAAGGAGATCCCGTGGATCTCCTTTTTTTATGGCTAATGCGGGTGGGGTCGTGGCTTGCCAGTTTAATTGCACAACTGTCCTTATATTATGCATTTTTTTTATTAATGGACGATTATTTATTTTCGATCAATATATATTATGTCGACTGGTTCCTGTATGAATAAACGTTCGTCGGATGAATCATTCAGGTGGACTAGTGGAATGGAAAATATTAAAAAACATCACTAGTATTCGCTTGATCGCAATCGCGGATGATTGCGCATGGAATATCAAAAACAACCAACAGAATAAGATCGAGAGATCTATTCTATTGATGAAGGATTCAACATATGCGTCAAAATACCATCATGGCCGCCATGCTCATGAGCGCAGCCGTATTATTAACCACACCTGTGCATGCTGCATCAACGTATGCTCAAACCAAATATCCTGTGGTATTGGCCCATGGCATGTTTGGCTGGGACACCATGCTGGGTGTGGTGGACTACTGGTATGGCATTCCTGCTGACCTCAAACAAAGTGGCGCAAATGTCTACACCACCCAAGTCTCTGGTTTAGAGAGTTCAGAGGTTCGCGGCGAGCAATTGCTTAAGCAAGTCAATGAAATTTTAGCCATTAGTGGTCAGGCTAAGGTGAATTTGATTGGTCATAGTCACGGCGGGCATTCTGTTCGTTATGTTGCAGCAGCGATTCCTAGCAAGGTGGCCTCAGTCACAGGAATGGCCAGCCCTGTTAAAGGTGCGCCAATGGCCGATTTGATCGTCAATGGGGGCACAGCAGGTACGGTTGGCACAAAAGTCTTGCAAGGGTTGGGGCAGATTCTCAACGTGATTGCAGGGGGGCAAGGCTTAGATGTGAATGCAAACAAAAGCTTAGTGTCATTGTCGACGGCTGGTTCAGCAGCGTTTACTGCCAAATATCCTCAAGGTGTGCCCACCACTGCGTGTGGTGAAGGCGCATATGAGGTGAACGGCGTGCGTTATTATTCATTTGGCGGCGTGTCTCCAAAAACCAATAGCCTTGATATCTTAGATGGTGCTGTAGGCTTGGTTTCGCTGGCATTTCAAGGGCAAGACAACGATGGTTTTGTTGGGCGTTGCAGTAGTCATTTGGGTAAAGTAGTTCGTGATAACTACAACATGAACCATATTGATTTTATGAATCACGTTTTTGGTCTTCATGCGGCAGATACTGATCCAAAAGAGGTTTACCGTACACAATTAAACCGCCTTAAACTCGCAGGTCTATAATATGGTCTTGGTTATATCGTTATTGATATAACCAAGTCTTTTTTGTGGTATGGAGTTTATATGAACCAAAAGGCGATTTATGTTTTCGTCGGATTAGTCGTGTCCGTCTTTTTAATATCGGCGATTCTTCAATTAAAGCCCAAGACCGATTTAGTACACACGGGTCAACGCTCGCCTTCTTTTTTTGCAGGTGAGGCAACAGCGCTTGCACCAGTCGATTCCACCCGCACGTCATCGGCAGCACTACGCTTTGTCACTGGTCTGGAGCAGTTGCCAGCATCGTTGCGTGACACTACGGTTGATGGTGAGCTTGCTGTAGATGCACAAGGCAATTTGATCGTGAGTCATGCTGTGCGCCAGTTGTTTGATTATTTTTTATCGGCCATTGGTGAAGAAGATCAAACCACATTGACACAGCGCATTCGGGCATACATTCGACAGCACCTCAAGGCTCCTGCACAAGCACAAGCCGAGGCACTGTTGGATCAATACTTGGCCTATCAACAGGCGCTCAAACATATTCCTGCATTAGATGGGGATCCCATGAAGGAATTGGCTCAAGTTCGCCAACAAAAACAGCAGATTGCCAGTATCAGATCTCAGTATTTTGATCCACTCACCATCAGTGCTTTTTTTGGTGATGAAGATGCTTATGATCAATACACTTTGGCACGTTTAGACGTGTTAAATGATCCGCAGCTGAGTACCGCAGAAAAAGCCAAACGCGTCAGCGCACTGCTGGCGACACTTGCACCCCAGATGCAAGATGACCTTAAAGCGGTCAATCAATATCAAGATTTAACGGCATTGACGAAAGAGTGGAAAGCCCAGTCGGGAAGTCCACAAGCCTTACGCCAATTGCGTGAGTCGGTGGTGGGTGTCGCCGCGACAGATCGTTTGGAGACGCTGGATCAAGAGGTGGCAGCGTGGGATCAGCGAGTCAATGCCTACTTAGCCCAACGGGATGCGTTGCACAAACAAACCAGCTTGGCTGAGACTGACCGACAACAAGCGATTGAGCAGCTCAAGCAGCGCTTGTTTAGCGCTCAAGAGCAGGTTCGGATTGATGCCTTAGAGCGCATTCACGACCAAGGTTTACACGTGGATGAGAACGGATGAGGGGCTGTTATGGTGCGCCAAATCCTGACGCGCCTGCATCGCCTACAGGGTCAAAACCGTCTATGATCGGGACAATTTCTGCAACACCCACATCGCCCTTATGACCAGTCTGATCAATGCCGCGACCGAGAGCCGCTCGGTCGCCGAATTCACCGAACAGGCGTATCTCAACTACGCCATGTACGTCATCATGGATCGCGCCTTGCCACATGTGGCCGACGGCTTAAAGCCGGTGCAACGGCGCATTGTGTATGCCATGAGCGAGCTGGGTCTCAAAAACAGTGGCAAACCGAAAAAATCAGCGCGTACCGTTGGTGACGTGCTGGGCAAGTATCATCCACATGGTGACTCGGCCTGTTATGAAGCCATGGTGTTGATGGCGCAGCCGTTTAGCTACCGCTATCCGTTGGTTGAAGGCCAAGGCAACTGGGGTTCGCCCGACGACCCCAAATCGTTTGCCGCCATGCGCTACACCGAAGCCAAACTCTCGGCCTATAGCGACACCCTGCTGGCCGAATTGGGGCATGGCACGGTGGACTGGCAAGACAACTTTGATGGCTCGATGCAAGAGCCGGTCACATTGCCTGCACGTTTGCCCAATATCTTGTTGAATGGCACCACCGGTATTGCGGTGGGCATGGCGACCGACATTCCGCCGCATAACCTGCGTGAAGTGGTCAAAGGCACCATCGCACTGCTAAAAAACCCAGACTTAACTGACGAAAAACTCGCCGCGTTTATTCCTGCGCCAGACCTGCCGACCCGTGCCGAAATCATCACCTCACCTGAAGACCTGCTGAAAATTCAAACCACAGGGCGTGGCAGCTACCGGATGCGGGCGGTGTATACGGTCGATAAAAACGAAATCATCATCAGCGAACTGCCGTATCAGGTGTCTGGCAACAAGATCTTGACCCAAATTGCCGATCAAATGACCGCGAAAAAGTTGCCATTGGTGACTGACCTGCGTGATGAATCTGATCACGAATACCCCACCCGTCTGGTGATTGTGCTGCGCTCTAACCGTGTTGATGCCGACGCCTTGATGAGCCATTTGTTTGCCACCACCGAGCTAGAGTCGAGCTACCGCGTTAACCTCAACATGATTGGCCTAAACGGTCGGCCACAGGTTAAGTCGGTGCGTGAGATCCTGCTGGAATGGCTTGAGGTTCGGCAAAGTACCGTGCGCCGTCGCTTGACCCATGCACTGAATAAAATTGAAAAACGCCTGCATTTGCTGGCTGGTTTATTGATTGCCTATTTAAACGTTGACGAAGTGATTCGGATTATTCGTGAAGAAGATGAGCCGAAAGCGCTACTGATGCAGACCTTTGCGCTAGATGCGGTGCAAGCCGATGCCATTTTAGATTTAAAGCTACGCCACTTGGCACGCTTAGAAGAAATGGAATTGCGCCGTGAGCAAGACGGCTTGACCGCTGAGCAAGCACGGATTCAAGAGCAACTACAAAATCCCGACGCGCTCAAAAAACTGATCATTGATGAACTCAACGCCGACGCCAAAAAATACGGCGATGACCGTCGCTCGCCCCTCACGGTGCGTGCCGCTGCGGTTGAACTCAAAGAATCTGACTTAATGCCCGCCGAAGCCATTACCGTGGTGCTGTCACAAGCCGGTTGGGTGCGTGCGGCCAAAGGGGCGGACGTTGATGCCAGTGCGCTCAACTACCGTGCCGGTGACGGCTACTTGAGCCATGTCAGTGGCAAAAGTAACCAGCGTGTCTATGTGTTGGACTCAACAGGGCGCAGTTATGGCCTTGCCGCCGCTGCCTTGCCGTCGGCGCGTAGTTTGGGCGAGCCGCTGACCAGCAAGCTTGCACCCCCTGCCGGTAGTCGCTTTGTGGAAGTCTTGATGGGTGATGACGACCAAGCGCTATTATTGGCTGGTGACAATGGCTATGGTTTTATTGGCAGTGTGGGGGCGTTAGACAGCAACGCCAAAGCGGGTAAAGCCGTGGTCAGCTTGGGTGATGGGGCAGCGCTCATGCCCACCTTAGCGATTGCCGCAGATGCCGAGCGGATCGCTGTCTTGTCGTCTAGTGGCCGATTGTTAGTGTTTAAGCGGAGCGAATTGCCAGTGATGGGCAAGGGCAAAGGCAATAAACTCATGCAATTGGAATTGGGTGAAGTCATTACCGCCATGGCCGCCCTGCGCCCCAACGACGCCTTGGTGCTGATTGCAGGCAATCGCCCATTGACTCTAAAAGAAGCCGACATTGCCCATTACAGTGGCAAACGCGGTTTGCGTGGTCATTTGTTGCCGCGAGGGTATCAAAAAGCCAATCAAATGCAGGCGGGTTAACGGGTCAGACACCACGTTCGGTCATGCAAAGGTTGCCTTTTGGGTGATGGTGTGAAAGATTCAGTCCGATACCAACAATAGCTCGGACAGGATCGTTCGACATTACTCCCTAGGGTAGGAGCATACCGTTGAATACCAGTGGGCCGTCGTCATCTGCACCAGCCGCAACACCAGCGGTTGATCCGCCAGCCACCGACCACGCTGCCGAAGCGATTGGTCATTTGTCACCACAAGTGGTGCAATACATCCGTGAACTGCTCGACCATCGTGGGCTGACCTTAAGGTTTGCCTACGAATCATTAGAGTCCCTGTTTTTAGCGCAGCGTAGTCGTGAGTACCGAACGCTGGTGCGTCCGGTTTGGCCGATGATGCTCATCATGTATGTCATGCTCATGGGCATGGCAGTACAGTTTTTTCCGACTGACGTGTTTTCTCAGCAGGGCTTATATCTCAAGCTGTTGCTGATACCAGGTTTATTTTCCCTGCTGTCTGCATTGCTACTGCCTCAGCATCGCCGTCTGGCGCGACATTTTGAATTGATCATTACGCTTGCGGGTGGTTTATTGCTGGTGCTGTTATTGCTGGCTGTATTTTGTGCAGTCACGCTTGATTTTGCTTTTCATGCCAGCGTCAACGTCAACATGATGATCATGCTAACAGCCTTTGCCTCACGCGTTCGAGTTTCTGCCTTTATCTTGATGGTGGTGGGCGCAACGGGTACAGCACTATTAACCGCGTTGGTCATCCATGCCCATGTGGACTGGCTCAAGATGGGGCATTTTTTGCTGTTGTATTGCACGGTCGTTATCTTTGTCATGTCATTGATTGAGGCCAAAGATCGCTTGGCATTTTTGCAAACATTGATCTTGTCACAACAAGCCAATCAACTGGATCAGTTGAATCAACAACTGGTGCGTGTGGCGCGTGAAGACGTGTTGAGTGGTTTACCCAACCGTCAAGCCTTTGATGAGCTGTTTCATCGTGAGTGGGAGCGTACTCGCCGTGATCAACAGCCTTTGGCATTGGTATATATCGATCTCGATTATTTTAAATTGTACAACGACAACTATGGTCATTTGGCGGGTGATGCTGCCTTGCAAGAGGTGGCAGTGGTACTCAGAGAAGCCTTACTACGACCCGCAGACCAAGCCTGCCGCTATGGCGGTGAAGCCTTTATGCTGATTTTGCCCAATACAACCCTTAAGGGGGCAACCGAGGTTGCCAGACGAGTGATTGCTGCTGTGGATCGCTTGGCCATGGAGCATCGCTGGTCACAAGTGGCTGCACATTTGACCGTCAGTGCTGGCGTGGCAACCTCCATTGACGAAGACACCAACGAGCTACAGTTTTTGCGTCGAGTTGACAATGCATTGTATCTGGCAAAACGAGATGGCCGTCACCGCTTTTTTGTTGATACATATTCCTGTTAGGATTCGCATTGACTGAATCAGCACAAAACGCTTTCGGGATGGTCAATCCACCCAATGCTCCACACAGTCTTATTCGAATCGATCTGGAGAGATCCCATGGAAAAAATTTGGCTTGATACCTATAAAGCCTCCGGAATTGCCCCAGAAGTGGTGCGACCTGCAGATAACACCTCTTTGGTCGATATCTTCGAAAGCAATTTCCAAAAATATGGTAGCCGCGATGCGTTTGTATGTATGGATAAGCGCATTACTTTTCGTGAGTTAGATGGAGCCAGTCGTCAATTTGCTGCGTACTTACAGTCACTGGGTTTAAAAAAAGGCGCACGTGTGGCAGTGATGTTGCCCAACGTGTTGCAATATCCAATCGCGGCCGTAGCGATTTTGCGTGCGGGCTATGTACTGGTCAACGTTAACCCGTTGTATACCGCCCGCGAACTTGAGCACCAACTCAAAGACTCTGGCTCTGAAGTCCTGATTATTCTTGATAAATTTGCCACGGTTTATCAGCATATTGCCAATAATACGCCAGTTCGTCATGTCGTCGTGGCCTCTGTGGGTGACCTGTTGGGTTTCCCCAAAGGCCTGATCGTCAACACAGTATTGCGTCGAGTGCGTAAAGAAATTCCAGCATGGTCGATTTCAGGGCATGTGCTGTTTAACAAAGCCTTGTCGCGTGGCAAGGGCAAAAAATATACTCGACCACAATTGGTCTTGAATGACACCGCCGTCTTGCAATACACCGGTGGCACAACGGGTGTGTCTAAGGGTGCAGAGCTGACGCATAGCAACCTTGTATCCAACTTAATGCAAGTCGATGCCATGTTCGAAATTGCGTTTGGTAAAGAGGCACCTGCGGATCAAGTGATTCTGTGTGCATTGCCGCTGTACCATATTTTTGCCTTTATGGTCTGTGCCATGTATGGCATGTACAAAGGCAGTCTTAACCTGCTTGTACCAAACCCGCGTGACATTCCAGGGCTGGTTAAAGAAGTGGGTAAATATCAGCCGTCGTTCTTCCCCGCAGTCAACACCTTGTTTAATGCTTTGGTGCACAACGCTGACTTCCAAAAGCTTGATCATTCCAAAATGAAAATGGCCATGGGTGGCGGCATGGCTGTTTTGCCATCCACAGCAGAAGCATGGCAAAAAATTACCGGTCGCCCGATTATTGAAGGCTACGGTTTGTCCGAAACATCGCCGGTTGCCACGGCCAACCCGCCAGACATTAAAGCGTACACCGGTACCATTGGCATTCCGTTGCCATCAACCGAAGTGGCCATTATGGATGACGATGGCAATACCGTTGCTTTGGGCGAGCGTGGCGAAATTGCCATTCGTGGCCCACAGGTGATGCGTGGCTACTGGCAACGTCCTGAAGAAACCGACAAGGTGATGACCAGTGATGGTTTTTTCCGCACCGGTGACATTGGGGTGATGGATGACAAGGGCTACATCAAAATTGTTGATCGCAAAAAAGACATGATTTTGGTGTCGGGTTTTAACGTCTATCCAGCGGAAATTGAAGAGGTGATTACCAAGCACCCTAAAGTGCTGGAAGCTGCTGCGATTGGTGTACAAGATGACAAGAGTGGTGAAGTGCCGAAGCTGTTTATTGTCAAAAGTGATGCCAGTTTGACGGAAGCTGAAGTGCGTGACTTCTGCCGTGAAAATCTAACGGGCTATAAGCAACCCCGTTTTATTGAGTTTATTGCCGAGTTGCCAAAATCACCAGTGGGTAAAATTTTGCGCAAAGAGTTGCGTAAATAAAACGGGTGAATGCTAGGGACAAGAAAGCAGCCTTATGGCTGCTTTTTTGGGGTTGTTTGTAAGAGGCATCAGGGTCTGTGTGAAGGGCAATCGGCCTATAAACTGCGCTGCATCCACCAAATAATAATTTCTTTAATGATGTAGCTAATAAAGCCACCACCTAACACCAAAAACATCATGAGTGTTCCAAAACGTCCTGCTTTAGAGGCTTTGGCCAGATCCCAAATAATAAAAAACAAAAACATCAAGACCAGCGGCACACCAACGCCCATACCGATTTTGGTGACCATTTCATCGGTGAGTTCCATACGACCCTACTCAGCTTGCGTCAGGTCATTAGCATAACGCAGCAAACGACGGCTGTGTGAGTGCTGGGGCGTTATAGTCCTAAATGGTCAAGCGTGTCAGCATGAATCCAGCTACTGCTGTACAGGCGACAGCGTCCAGTCAAGCTGACGCGGCCATGTCCCACTTCAACAGTAATGGCACCTCCTCGTTTGGAGGCCTGCCAGCCAATGACGCGTTGCCGCTCTAGACGAACACACCAATAAGGACCCAGTGCGCAGTGGGCGGAACCCGTGGCGGGGTCTTCATTAATGCCCACACGCGGGGCAAAAAAACGACTAATGAAGTCGTATTCGCCTAAACCTGGTGCGGTTAAAATCACCCCGCGACCGGGTAAGCGCGAGAGACTGGTCATGTCAGGGTCTGCGGTGAGCACCATTTCTGGGTCGTCGTAGACCACCAACCAATCAGCCCCAAAAAAGACGTCACTAAAGCCACTTGGGATGGCATTGGCCAGTAGTAAGGGTGGGGTTTCAACACGGCGCTGTGGTTGCACCGGAAAATCCATGCATAGGCCATCTGGACGCAATACAACCGGCAATGTGCCGTGTTTTTTAGTATGAAAGGTCACCTGTCGCACTTGATGGTCTACAAAAACAGCATAAGCCGCAGCAAGTGTGGCATGGCCGCATAAATCCACTTCGGTCACTGGTGTAAACCAACGAATATGAAAGTGTTCGGGCATGTCCTGTATGGGAGTGATAAAGGCGGTTTCCGACAGATTGTGTTGTGCGGCAATGCGCTGCATGAGGTCGTCTGGCAGCAGTTGGGCACAATGAATCACGGCGGCTGGATTACCTGAAAAAGGTAGGCTGGTGGTAAAGGCGTCAATCAAATCCAGTTTCATGGGGCCTCAACACATTAAGTAGACATGTTCATTAGGGTTTAAACCAGATCATCAGCCAAATCAGATGTCCGATCAATAACAAGATGCTGGTCGCCTGCCAAAACCTGACCGGTGACTGTTCAATCAAGGGTTGGCGTGGTCGGGACAGGTTGGGGTTAGGCCGCTCAAGGTCGGCCATAAACTCACCCAAATCAGTATAACGATGATTGACGTCGAGGTGTGCAGCACGCATGAGTGCGGCGTCCATCCATGCCGGAATATGCGGATTATATTGGCTAGCAGGTGTGTAGTAGAGTTGGTTAAACATGCTCGGGTCATTGGCGTTAGCATAGTCATTGCCATATGGAAAATGCCCTGTCAGTAGCTCATAAATGCTGATAGCCAATGCAAATTGGTCGGCTCGTCCATCAATGGGCTGCCCCAGTGCATATTCGGGAGCAGCGTATTCATAGGCACCGGGTCGGCTGCGTTCGTCGTTAATGCTACCCACGCGGGCGCTGCCAAGGTCGATCAGTTTAACGCGGCCATCCTCTAACAAAATCAAGTTATCGGGTTTTACGTCTTGGTGCAGGGTTTCGCGGCGGTGCAGGGCGCGGAGGGCACGCACAACGGGGCGTACAAAGCCAATCACCGTTTGTACGGGGGCATCGGGGTTGCGTTGCCGCCAGACCCGCAGGTTACAACCGGATAAATATTCTTGAATGAGATACAAAAATTTTCGGTTGGGATCGGGACTAAAGGTGCGTACCACGTCGGGATGTTCGATTCGCTGACCAATCCAGTCTTCACGCATAAACGCTTGCAGGGCTTCGACATCTTGCGCCAATTGTGGCGAAGGCGCTTTGAGTACCACTTGTAAGCCATCTGATTCGCGTTCGGCTTGGTAGACGGTGCTGCGCGCATTGGCATGCAGTTCACGCACAATTCGATAGCCATCTATACGTTGCCCCGCGTTGAGCAGATCTGGCAGGGGCGGCAGGTGGTAGTCTGGTTGGGTGTCATGTAAATCGGTGTCAACATGCTCAACATCAATCAGTAACGCACTTTGGTTGTCATTGCTTTGGCGGTGAATCGCCAGTTGAAAAATTTGATCAATACACAGGTCACGGTCGGCAAGTCGGAGCAGTTCGGCTAGTTTGGCAGCCGGAATAAAGCCATGAATGCCATCAGTGGACAGTAAAAATCGGTCACCTGCTTGTACGTCAACTTTGCGGTAGTCCACGTCAATGCGGCCTTCCATGCCCAAAGCGCGGGTCAGTTGATTGCTGCCCATCCCACGAATCACATGATCATTGGTTAGGCATTCAAGTTGTTGTTGCCGAAAGCGCCAGACGCGTGAGTCACCCACATGAAAAATATGGGCGCTTTCACCTTGAATGACAACGGTGCTAAAGGTGGTGAGATGGCTGTTATGGGCTTCGTACAGGTAGTGCTGGCTTTGACCAGCCAGCCAGCGATGAATGCCTTCAATGACGCGATAGCCGGCGGTTTGAATAGACCAATGTGGGTCGGTGGCAAAAAAATCGGCACAAAAACTATGCGTGGCGATGACGGCTGCTTCACCCCCTCGTCGAGCCACACTGACGCCATCAGCAACGCTGGCAATGGCGGTTCGGCCAGCGCGACCTTGTCCTGTGGGCAGATGAACACAAACGGCATCATCATTTTGGGTTTTTGGCCCCATGTCACTACGTTGGGCTGTTTGAACGATTAGCGACATCACAGACTCACGGGCAAAAATAGCAGTAAAAAATAGTCAATCAATTGGCAAAAAAACGCCCAGCGAACTGGGCGAGTGTGCAACGTTTTACATGGGTTTGTCGATCAATGAACGGCGATTTTCTCAATCGTGCCGTCTTCACGCACTTCGATCATGTGACCTTGGGGTTCATCCAAGAACAGTGAGCCGATAAAGGCTGCACCTGCAAAACAGGCCAAAGTCCAAAAGAAACCTACGGGTGTGATCATGGAGAAGATGGTCAGGAACAATACGCCACCCACGTTGCCATAGGCACCTGCCATGCCAGCAATTTGACCGGTCATGCGGCGTTGAATCAACGGGACGACCGAATACACTGCGCCACAGGCTGCTTGTACAAAGACGGATGTGCCCAAGACGATCAGCACTGCACCTGCCAATGGCAATTGCCATGCCATCATGTTTGACATCAACACGTAACCAATGGTTTGACCAATCAACGCGACCATCAAAACTTTACGACGACCCACGGCATCTGAAATAAAGCCGCCACCTGGCCGTGCAAACAGGTTCATGACCGCAAAGCAACCTGCGGTTAGACCTGCAACCGTGGTGCTGATGCCATAGTTGGCAATGAAGTATTTCGGCAGCATCGAGACCACCGCCAACTCTGAACCAAAGCAGGCCATATACGCCAAGTTTAAAATGGCGACTTGCTTAAACTTATAGCCACCCAAATGCGGTTGAGCGACATAGTTGCTGGCAAACAGGTGTTTGTTGACTTGCCAAATTTTAATGTACTGATACACCGCCAACGCCAACACCACGCCATAGGCGATTAGGGTTTGGCTATCGGTCAGCAGCTTTAATCCTGCTGGAGACAAGCGCCATGACAGTAAGGCCAAGGTGGCATACAGTGGGGCGGTCATGAGGGCATAAAAGAAGAAATCGCTTTTGGTGCTGACTTCAAGGCCACCGGCTTTTTTGGGTTTAAAGTAGGTTGCGCCTTCTGGGGTGTCACGAACGCCACGATAAAACACAAACGAGTAGATGATCGCAATGACACCAGTGGTGGCAATCGCATAGCGCCAGCCATCATCACCGCCAAAGGCTAAGGCCAAGAACGGCATCGACATAGAGGCCACTGCTGCACCAAAATTGCCCCAACCGCCATAAATGCCTTCAGCGGAGCCAACTTCGCGCGCTGGAAACCATTCTGAGATCAAGCGAATGCCAACCACAAAGCCTGCACCGACAAAACCGAGCAGAAAGCGACTAATCGCTAGCCATTCAAAGCTTTGTGCAGCAGCAAAGAGAAAGCATAGTAAACCACTGATAAACAACAATGCACTGTAGGCTTTGCGTGGGCCATAACGGTCAACCAACACGCCAATCAAGATACGAGCAGGGATGGTCAGGGCGACGTTGAGCATCAAAATGGTTTTGACTTGTGGTTCAGTCAACCCAAAATACTTTTGGATGGTTGGCATGAGGGACGCATGGGCAAACCAAATCAAAAAGGTGACAAAGAATGCAAACCATGTGTAGTGCAGGGTTTTTATTCGAGCAAGTTTAAAGTCGAATAGCGGTAAGCGGCTGGCCAAAACAATTCCCCAAAATGGCGTAGTGTTACGCTTTGTAAGCAAAATATGTGCCAAAACTGTGCTGATCTCCGTGAAAACGCTGTTTTATCGGGCATCGGCAGTCCTAAAACAGGTCTTGATTCTTTTTGGGTGCGTTTGTAGGGCATCTTTACCGTGCAGGGTTCAAAAAAAGCGCAGCTAATGCGCCAAAATTAAGCATGAAATACGCTGTTGGTGTGGGTGAAGCGGTTTTTGACAGTGTGATGGATTGCCGCCTATGCCATTTCAGGGCAAGATCAAACCATTGTGTTTTGAGTGAGTTCGTCATGACCACCGACCCAACATTCGCCTCAATCGCTCATCAAGGCATTGCGGTATATGCCAACAATGCCGAGGCTATTGGCAATACACCGTTGGTGCGCTTGAATCGCATCATGCCTGCGGGCGTGACGGTGCTGGCTAAAATAGAAAGCCGCAATCCTGCTTTTTCGGTCAAATGTCGTGTAGGGGCAGCGTTAATTGCCGACGCCGAAGCGCGTGGCTACCTGAAAGCAGGCATTCGAATTGTCGAACCCACCAGTGGCAATACAGGCATTGCGTTGGCGTTTGTGGCGGCAGCCAAAGGCTATCATTTAACCCTGACCATGCCGTCGAGTATGAGTCTTGAACGGCGACAGGTGCTCAAAGCCTTGGGCGCACATCTGGTGTTAACCGATGCCGCCTTGGGCATGACTGGTGCAGTCGATGCCGCCCAGCGCATCAAAGACGCCGACCCTGAGCTGTATTTTTTGCCGCAACAATTTGAAAACCCAGCCAATCCACAGATTCACCTCACCACCACCGGTCCCGAAATCTGGCAAGCCACTGGTGGCAACGTCGATGTGTTGGTGGCGGGGGTGGGCACGGGTGGCACGATTACGGGGATCTCACGTTATTTTGAACAGGTACAAGGCCAAGCGCTGCACAGCGTGGCGGTCGAACCGGCCGAATCCCCCTTGATCAGCCAAACACGGGCAGGCGATCTGCTCAAACCCGCCCCACATAAAATTCAGGGCATTGGCGCGAATTTTTTGCCAAAAAACCTAGACTTATCAATTGTTGATGAGGTGCAGCCAGTCAGCAGTGCCGACGCAGTCCTGTGGGCGCGGCGTGCCATGACCGAAGAGGGGATCTTATGTGGTCTGTCCTGTGGGGCGGCCTTGGCGGCGGCATCCCGCGTGGCCGAGCGCTCCGAGATGCAAGGCAAAACCATCGTGGTGATTTTGCCTGATTCAGGCGAGCGCTATTTATCGTCCATCTTGTTTGATGGACTGTTTGGTGACACAGAGCAACCGTCCACATGAAAGACATCGCCCCTGCTATTTATTGCATGTTAATTGCCAGCCTATTGCCTGTTCTTTGGGTTTGGGTTGGCAAGTTTGCAGGTCGTTTTAAGGCCACAGACAATCAAAACCCCCGCGCATTTTGGGCGAATGCTCAAGGGTTGGCCGCTCGTGCCTATGCCGTGCAGGCCAACAGCTATGAGACCTTGCCGGTGTTTTTGTCAGCGGTATTACTGGCCGAATATATGGTGGTGATGCAATGGGCGATTAACCGACTGGCGATCATGTATATCGTGCTGCGGCTGTTGTATGGCATGGCGTATGTGACCAATCAAGCCACGTTGCGCTCGGTGCTTTGGGTGTTGGGCATGGCCTGTCCGATCCTCTTATTTGTGTTGTCGGTACGGGTGGGCTAGTCGCGCCTGCCTTGCCCGACAGGCCAAAATCGGCATCCCCGTTGTTCGTTCGAGCGGCTATAATGCCCTCCGATTTTCTCCCCACATGCGAGTCGATAGCAATGAGCTACAGCAACATTCCAGCGGGCAAAGATGCTCCACATGACATCTATGTCATCATCGAAATTCCAGCCAATGCCGACCCGATTAAATACGAAATCGATAAGGATTCTGACGCCTTGTTTGTTGATCGTTTTATGGGAACGCCGATGTTTTATCCGGCCAACTATGGCTATGTGCCCAACACCCTGTCTGACGATGGCGACCCCTTAGATGTGCTGGTGGTCACGCCTTATCCGGTCGCGGCGGGTTCGGTGATTCGTTGCCGTCCTGTGGGCAAGCTCAATATGGAAGACGACGGCGGGATCGACGCTAAACTGATCGCCGTTCCGCATGACAAGCTGACCCCGTTGTACAGCCATGTTCAAGAATACACCGATCTGCCAGAACTGTTGATCAAGCAGATTGAGCATTTCTTTGGTCATTATAAAGACCTCGAAAAAGGCAAATGGGTCAAACTCAGCGGCTGGGAAGGCGCGGACGTGGCCAAAGCCGAAATCATCAAGTCGATTGAAGCGGCCAAAAAATAAGCCTGCGTTAACCGACCAATCTGTTTTAAAAACCTCGCTTTGGCGGGGTTTTTTACGCTGAACGTGCGGCGAACGAGTGGTCGGTTTGTCACCAAACAGCGCTTTGTTCTGGTGCAGCAATTTGCCACAATCGGGCGATCTGGATTTGATGCCCACAAGAGAAATCAATATGAGTCATTTTGGCACCGATGGGATTCGCGGCAAGTTTGGCGAAACCCCAATTACCCCAGAATTTGCCCTGCGTTTGGGCTATGCCGCTGGTCGTGTGTTGCGCCGTGATGGTCGTCGCGCTCAAGTGGTGATGGGCAAGGACACTCGTTTGTCGGGCTATGTTTTAGAGGCCGCCTTGCAGTCGGGTTTAAATGCAGCAGGTGTGGATGTGTTACTGCTAGGGCCTTTGCCAACCCCTGCTATTGCGCACATGACCCGTGCATTTCATGCCGATGCTGGCGTGGTGATTTCGGCGTCACATAACCCGTACTTTGATAACGGCATTAAGTTTTTTTCGGGTGAAGGCAAAAAACTGCCGGATGATCTGCAAGACGCGATTAGTGCGCAACTCGACCAACCCATGATCATGGATCAGCCCGATCAACTGGGCAAAAGCTACCGGATTGATGACGCCAAAGGCCGTTATATTGAGTTTTGCAAATCTAGCTTTCCGTACCATTTAAGCCTGCGTGGTCTTAAAATTGTCATCGACTGCGCCAACGGTGCGGGCTATGTGGTTGGGCCTGCGGTGTTGCGTGAACTGGGCGCGACGGTGATTCCGTTGTTTAACACCCCTGATGGTCTCAACATTAATGACGGCTGTGGGTCAACCCATCCCGAGGCCATTCAGCAAGCGGTGTTGGCGCATGGTGCCGATGTGGGGCTAGCCTTAGATGGCGACAGTGACCGCATTGTGATGGTTGATCACACCGGAAAACTGGTCGATGGCGACGCGATTTTGTACATTTTGGCGACCCAACGTCAGCAAAAAGCCGTGGGGGTGGTGGGCACGCTTATGAGCAATATGGGCTTAGAGCTGGCACTGAACGCCCATGATGTGGCCTTTAAACGTGCCAAAGTCGGTGACCGCTATGTGATGGCCGACCTTGAAACCGCAGGCTGGACGCTGGGTGGCGAGCCATCTGGGCATATTTTATGTTTGGATAAAAGCACCACAGGCGACGCCGTCATTGCCGGTCTGCAAGTCTTGGCGGCGGTGGTCGAGCAAGGCAAAACCCTGCACGAACTGGCACAGGGCATGACTGTGTTGCCACAAGCCTTGGTCAATGTGCGCTTGGCACAGATGCGCGACCCGTTTGCCGATGACGTACTGGTCGATGCCTTTGCGCAGGCCGAGCGTGATTTGGCAGGGCGTGGCCGCTTGCTTATTCGTAAATCTGGCACTGAACCGATGATTCGGGTCATGGTGGAAGGTGAGTCTGAAGCCCAAGTGCATGGCATGGCACACGCCTTGGCGGATTTGGTGCGGCAGCAACTGAGCGCCTAGATGGGTCTCGCTCGGCTGTATGACAGGGGCAAGTGTTTGTTTTTAAATTGCCAGCCACTGCCCCAACGACACGCCTTAACCCTACGGAGCCTATACCATGCAAGACCTTGAACAACTGTCCGACCTGCGCCTAAGCTACCAAAAAGGCAGCCTTGATGTGGCCGACGTGGACGTTTGCCCGTTTCGTCAGTTTGAAGTCTGGCTGACTTATGCGCTCAGCACGCCACTGACAGAACCCTATGCCATGACCTTGGCCACCGCCAATGCGCGGGGTCGCCCGCACGCCCGCACCGTGTTGTTGCGCGGGGCGGATCGTCAGGGTCTGGTGTTTTATACCAATTATGACAGCCAAAAAGGTCATGATCTGGCCGACAATCCACAGGCCGAGGTGTTGTTTTATTGGCCTGAGCTTGAACAGCAAATTCGCGTTGGTGGGCAGGTTGAAGCCCTGCCAGAGGATGTCTCGACTGCTTATTTTCACAAACGCCCACATGACAGCCAATTGGGGGCGTGGGTCAGTGCACCGCAAAGTGGCGTGGTCGATCAGCGAGAGACCTTAGAGCGCACATTTGCAGACTTGGCGCAGCAATATCCAGAAGGCTCAGTGGTGCCCAAGCCGTCGTTTTGGGGTGGGTATCGGCTGATTCCCGATCACTTTGAGTTTTGGCAGGGTCGCCCTAATCGAATGCACGACCGCTTGCGCTATCAGTTGAGCGCCCATGGTTGGCGGATTGACCGTTTGATGCCCTAAGCGCCCTGTCGCAAAAGGATGCAATTGCCGCATCATAGCCATGTTCAAGCGTGGCGGGTCTTGTGATAATACGCGCCGGTTTGAGTGAATCTTTGGGGTAGGGCGTAAGTGAACGTATTGAAGCAGGTCATGTGGAGGCTGTGGCTATTGATGCTGGCCGGTGTATGGATGCAACCGGTGCAGGCCATGAGCGTGCATGAGCGTTATTTGCTAGAGCAGTCAAGCGCCAAACCTGCTGCCAAAGCAACGACACATCGTCATGCAGCGGGCAAAAAGGCCATCAAGACACCCAAAACACCCGCGCTCAAATCGCAAGCGAAAAAAGCCAAACCGGCCAAGCACCACGCGGTCAAGACTCGTGTGAAAACAGTCAAACCGGTGAAGTACCATGCGGTCAAGACTCGTGTGAAAACAGTCAAACCGGCCAAGCACCACGCGGTCAAGACTCATGTGAAAACAGCCAAACCGGCCAAGCACCATGCGGTCAAGACTCGTGTGAAAACAGTCAAACCGGTCAAGCACCATGCGGTCAAGATTCATGTGAAAACAGCCAAACCGGTGAAGCACCACGCGGTCAAGACTCATGCAAAAAACCGAAAAACGGCGACATCGCATCACACCTCACGCCGTCAGTCGTCGCATCACGGTTAATGTTCAGCCAAACAGCCCATCCGGATTGCAGCCAAGGTGCTGTAATCCGGTCATAATCGCCACATGACCTTATCGCTCTCGCTTCAGCCTCGTTTGCTGACCCCCATTCCGACCAGTTTGTCGGCCTTGCCCCCTGTGTTGGCGCGTTTATATGCCGCGCGTGGGGTACAACATCCCGACGAACTTGACCTTAAGCTGTCGCGGTTATTGCCTGCCCATACCTTGCGTGGGCTAGACGCGGCGCTGGATCGTCTTGAACTTGCCCTTGATCAACAGCAGCGCATCTTGATTGTGGGCGACTTTGATGCCGACGGTGCGACCAGTACTGCCTTGATGATGCTGGCCTTGCGTCGCATGGGTGCAGTGGTGGATTTTTTGGTGCCTGACCGCTTTAAGTATGGTTATGGCTTGACGCCTGAAATTGTCGCCTTGGCGCTGCAAGACTTTGCGCCACAGGTGATTGTGACCGTCGATAACGGTATTTCGAGCCATGCAGGCGTTGAAGCTGCCCACGCGGCAGGGGTGGAGGTGATCATTACCGACCACCATTTAACCAGCAAAACCGTACCGCCAGCGTGTGCTGTGGTCAATCCCAATCAACCTAATTGTGCTTTTGCCAGCAAAGCCTTGGCTGGTGTCGGTGTGGCGTTTTATGTGTTGGCGGCGTTGTCGACACGGCGGCGCAATCGGGGTTTGCCCAGTGCCAAACTGACCGATTGGCTTGATGTGGTGGCCTTGGGCACCGTGGCCGATGTAGCGCCTCTTGATGCCAATAACCGTATTTTGGTGGCACAAGGCGTGCAGCGGATTCGATCGGGGCAATGTCGAATGGGGCTGTTGGCGTTGCTTGAGGTGGCGGGGCGTCAGCCGGATCAATTAACGTCGCAAGATTTGGGTTTTGTATTGGGACCACGCATCAATGCGGCGGGTCGCATGGACAACATGCGCATTGGCATTGAGTGCCTATTGGCCGAAGATTGGCACAGCGCCCGTGCGTTGGCCGTGCGTTTAGACGCCTTAAATGCCGAGCGCCGTAGTGTTGAAGCAGACATGAAAAACGACGCGCTGGCGCTGCTGGCCGAGCATCCGTTGTTGCTAACCGGCCAGTTACCACACGCCATTGTGTTGTATGAGCCATCATGGCATCAGGGCGTGATTGGCATTGTGGCCGGTCGATTAAAAGAGCAGTTTCACCGTCCAAGCATCGTATTTGCGCCCAGTGATGACAGCGCCCAAGTGCTCAAAGGCTCGGCACGCTCGATTGCGGGCGTGCATATTCGCGATGCGATTGAGCGCGTGGCCGAACACCATGACGGCATGATCACCCATTTTGGCGGTCATGCCATGGCTGCGGGTTTGACCTTGCCCGCTGCCCACTTGGCGCAGTTTCAGCAGGCCTTTGATGCCGTAATTGCCCAACATGATCCGGCGTTATTTCAGCCCGTCTTACTGACCGATGGTGCATTGCTGGATGAACAACTGTCGATCAGCTTTGCCCGCCAATTGGCCGAGGCGGGGCCGTGGGGACAGGCGTTTCCTGCACCGGTGTTTGATGGGCGGTTTGTGGTGTTAGAGCAACGCTGGCTCAAAGAAAAACATATTAAATGGACCTTGCGCCCCATGACTGGCGGCCAATGGGTTGAGGCCATTTGGTTTAATGTTGATGCCCACACATGGCCGCAAGACGTGCAACAGATTGAGCTGGCCTATCAGTTGGACATCAATACGTTTCGGGGCGAGCAGCGTATTCAATTGATGGTACAGCACGCGTCCGCCGTGGCTTAACCCGTTTATTCAATTATTTCATTTGATTAAATTCCGTTGCCTGCGCCATAAATCTGCTGATGCAGCGCATCCAATTGCTGTTGAATCAGTGCGTCGCGTTCTGGCGAGGGTTCGGGGTATTGGCTCACAATCTCTTGCACGCGTTGCGCTTCGGCTTGTTTATAGCGGTTAAACCGTGTGTCGGCCGCCAAGGTCTGTTGCAGAGCTTGGGCGCGTTGTTGTTCGGCCTGCTGCGCGGCTTGGTTGGCCTGTTGCTGTTGTTGGGCAATCTCGCTGGCCAAGCTGCTGCTGTGATCGGCCAGCCATTGGCGGTGTTCAGCGGCCTCATATTTGGCAATTTTATGCTGGTGTTCGAGGGCGTTGAGCAAGCTTAAAGTGTGCTGGATCGCCAACTCGTCTAAGGGCTGGCGGGTTTGCGCTTGCTGATAATAATGTTTCATGTCTTGCAAAAACTGCGCATGATCGCTTTGCGCGGTGAGTTCATCGACCTCGGCTGTGGGTGTCACCAACGGGACTGGAAATGTGTTGTTGTTGGCGTTTTGCACGGTATTCCGATCAATGACGGGCAACTGGGCAGAATCCATTTGTTGCACAGGTGCAGATTGGTTAGTTTCTGAAAGCTGATTCATGACGAGTGCAATCGCGCTCAATGTCAGTAAAAACAGCACGGCTAGCCCGACATGTTTGTGCATCACGCACACTCCGATTGACAGGGTTGTTGTTGTTTTGGCGCAACGGCCAGCGCCACAGGGTACACAGGTTTGCCCGTATTCCAAAATCACAATATTGAGAGGATCTCATGCCAAGCATGATGCCAGCCCGTATCACGGGTTTGTTTGTTGTTGGTCTTGCCACCAGCGTGTTGACTGTTGCCCATGCAGATGTGGGGGATTACACCAGTCTGCAAACCAAATACAACACCAGCTATCCCAAAAAAGCAGATCGCCCGATTACCGCTGCCGATCAAAAGCTGATCCCGCTGTCGATCAAAAGCAATCCGGCGGGTTATGTGGATGGCTTTGATCCCAAAAAATACAACGAGTGGCAACAAGTCACCCTTGATCCGTCGACTGGTGCCAAGTGTGGTGATGGCTCACCATTTTCGTTCTGGGTCAATCGTCGTGCATCCACCAGCAACTTGATGGTGTTTTTGGAAGGTGGTGGCGCGTGCTGGGATTTCCAAAGCTGTTCATCAACCATGGCATCGGGTCCAGCGTTAGCCAATGTCTTAAAGGCCAGTGCGGACAAAGACACCGGCGCAGTCATTGCCACCACCGGTTTGGCCGCGGGTGACAAATCGCTCATGATCCCATTGTATTCGGCGTTGCTCAAAGACAGCTCGTCAAACCTCGACAACAAAGTGCAAGGCTGGAACAAAATATTTGTGCCGTATTGCACCGGCGACGTGCATGTGGGTCTATCGACTCGTGTTTACACCGACCCAACGGGTGCTAAACCCCCAATCACCATCTATCACAATGGTGTGATCAATGCACTGCAAACGGCTGCATGGGTACGCAACAACCTCGAAGCGCCAAAACAGCTAATGCTGACGGGTCAAAGTGCCGGTGGTGTGGGTGCGGTGGGTCTGTACCATGCGCTGCGGTTGTTGTTTCCGGTACAGCAAGGTTACATGTTGAATGACGCCGGTCCGAGCTTCTTTGCCGACCAAAACGGCACCGATGCGGCCAATCCATCGGCACCTTTGCATCGGACTGCACTGCCGATTTGGGGTTTGTCTGAGAAACGCCTGTTGGCCGATGGCACCACCCGCAGCTTGTTAGACTGGTATCAAACGCAATTGACCGGTCTAGATGTCAAAAACTTTGGCACGCTCAACCAAGCGGTTGCCCGTCGCTGGCCGAAAGATCGTTTTTCGATGACCGCCACCCAAGAAGACTATGTGTTTGGCACATACTCGTACCGTCGTTTTTATCCTGACACCCAAGGAACTGACCGTGCAGTACGCATGGCCAATACCGTCGCTCGTTGGAAAATTGACATTGACCGGTTTGCTGTCAACATGCAGTCCACCGCCAACTATGGTTTTTATCTGCCTGCAACCCGTAGCTGGTTGTACGGTCACACGATATTCTCGGATATCGGCCGTACCGCAGACATTCAAGAGCAAGGCCTAGACATCAATGCCTACATGAAAAACTTTACCGACCCCACCTTGCCGTTGATAAAAGCCAAAGAGCAAGACTTTAGCGCTGACCGTAAACAAGTCAGCGTGACCGGTGAAAGCTCAATACTGCTGCTCAATAGTATTGGTTTTTAAGTCCTTGTTGTGATGCGTGTGGGTTGATTTAGACCGCCATTGATGCTGCATCAGTGGCGGTTTTTTGTGCGTGTAGCACACCCTGTTGGTCTAAATAAAATACTGCAAAGTCAGATGCTAAGGCCAGATTACCCGAATACACCGAGGCGGCTTCTTGCTCAAGCTCCAACACATTGGGCGTGTGATGCGCCTCGTGTCCATAGCGAGCGCTAAAGTGGGTCAAGACCAAGTTGGCAATCTGGGCGCTTTCGGCAAAGCGTGCCACGGTTTTGGCGTCACTGTGTTGTGGAAACGCGCCGACCTTGAGCGCCACCGCCTCGCTATAGGTGGCCTCATGCACCAACACGTGTGCAGTCTTGGCCACCTCGCTCAACAGGGCAGGGGTGTCGTTGTCACCGCCCACAATCACCCGTCGGGCTGGTCGTGGCGGCAGCAGATACTGTTCAGCCTCTAGGTAGCGGCCATCCGTCAACTGTACATTCTGTCCGTATTGCAGTTGTTGCCAAATAGGTCCACGCGTGACCTGTGCTGCATCTAGCTTCTCGACATTTAATGCCCGTTGAGTGATTTTTTCGTCTAACACATAGGCATAAGACGGAACGCGATGCGACAGCGGCGTTGCGTGAATATAAAAATGCTCGGTTTCTACCGCTTGGGTCAGGCTGGCCACATCCACAAAGTGCAGTTCATACGACACATACCAATCGCTACAGCGGGCCACAGTTCGCACCATCTCTTCTACCCCTTGAGGGGCAATAATCAACAACGGCTCGGTGCGTTTGGCCATGCCTGCGCTGGCCAACAAACCAAACAACCCATAACAATGATCGCCATGCACATGGGTGATACAAACGGCACTTAACGTTGCCAATGACAACGACGTGCGCAAGAGTTGATGCTGTGTGCCTTCGCCGCAGTCAATCAACACCCAAGATTTTGATGCGCGTCGCCGAACCGCAAGGGCGCTCACGTTGCGGTGTAGGGTCGGAATGCCCGCCGACGTGCCTAAAAAGAGCAGTTCCATGGTCATTGATCCGGTCATCAGGTTTGCGTTGTATCGTAGCGGATCACCCCACACGCGCAAACCAATCTGCTGCATACCGATCCTGCCTAGCCCACCGTTGATCTGGCGTGACACGTTAATCAGCGACAGGGTGAACCACAGGGGGCAACATGCTAAAATATTGCCCTTTGTTTAACACAGCCCGAGCATGTCACGTGGAAATTAACCCGTACCTCCTCCGCCTCAAAGACCTGCATGAGCGTGGCAACACACTCAGGGGGTATCTTTGACTACGACCAAAAGAAAGAACGCCTAGAAGAAGTTCTGCTAGAGCTGCAACATCCCGACATTTGGAATGACCTTGCGCGTGGCCAAGCCATGTCCAAAGAAAAGGGCGAGCTGGAAAACAGCGTGGGCGTGCTAGACACCCTGAGCGCCCAGTTAGACGATGCCCGCACCATGCTGGATCTGGCGGTTGAAGCCGATGACGAATCACTGCTAGAAGACGTGACCAGCGAGCTGGATGCCGCCGAAGCCGACATGGCCAAGCTTGAATTCCGCCGCATGTTTTCTAACCCCATGGATCCAAACTGCTGCTTCTTGGATATTCAGTCGGGGTCTGGCGGTACAGAGGCGCAAGATTGGGCGTCGATGCTGATGCGCATGTACTTGCGTTGGATCGAGCGCCACGGCTTTAAAGCTGAAATCATGGAAGAGTCCAGCGGCGAAGTCGCCGGTCTTAAAAGCGCCACCATTCGGGTGGAAGGCGAGTACGCGTTTGGCTGGTTGCGCACAGAAACCGGCGTGCATCGTCTGGTGCGTAAATCACCGTTTGACAGTGGCAACCGTCGCCACACCTCGTTCTCGTCGGTGTTTGTCTCGCCTGAAGTGGATGACGACATCGAGATCGACATCAACCCCGCCGATGTGCGCACCGACACCTATCGCGCCTCGGGTGCGGGCGGGCAGCACATCAACAAAACCGACTCTGCGGTGCGGTTGACGCACGTTCCCACCAACACCGTGGTGGCCTGCCAAAACGAGCGTAGCCAGCACGCCAACCGTGACCGCGCATGGAAACTACTCCGCGCCAAACTGTACGAGCTAGAGCTGCAAAAGCGCAGTGCCGCTCAACAAGCGCTCGAAGCCACCAAGTCAGACATTGGCTGGGGCAGTCAAATTCGGTCGTATGTGTTGGATGATTCACGCATTAAAGACCTGCGCACCAGCGTCGAAACCTCCAATACTGGCGCAGTGCTTGACGGTGATCTGGACAAGTTCATCGAAGCCAGCCTGAAGATGGGCTTGTAAGCGTGTCGTGATGTGCAAAAAAGTCGAGATCAATGCTTGACAGCACCCGATTCTATGCCCATATTCAAGTTGTAAGGTAAAGCTTAGCGAGGTGAGATTCATGCGTTATGCGGGTATCTGTTTTTGCTAATGTGTTGCTTTTGAATAAAAAACTCCAGCTTTTGCTGGAGTTTTTTTATGGCTGTGGTCTGTGTCATGACGGCGTGTACAACGGTGCGTTGTATATCGAATGATATAGATATTTGTTTTTGTAAATGACTATATACAGCCGCCTCGAATCGGCTTACGCTGTGGTCATCACGTGGAGTTCACGGGTGTATGGACGTTGATCTGATCATTAAAGCGCTGGCCAATCCGGTTCGTCGTGACATTTTGGCGTGGCTAAAAACGCCCGAGGT
>JBEANQ010000002.1:0-46615 GCA_041165345.1 Pseudomonadota bacterium
TCAAGACTTTATAGCTAGCATTCAGCTCTTGATCAGCTTTTTGATAGACCATGTTGCTGCAATGCACCGCGTCTAGGCTATTGCGCGCGTGGTCACAGTTGGCAGCCCACGTCAACGACGCAAACGCACTGGTGAGACAAAAAACGGCCAGTTTGAACATCTGTTTATCCTTGTTGGTGTGTTGATGGTGTGGGCAAACAAAAAAGCCCCCGATAGCATATCAGGGGCTGTGCAAGAGGCTGTTGAAATCGTGTGGTCAGGATGGATGTGCGACTCAATTCGCGACAATTTCAATTAACCAAATAGCTCGCTATGTGAACCTAAACGGGCGAGACGCAAAATATCATCATCTACCGTTTTATAAATCAGCAGTTGATCGGGTTTGAGATGACATTCGCGGTAACCCATCCAATCCCTGATGAGAGCATGATCACGGTATTTTTCTGGCAACGTTTGGTTATGAATCAAGCGAAAAAGCACGTCAATCAGACTAATGCCTGTCAGTTAAGCAGGTTAAGTGCTTTTTGCAGGGATGCCTGAGTGCAATTGTTCGAGCCATGGATGGCGAGTTTTGCACGAAAAGGCACTTTTGCTTACTTTTGGTGCATCAAAAGTAAGAAGGTTTGCGATTCAAGCTCAAGAAAAAAGCGCCACGGCAATCTGCGCCATGGCGCTTTTTTCTTAACTGATCGGCATTACGTCAATCAGACCGAGGCGAACCTTTTTTTCTATACTAAATAGCATATGCATGAGCCTTTGATCATATGTGAATAAAATTCACAAACAATCCATTCCAAATAAACAAGGGCATCTTATGATGCCCTCGTTACTTGAGCAATCAGTTAACCCAACGCCTTGACAACCGCTTCGCCCATTGCCCGCGTACCGACCTTGGTCATGCCTGCCGACATAATGTCACCCGTGCGTAGACCTTGATCCAAGACCTTGCCCACAGCGGCCTCAATGGCTTTGGCGGCGGCTTCTTGGGCAAAGGTGTAGCGCAGCATCATCGCCACCGACAAAATGGTGGCCAACGGGTTGGCAATGTCTTGACCAGCAATGTCAGGCGCACTGCCATGACAGGGTTCATACATGCCCTTGCCGTTCTCGTCTAGGCTGGCCGAGGGCAACATGCCAATTGAACCAGTCAGCATGGCGGCTTCGTCCGACAGAATGTCGCCAAACAAGTTGCCCGTGACCATCACATCAAACTGCTTGGGCGCTTTGACCAATTGCATGGCGGCGTTATCGACATACATATGCGACAACTGAACGTCGCTGTATTCGGCGGCGTGTAGGTCGGTCACGGTTTGCTTCCACAGCTCGGTGACTTCTAGCACATTGGCTTTGTCAATCGAGCAAACACGGGCTTGGCGGGCGTCACCAGCACGCAAACGCGCCATGTTAAAAGCGACTTTGGCAATCCGTTTGATTTCGCTTTCGCTATAAACGTCGGTGTTATAGCCTTGTTTTTCACCGTTTTCTAAGGTGCGAATGCCACGCGGTTGACCAAAATAAATACCGCCAGTCAACTCACGTACAATCAAAATATCCAGACCTGCCACGATTTCAGGTTTTAGGCTTGAGGCGTCGGCCAGTTGTGGATACAAAATGGCGGGGCGCAGGTTGGCAAACAGGTTAAGGGCGCTGCGAATTTTCAGCAGGCCGCGTTCTGGACGAATCGAGCGCTCAATGTTGTCCCATTTATATCCACCGACCGCACCCAAAAGCACCGCATCAGCGGCTTGGGCTGCGGCCAAGGTGTCATCACTCAACGGCACACCATAGGCATCAATCGAGCAGCCACCCAGCAAGCCGTGCGTCCAGCTTAAATCGAGGGCAAACTGTTGATTGACAACGGCCAGCACTTGTTCGGCGGCGGCCATGATTTCTGGACCAATACCGTCACCGGCTAAAATCAAAATCTGTTTTGACATCATTCATTCCAATCAAAAAAACTGCACCACATTGGCACAGGCATTAAGGACTCACCGCTTGTTCAATAAATTCACCTAAGCCGGTTTGGGGGTCAAAGGGACGGCAAAAGCGGCGGATTTGCTGTTGGTTTTCCAACACTTCAATACATAAAGGATCGGGTGCGGCCATGTTCAACACACTGCTGGCATGGACATTACGATCACGAAACAGATGCAGGTTATATTGATGACCTGCTTTAAACTCATGAATCAAAACAAATTGCTCTGCCCGATCTAAGGTGACGGGATAAAAACTCATCTGTAATTGATGCAGACCCGCAGGTAAATGCAGCACAAAAAAACGCGCCGTTTGATGTGCCACAGGCTCAGACTGAGCCGTGATAGCAGCAGCATCAACATGGTCAAAGCGACAACGTAACCCACCCGAACACTGAACATCAACCCAACCGGTTGGCATTCGAACGGGTGCTGACACGCGCATGGCCGCTGACGCAACCATCGGGTGCACTGTTGATTGACAACCGGATAATAACGAACCACCCAACACCATGATGGGTAAAGCCCAGTTCAATACAGACTGACGCATGAGGCTTGCTCCCTCGCAGAGTCGCACACAAGATGCGTTGGGCGAGGAGTATACGCCATGCGCCAGCGCAGCCTTCAACCCCGCAAAGCGTTAAACACCCACGGCCGTGACTGCTGGGTGTTTTTTTCAAAGGTACGGATTGCATCGCTGTCTTGCAACGTCAAGCCAATGTCATCTAGGCCATTGATTAAGCAATGCTTACGGAACGCATCCACGTCAAACGAGAAGGTCTCACCGTTGGGGCGAATCACTTGCTGTGTACTTAAGTCGATGGTCAGTTGATAGTTTGGCGTTGCGGCGGCTTCAACAAACAACACGTCGACTTGCTGGTCCGACAAGATCACCGGCAACATGCCGTTTTTAAAACAGTTGTTATAAAAAATGTCGGCAAAGCTAGGGGCGATCACGGTACGAAAGCCGTATTCTTCTAACGCCCACGGCGCATGTTCGCGGCTTGAGCCACAGCCAAAGTTTTCACGCGCCAGCAAAATGGTCGTGCCGACATATTGTGGTTGATTGAGTACAAACTCAGTGTTTAATGGCCGTGTGCTGTTGTCTAAGCCCAAATAGCCTTCATCCAAATAACGCCATTCATCAAACAGGTTGGCACCAAAACCACTGCGTTTGATCGACTTCAAAAACTGTTTGGGAATGATTTGGTCGGTGTCGACGTTGGCACGGTCTAACGGGGTGACGATGCCAGATTCACGGGTATACGGTTTCATCAAAAAATCCTCGGCAAAGCCCAATTAAAAATGACGCACGTCAACAAAATGACCGGCCAATGCGGCAGCGGCGGCCATGGCAGGGCTGACCAAATGGGTGCGCCCGCCATTGCCTTGACGGCCTTCAAAGTTGCGGTTACTGGTCGAGGCGCAATGCTCGCCCGATTGCAGTTTGTCGGCGTTCATGGCCAAGCACATCGAGCAACCGGGTTCGCGCCACTGAAAACCTGCCGCCAAAAACACTTGGTCGAGTCCTTCTGCTTCGGCTTGTTGTTTGACCAAGCCCGACCCTGCCACCACCATCGCTTGTTTGATGGTCGGTGCGACGGTACGGCCTTGAATCACCGCAGCGGCAGCGCGAAGGTCTTCAATGCGTGAATTGGTGCATGAGCCAATAAACACACGGTCAAGTTGAATGTCTGACAACGCTTGGCCAGCGGTTAAGCCCATGTATTTATAGGCACGTTCCCACGAGTCACGCTGTACATCGTCTTTGGCATCGGCCAAAACAGGCACGGTTGCGGTGACGGCAATCACCATTTCAGGTGAGGTTCCCCACGACACTTGCGGCTCAATTTGGCTGCCGTCCATGTCAATGATGCTGTCAAAGTGGGCGTCAGCGTCGCTATGCAAGGTCTGCCAGTACGCAACGGCGGCATCCCATTGTTCGGCTTTGGGCGAAAACGGACGATCACGGAAATACTCAATGGTGGTGTCATCCACCGCCACCATGCCCACCCGCGCACCGGCTTCAATCGCCATATTGCACACGGTCATGCGGCCTTCCATCGACATGTCACGGAACACTTGCCCGCCAAATTCAATGGCATGGCCGTTGCCGCCTGCGGTACCAATCTGACCAATCACCGCCAACACCACATCTTTAGCGGTCACGCCTGCACCCAACACGCCGTCAATCTTGACCAGCATGTTTTTCATTTTCTTTTGTACCAAACACTGCGTCGCCAGCACATGCTCGACTTCAGACGTGCCAATGCCATGCGCCAAACAGCCCATTGCGCCATGCGTTGCCGTGTGTGAGTCGCCACACACCACGGTCATACCGGGCAAGACGAGACCCTGCTCTGGCCCCACCACATGCACAATGCCCTGACGCAAATCGTTGATATCAAACTGCACTACATCAAAGGTTTTGCAGTTGTCATCTAAGGTTTGAACTTGAATACGCGAGGTTTCGTCTTCAATCCCCGCAATCCCTTGGGCGCGTTCGGCACGACTGGTCGGCACGTTGTGGTCAGGGGTTGCCACGTTGGCATCTAAGCGCCACGGCTTGCGACCCGCCAATTGCAAGCCTTCAAACGCTTGTGGGCTGGTCACTTCATGCAGCAAGTGCCGGTCGATATAAATCAGCGCCGAACCATCGTCGCGCTGTTTGACCATGTGGTCGTCCCAAAGTTTGTCGTAAAGCGTCTTGCTGGTCATATGGTTTTCCTAGCGGGTCTGCGGGGGATGTGGCCATTGTAGGCGCTGCAATTCAATAACACTAATTTATGATTTTTATCAATTGCAAAACTTTTTGGAATGATTAAGCTCAACCGATTCATCATCACGCGCAGCCAAACGCCCATGAACACCGCCGCGCTTCAAGCCTTTGTCATGGTCATGCAAACCGGCTCGGTGTCTCGCGCCGCCGAACGCCTGCACCTGACTCAACCGGCCATCAGTAAACGCCTGCGCACCCTAGAAGACGAATTTGGCGTACGGTTGTTTGACGCCGTTGGGCGCGGTATTCAGCCCACACAGGCCGCCCATACGCTCTGGCCGCTTGCCACCCGTTGGCTGTTAGATTACAACGACATCCGGCACAGCTTAAGCCATGCCCAAGATCAGGTTTCGGGGCGACTCATGATTGGCACCAGCCACCATATTGGTCTGCATCATTTGCCCTCTGCGCTTAAAACCTTTGTACAACGTTATCCGGCGGTCGAGCTTGATGTGCATTTTGTTGACTCAGAACAAGCGCATCAGGCGGTTCTCTCTGGCGAGTTAGAGCTGGCGTTTTTAACCTTACCGCCCACCCCACATGCGCGTCTGTCATATGTGGAAATCTGGCCAGACCCCCTACAGTTTGTGGCTGCGCCATTTCACCCCTTGGCGCAACAACAAGGCCCGTTAACACTGCGTGACTTAATGCCCTATCCGGCCTTACTGCCCGATGCAAACACCTATACCAGCCAGATCACCTTGGCGGCCTTTGCCCAACAACACCTTAAACCACAGGCCAGCATGAGCACCAACCCATTAGAGTCTCTCAGAATGTTGGCGTCTATTGGGCTGGGATGGTCGGTACTACCGCAAACGTTATTAACTGACGAACTGGCTATTTTGCCCATGATTGATGTCGCCCCGTTAAGCCGCATGTTGGGCATGGTTTGGCACCCCGAGCGCACACGCTCACAAGCCGCCGACCGTTTATGTGACCACGTCTTACACGACGTCTCCCACACTGTCCCCAACCACCCCGTTGTATTGAGTCAATTTGCTTCAGACTGATGCAGTCTTGTTAACTTTTTATTTGTTATTGACCTTGTCGGACAAGAAAAACACTTGCCTGTTAAAAATCTCCTAATCTGCACCCACAAGAGACGCATCCCAGCACGCCTAAGGTTTCACCAGCGATGCGCCTGCGCCCTTGCCCACTAAACCACCAATGAGAGCGATCATGAACAAACCAAATGCGCCAGAATCCACCGTTGAACAAGAAAAAACGCCCGTAGCCCCTTCAATGCGCCAAATGAAAATAGCGTTTAACGTGCTACTAGGACTGATTTTATTGTTTGCCGCGATTATTTTTATGATGATTTTGGTCAAACTACCGGGTGCATTTTAAACGTATTGCACCCAGATCCATGCGCGAGTCGATCACTGCCGACTCGCCCGCGTCATGTCCATCACACCCTCAAGCCAGCGTGATGCGCCAATCGGTGATCGGCCAGCCCTGCGTCAACGCATAGGCCTGTAAACGGGCATCGGGTGTCACCACCACAGGGTGATTCACCGCCTGTAGCAACGGCAAATCATTAAACGAATCCGAATACCCCCACCGCTCAGTGACGGGTGGCTGCGTGTCGAGCCAAGTTTGCAAATGAATCAACTTGCCCGCCTGAAAACACGGCTGCCCCATTAACCGCCCAGAATAGCGACCGTCCACAATCTCTGGCTGGCTGGCAATCAAATGCTGCACGCCAAATGCACTGGCAATCGGTGCGGTGACAAACGCATTGGTCGCGGTAATGATCACCACCTCATGACCAGCAGCACGATGCCAAGCAATCGCGGCCTGCCCTGCCGGACGCATGGCCGGACGAATCACCTGCTGCATAAACTGTTCATGTAACACCGCAAGCGTCGGCATGTCATGTTGGCTTAAAAACTCAAAAACAAACTCGTTATACGCCACTGCGTCTAACGTACCGGCTTTGTAGTCTTCATAGAACTGATCATTACGCGCCCGATGCGCGGTTTCATCGACCAAACCTTGAGCAATTAAAAACTCGCCCCACGCATGATCAGAATCAATATCTAACAGGGTGTGATCAAGATCAAACAACGCCAATTGCACCTCATGCACTCCTTGACCCACAGCGGATGAACCGTCGCAACAGCCAACCGCGTGGACACCAATAAAAAAACGAGTCGAACACAAAAAAACGTAAATATCCCGCCGACCTGCTCGGTAAATTCGTTAACATCATACCAAATTTCGTTGTCTTTCTTGTGATTGGTCCAAACGCCAGACGCTGTGGTCATGGCGACTAAGCACGAGAAAACATGATGGCATCTTTAGGTAGGCCCAATGATCGATTCTGAAGGTTTTAGGCCCAATGTCGGTATTATTTTGGCGAATGCCCATGGCCAAGTGCTGTGGGCCAAACGAATCGGCCATGACGCATGGCAGTTTCCACAAGGGGGCATCCAATACGGAGAAACCCCCGAGCAAGCGCTGTATCGCGAGCTTAAAGAGGAAATTGGCCTAGACCCCGAGCATGTGCGCATTTTGGCGCAAACACGGGGTTGGCTGCGTTATCGGTTGCCGCATCGTTATATTCGCCAAGACAGTTCACCGATCTGTATTGGCCAAAAACAAAAGTGGTTTTTATTGCAACTGACCGCATCCACGCGGGAAATTCGGCTAGATGCCAGCCATCCCGCCGAATTTGACCATTGGATGTGGGTCAGTTATTGGTATCCGCTCGGTCAAGTGGTGGCGTTTAAGCGTGATGTGTACCGTAAAGCCATGATTGAACTCTGCGGACGTCTCCCTATCAGTTCAGCGTTGTAGCATGGTATATGTAAAAATCGGCGCTCACCGTTAAGCAGAAAAACATCCCCTGCTGCACGATGAGCGCGCTTGTTTTGTCACTGTTGTCTTCCAAAGGAAAATGGAAATGTCCGGATCGGCCATGCAACTTGAAACGCTACGACGCATCGTGCAAGAAGTCGATGCCGCACCGTCTTTGCATGAAGCCCTAGAAGTGATGGTTGGTCTCGTTGCCGACGCCATGAACGCTGAAGTCTGCTCGGTGTACTTATTAGACGAACAAAATCAACGTTATGTTCTCATGGCCTCCAAAGGCCTTAACGCCAATGCAGTGGGTGAGGTTGCGCTCAACAAAGGTGAAGGCTTGGTTGGCTTGGTGGGTCAACGCGAAGAAATCATTAACCTTGATAACGCCGCCGAGCATCCGCGTTTTCATTATCTGCCCGAAACCGGCGAAGAACGCTACAACGCCTTTTTGGGTATTCCCATCATGTATCGCCGCAAAGTCATGGGCGTGATGGTGGTACAGCACCATGAACGGCGTGCATTTTCGGAAGCCTCTGAATCCTTTTTGGTCACCTTGTGTGCGCAACTGTCTGGCGCGATTGCCCACGCTCATGCCGTCGGTCAAGTCGATGTCTTCCGTAAACCCTCTAGCACCCCCACCTCTAAGATTTTTCAGGGCGTTGCGGGTGCAGGAGGCATCGCGATTGGTCGTGCGGTGGTGCTGTATCCACCCGCAGACATTGACCTCGTGCCCAATCGCCAAGCCGACAACATTGGCGAAGAACTCAGCATGTTGCAAGATGCGGTACAGGCCGTGCGGGCAGACATCCGTGAGCTTGACGCCAAAATGCAAGACGCCCTCATGGCCGAAGAACGCGCCTTGTTTAGCGTGTATCTGCGCATGTTGGACGACAACGCCCTGCCCGCCGAAATTGCTGTACGCATTCGGGCAGGCAGTTGGGCGCAAGGCGCGGTGCGCGCAGTCATTGAAAGCCATTCGGCGCATTTTGCCCAAATGGAAGACGAATACCTGCGCGAGCGGGTCTCCGACCTACGCGACCTTGGCCGCCGCATTTTAGCGCGCCTACAAGCGGCAGACGTCAACCACCGCGAAATTGCCGAACAAAGCATCTTGATTGGCGAAGAAATCACCACAGCCACCTTGGTCGAGCTGCCGCTGCAAAACATTGCCGCTATTGTCACCACAGAAGGCGCAGCCAACTCACACATGGTCATTGTGGCGCGGGCGCTTGGCATTCCCACCGTGGTGGGCGTCACCGAACTGCCCATCACACAGCTTGACGATGCCGAAATGATTGTCGATGCCCATCAAGGGCGTATTTTTGTGCATCCGGTTCGGCGCTTACGGCAACGCTACCGCGAAGTCCAACGCGAAGAAGAACAAGCCGCCAAAGACCTCAAAGCCTACGAAAACCGCGACACCATCACCACCGATGGTCATCCGATTGCCCTATACGTCAACACCGGCCTCATGATCGACGTGATTCGCGGCACACAGCGCGGCGCACAAGGCGTGGGGCTGTACCGCAGCGAAATTCCGTTTATGCTGCGCGAACGCTTCCCTGGTGAAGAAGAACAACGACTGATTTATCGGCAACAATTGTCGCACTTTGCCAACAAGCCCGTGATCATGCGGACGCTCGACATTGGTGCCGACAAAGACCTGCCGTATTTTTCGATTCAAGAAGAAAACTCAGCGCTGGGCTGGCGGGGTATTCGCTTTACCCTCGACCATCCCGAGATTTTTTCGGCACAAATTCGCGCCATGCTCAAAGCCAGCATAGGCTTGAATAACCTTCATATTTTATTGCCCATGATCACCACCGTCAGCGAGGTTGAAGAATCGCTGTATCTGCTTGAGCGGGCGCTTGGTGAAGTACAAGAAGAAGAACAAGTCAAAATCACCCGCCCACGCGTCGGCGTAATGATTGAAGTGCCCAGCATGTTGTATCAACTGGCAGACATGGCAACGCTGGTTGATTTTTTCTCGGTTGGATCAAACGACCTGACTCAATATTTGCTGGCTGTTGACCGCAATAACCCACGCGTGGCGGGTCTGTATAATCACTACAACCCCGCTGTGATTCGTGCGCTCTATCAACTGGTCAATCAATGCCATGCACTAGACAAGCCCGTCAGTATTTGTGGCGAAATGGCCGGTGATCCAGCCACCGCTATTTTGCTGTCCGCCATGGGGTTTTCGGCGTTGTCCATGAGTGCCGCCAACCTGCTTAAAGTGCGCAAAACCTTATGCCACATTGCCATGAGCGACGCCAAACAACTGCTACAAGATGTGCTGGCCATGGACAATCCTGCGGTGATCCGCAGTTGGGTCGAACATTATATGATCAAAAAAGGCTTGTCTGAATTGGTTCGGCCGGTTCAACATAACATCAGCACCATGGTGTAGCACCAATCTAACAATGCCTACACCACACTAACCGTTCATGCCTGAGTCACACAGCAATCAGGATCAGCGGCGCGTGGGTTGACTATACTCATCCAGCCAAGCCGCCAACTGCGCCACCGTGTCTACCAATGCCACAGGTTGATACGCCTTCAATTGATGCGCCTGATGCACGCCATACGTCACCCCCACACTGGGCATACCCATGCGTTGCGCCATCTCTAGATCATAAATAGAATCACCCACCATCACGCATTGCTGCGGCGTCAAACCGGTCACCTGCATAATCTCTTGCAGCATGTGCGGGTCGGGCTTTGAGGTGGTTTCACCCGCGCAACGCGTCACTTCAAACCGTGCGGCCATCCCCGACTGCGCCAACACCCGATCCAACCCTGCACGACTCTTGCCCGTGGCCACTGCTAAGCGAACACCACGCTCATGCAGCCCCACTAACAGCGGCTCAATACCGGCAAATAACCCCGTCCCCGTTTGGCTATGCGCCACATAATGTTGCGCATATACCGCCTGAATGGGGTCACGCAAATGCGGATGATCGGGAAATAAAACGGCCATCGCCTCGGGTAGCCCCAAGCCAATAATATTGGCCGCAGCATCGGCGGTCAGGGGCAGATCGTAGCGCGCAGCCGCATACAACAGGCTCGCCACAATCTGACCCACCGAATCCATCAGTGTGCCGTCCCAGTCAAAAATCACCAACTCAGGACGGCTCATCATCAGACCCTGTGACATGTTAGATGCCAAGATCGGGATGCCACACGGCATCTGTGGCCTTCGGCACTTTGCCTTTGACCGGCTTGCTGTCTTTGGCTTGCTCACGCAGTTGCTCGATCAAGCTGCTGATATCTTCAGGCAAGGGCGCTTCAAACACTTGGTCATAGCTGGGAATTTGCAAACGTGTGGCGTGCAAACACAAGCGGCGTGGTTGTGGGCCACCATAAATACGCTCATGACCATACTTGTCATCGCCCACCAACGGATGACCAATCGACAAGCCATGCACCCGAATCTGATGCGTGCGACCGGTCAGCGGACTCGCCTCTACCAGCGTTGCAGTGCCCAATCGTGCTTTGACCACAAACTCGGTTTGTGACGGCTTGCCATCGGTAGACACCCGAACCCGTCGCTCACCATTGGGCAGTTCATGCCGCAGCAAAGGTGCATCGACTTTTTGTTTGTCCAAGAGCACATTGCCTTTGACCAATGCGGTATAGGTTTTACGAATCCGACCATCACGCAAGTCATCTTGTAGGCGCTTGAGCGTGCTACGTTTTTTCGAGATCATCAACAATCCCGATGTATCACGGTCAATCCGATGCACCAACTCCAAATAACTTTTGCCCAAGGCTTGGCGCAGGGCTTCAATCACCCCAAACGGCACACCACTCCCACCATGAACCGCAAGACCCGCCGGTTTATTCAAAATAATCAGGCCGTCATCTTCAAAAATGACCCGTGCCGCAAGGCCCGCTGCCAACTCTTCACCAATGACTGGCGCAGTTTTGTCGTTATGCACATGCCGACGAATCGGTGCAACACGCACTTGATCGCCCAAAACCAAACGCGTATCTGCCCGTACACGGCCTTTATTGACCCGCACTTCACCTTCACGAATCAGGCGATAAATACGCGTCTTCGGCACCCCTTTTAGACGGTTGATCAAGAAGTTATCAAGGCGTTGACCCGCTTGATACTCTGTAATTGAAAACCATGTGACCTGTTGCCATGCGTCTTCAGCCACTTGATCCATCTCGTCATCATTCAGATGTTCGGTTTCAAGTGTGCTACGCAATACATGCTCGCGCTGATCGACAGTACGGTCAACGACCGGACGCGAACGCGGTGACTGATGAGTCGGTGGACGACCGCCGACCCGTGCCGGCCCACGTGCTGCCGGATTTCCACGACCTGCTGGTTGACGCTCTTCTTGTGGCTGATCTTGCTGCTGCCACGGTTTTTGACCGCGTGAATCATTTGAACCTTGTGAGCGGTTATCGCGCTCACCGCCACGGTTTGCGCCATAGCTGCGTTCACCTGTTGGGCGTTCTGCACGGCCTTCACCACGGTTTTCCCAAGGTTTTTGACGGTCTTGACCGCGTGAATCATTTGATCCTTGCGAGCGGTTATCACATTCGCCGCCACGGTTTGCGCCATAGCTGCGTTCGCCTGTTGGGCGTTCTGGGCGGCCTTCGCCACGGTTTTCCCAAGGTTTTTGACGGTCTTGACCGCGTGAATCATTTGATCCTTGTGAGCGGTTATCGCGCTCGCCGCTACGGTTTGCGCCATAGCTACGTTCGCCTGTTGGGCGTTCTGGACGGCCTTCGCTGCGGTTTTCCCAAGGTTTTTGACGGTCTTGACCGCGTGAATCGCTTGATCCTTGTGAGCGATTGTCACGCTCGCCGCCACGGTTTGCACCATAGCTACGTTCGCCTGTTGGGCGGTCGGTGCGTGTGCGGGTCGCATCTGGGCGTGGACGACGATCAGCCGACTCGCGCGAGGACATGGGGTTCGCTGCGTGACGATCAGAATCGTCTTGCGGGCGGCGTTGGTGTGGTGCTCTGGTGTTACGGGAATTCGTCATGTCAACCGTATGCTTCTGAAAAAAGGTTTGCTATAGTCGGCGCACGGTTGCACCGACAAGAATGGTCAGCCTGACGAATACGCCCCTGCCGAGGCCTGATTATATCGGCAAAAACCCGTGAGGGACGCATGAGTTGTGACTGCTTTGCAGTACGCAGCGCCCAAACGGTCACCCAGTCTGGTTGTTATGACCAACTGAAAACAGAAACTGATGCACACAAGACAAGTCGCAGCCTTGCACATGCAGGTCAGGGCCACTTGCCGATCGGTCTCTTCCACCAGAGACGAGTCAGGAGATTTCAGACAGATGCAGCGCGATCCGTTGCCTGTCAGCCCGCCACGAATGCCACGTGCCGACGGGTTACTCCTCTCGTATTCTGTCGATGTTTGATTGAGACCAAGCGGTAAGACGCCCCCAACAGTGGTTTCCTGATGGGCAGGTTGACGACATAGACTGGCAGGTGCTGTGCATCTGTCCGGCCCCGAATCGATATGGCAGACCACATAACGGTCGCCAAAGGCGCATGCCAATGGCAACTTTAGATTGGGTTTGCTTCGGCCAGTACGGAACCGGCCAGTAGTCTATGTGTGTGTCACACCCAAGGTGTCACACCCATGAAACGTATGCTGATCAATGCAACGCACGCTGAAGAAGTCCGCGTTGCACTTATTAACGGTAACCGCCTGTACGATTTTGATTTAGAAAACCGCACCCGCGAACAAAAAAAATCAAACATCTATAAAGGCCGCGTGACCCGTGTTGAACCGTCGCTTGAGGCGGTGTTTGTTGAATATGGGGCAAACCGTCAAGGTTTCTTGTCGATGCGTGAAATCGCCAACAGCTATTTCCGTGCCGACCCACGCAGCACCAACAATATCCGTGAACTGATCACCGAAGGCACTGAGCTGCTGGTTCAGGTCGAAAAAGAAGAACGCGGCAATAAAGGCGCTGCGCTCTCGACCTTTATTTCATTGGCCGGTCGCTACTTGGTATTGATGCCGAACAACCCAAAAGGTGGTGGCATCAGCCGTCAAATTGCGGGCAGTGTCCGTGAAGAAATGAAAGAAATTTTGGCACACCTAGACGTCCCACGCGCCATGAGCGTGATCGTGCGTACCGCCGGAATTGGTCGCACCCAAGAAGAACTGCAACTCGATTTGCAACACCTGCTGAGCCTGTGGCAACAAATTCAACACCGTGCCAATGCAGGACCGTCCCCACTGCTGGTGCATCAAGAAGCCGGTGTGGTCACCCGTGCCGTGCGTGACTACCTGCGTGATGACATTGCCGAAGTCCTGATCGACAACGAACAAGCCTACAACGAAGCCGCCAGCTTTGTGCAGCAAGTCATGCCGCACCAAATCGACAAAATTCGTAAATACACCGCAGAAGAACCCCTGTTTCCACGCTTTGGCATCGAAAGCCAAATCGAAACCGCCTATCAACGTGAAGTCAAACTCCCGTCTGGCGGCTCGATTGTCATCGACCAAACCGAAGCGTTAGTGTCGATTGACATCAACTCGGCCAAAGCCACCCGTGGTGCTGACGTTGAAGACACCGCACTCAACACCAACCTTGAAGCCGCCGACGAAATCGCCCGTCAACTGCGCCTGCGTGACATGGGCGGCTTGATCGTGATCGACTTTATCGACATGAGCAAAGAGCGCAACCAGCGCGCCGTCGAACAACGCCTGCGTGATGCCACCCAAAGCGACCGCGCTCGCATTCAATTTGGTCAACTGTCACGCTTTGGCCTGATGGAAATGAGCCGTCAACGGCTGCGCCCATCGCTTGAAGAATCAACGGGCTACGTCTGCCCACGTTGCCACGGTACGGGCATGATCCGCGACCTGCGCTCACTGTCGCTGTCCATTATGCGCAGCATCGAAGAAATCGCCCTGCGTGAACGCCAAGGCGAAGTACAAGTGCAAGTGCCAGTCGAAATCGCGGCATTTTTGCTCAACGAAAAACGCCAATCGATTGTTTATTTAGAACAAGCGAGCCGCGTTCGTATCACTGTATTGCCACACCCGCACCTTGAAACCCCTCACTATCATGTGCAGTTCAATCGGGATGGATACGCCCCAGCCAGCTATGAGCGCATTGGCACTGCCCGCGAAGAACAGCAACAATTGGGCTACGAAACCACATGGCAACAACCCACCCAGCCATTGGCCGATACGCCTGCACCTCAAGCACAACAAGCAGCACAACAACAAGCGCAACGTCCTCAGCGTCAGCGTCGGCCGCAACAGGGGCAACCCACCACCGACAAACGTGAAGACACCCCCATGGTCGCCGCAGCGGTTGCAGCCCCTGCACCGGTCGCACAACCTGCGGCCACAGCACCAGCCAGCAGTGCAGCCGCATGGCTTGAAAACCTGTTCACGACCCGTCAAGCACGCACCAGCGATGGCATGAACGCCAATGATGCCGCCGCCGGAATCGAGCAACTGGTCAACAATGGTGCGGTTAGCCGCGGTCAACAAGGCGCGATCACCACGCCAGCACCCGTTCAACCGACTCGGCCAGCCCCTGTTGCCGCACCCGCTGCACCCAGTGCTGCACAGGACTTCCAACTGCCAAGCACAGGGTTCACGCCACGGGCAGAACACAACAGCAATGCCTACAACACCGGCACCAGTTCAGAGGACAGCACACGACCACAACGTCATGTGCCAGACAATGCACAACGCCAACCGCGTCCAAATCGCAATCGTCGGCAACGCGATAACGAAGGCACGCCCAACAGCCCCATGACGCCTGAGAACAGCGCGTTGTCGGTTGACATCAGCACCCCTGCTGAACCCGTCATGCGTGACCGTGGTGAGCGCGACGAACAACCCGCACGCAACAACCGTCCGGCTCAACGTCGCAATAACGCGCCAACCGACCGCACCGCCGAGCGTCAACAAGAGCGTCAAGACCGTCAGGTCGAACGCCCAGCCGCTCAGCAAGACGAGCCACAAGCACCGCGCCAGCCACAAGCGGACGCAGCAGCTCTGCCTCGCCGTGAACGCGGCAGCAGCCCGCGTCCAAGCCGTGGCCCGCGTCAACGCGATGGCAGCGTACTCGACGAACTTCACACCGGCATTAACATGCAAGTGATTGAAGCACTGCCTGATGCACCGGCCAACACCGTCCGCACCATCAACCTTGATGCGACGGCCTTAGATCAAGCGCCTGTGTCCACCATCGCCCCTGACCTGACCGACAGCCCAGCGGTTGCGGTTGTGGTTCATGACAGCAGCGTCGACACCACCCCCGTGGTCGTGCCGCCGGTTGCAACCGACGACGACCAACCCAACGAGCCACGTCCTCGTGCAGCAAACGACCCGCGTGAGCGCCGTCGTCGCCGTGAACTGGGCCTGCCCGACATGGACGCACCGACTGCTGACCCCGTCAGCCCCGTTGCAGCCCCTGTGACCGACCTCGCCCTGACTGCCCACGCAGAACAAGTGGCGGAAGTCAGTGAGCAACGGCTACATCCTGCGCCTGTGCAAGGCAGCGTGGGTGACTTTGTACGTGCCACATTGGCCACCGAAGGTGACCAACTACTGGCCGATGGTCGGGTCATCGAAGCCTTCTTAAAGGCGCTCGATGCACGGCTTGTACAAATCAACCCTGTGGTCGAAGCCGCGCCAATCAGCGCACCTGAGCCGGTCACACCGGTCATCGACGTCGACACGGCAACCGCTGACAGCGTACCAGCCATCGACGCCAGCCCTGCTGCGGTAGACACCCTGCCCTTGGTGCCACCCGCACCGATTGCACGCGCAGCCAATGACCCGCGTGAGCGTCGTCGTCAAGCACGTCAAGCGGCACAACAGCCAACGCAACTGTCCTCAGAAGACAGCCTGCCGGTTGCAGAGACCACAACCACCCCTGAGCAACCCGTACAAGGGCAAGTGATCGACAGCATCGACGCCACGCCTGACGCTGCCGAAACCGTTGCGCCAGTCGTAACCGCAGCACAAGCAGACCCTGCTGATGCAACACCCGTTAGCGATGACGCAGTCGTGCTAGACGCCACCTCGGTCAACGCCGAGCCCCTCAACACCGCCATCGAACACAGCGATGTCCCCACTGCAATGGAAACCCCTGCGGTTGAGGTTATTGAGGTTGCCGTCGTTGAAGCACCGGTCACCGCTGAAGACGCCCCAACAGCGCTCACAGCCAGCGCCGCGTCCATCAGCAGCACGGCGTTTGAACCGGATGCCTTCATGCCCTTTGATGGCGTCACTGCCGACGAGCTCAACGCACCAGAAGACGAACACGAAGAAGGCGATGTCAACGGAAACGTCGACAGCAATGCCGAAACACGTCGTCCACGTCGTCCACGGACGGGGGGTCGCCCACCTAAAAAGCGTAATCCGAGCTAAGCAAGGAATACGCTTTACATGAGCGAAACCCCCTCGACCGCCCACGCGCCCAGCACCTATCAGATAGATGAGCTGGCGCGGCTTGCGGCAACGACCGTTCGCAACATCCGTGCCTATCAGGAACGAGGCATCTTGCCTCCTCCTGTGCGGCAAGGGCGAGTGGGCATTTATAACGATGCCCACTTAGCCCAACTGCGGATTATTTCGCAGCTGTTGGGACGAGGCTACTCGATTGCCAACATCAGCGAACTCTTTGACGCCCAAGCCCGTGGTCAAAGCCTCAATCACCTGATCGGCATTGACACTGCGCTCACCAGCCAATGGGTCGCACAAACACCCACACTGCATGACCTCAATGACCTAATAGCCCAACTGCCCACAGCCCCCACAGCAGAAGAACTCACGCTTGCATTTAGCCTTGGCATTTTAGAGCCAGCACCACACCAACAAGTCCGACTCAATAATCCAGTCCTGATTCAGCTGGCCATTCAATTTATGCATCAAGGCTTTCAACTCATGCCCTTGCTGCAACTGATGCAACGGATCTCCCCCAGTTTCCAAATGATTGCCGAACAACTGTCCGAAGTGGCCGTGCAACTGGCTTTAGGCACGCACCAACCGGCGACCATTCGCGGGCAGGAATACACCGAACAAATGATTGATTTGATTTGGAACCTACGGCCCATGGTCGCAGATATGGTCGAACAAGAAGTGGCGCATGCCCTTTCCATCTCGCTGCAACGCCGTATGACAGACCAACTGATTGAAACCATGACCGCACCGCACACATCTGCACGCAGTGACTGATGTTCATTTATCTGCCAAGAGACTTGATGTATCGTCTGCTGGCGATTAAGGTTTAAGCCTTTTTTTGATCCCCAACCAAGGAACCCGCACCATGAGTCAAGCTCAGCATGATGTCATCACCCTTAGCGATATCGCCCAACGGGTTCCCGCCTTACTGAAAAAACTCCCGCACGTCGTTAAAGGCTTAATCCTTGCCAACGACACCCGCCCTAGCAAACCGATGGGACTAGGCTGGGCCTTCGAAAAAGCCGTACGCGCCAACCCCTACGGCATCGCGCTGTACTATCAAGACAGCGAATTCACCTACGCCCAATTCAACGAATGGGCCAACCAAATCGCCCATCATTTTTTGGCGCGTGGCCTACAAAAAGGCGATGTGGTCGCCCTATTAATCGAAAACCGTCCAGAACTGCTGGTGACGGTCATTGCCATGGCCAAAATTGGCGTCACCTGTGCGCTGGTCAACACCTCACAAACCGGTAAAGTACTGACCCACAGCATCAACTTGGTCAAACCACGTGCCGTGATTGTGGGCGAAGAAATGCGCGCCTGCCTAGACGACATTCTGCCCGACCTCAACATCGACACCAAAAACCGCTACTGGTTTGCCGACCAAGACACCCGCAAACAAGCCGGACAAGCCCCCGCAGGCTACACCAACCTTGCCGACACCATCGCCAGCTTGCCGCGCTTTAACCCCCCCACCACCAACAGCGTGTTCTATGGTGATGGCCTGTTCTACATCTACACCTCGGGCACAACCGGCCTGCCGAAAGCCGTCATTTTTACCCACGGACGCTGGATGAAATCCTACGGCACCTTCGGCCACCTCATGAACCTCGGTCAAGACGACGTCATGTACGTCACCCTGCCGTTCTACCATGCAACAGGCATGGTGGTGTGCTGGTCTTGCGTCATTGCCGGTCATGGTGGTTTGGCGATTCGCCGCAAATTCTCGGCCAGCCAATTTTGGCCAGACGTGCAACGCTACAACGCCTCCGCCATTGGCTATGTTGGCGAACTCTGCCGCTACCTGATGGAAGTCAAAGCCGCACCCGCCGACAGCCAACACCGCGTCACCAAAATGATCGGCAACGGCATGCGTCCCAACATTTGGGGCAAGTTTAAAGACCGCTTTGGCGTTAAAGAGGTGTTTGAACTGTATGCCTCGAGCGAAGGTAACGTTGGCTTTAGCAACATCTTTAACTTTGACAACACCGTTGGTTTTTCACCGACCCCCTACGCGATTGTCAAATACGACCGTGAACAAAACCAACCGATCCTTGATGCCAACGGCTTCATGATGAAAGTGGCAACCGGCGAATCTGGTTTGCTGGTTGGTGAAATCACCAAACGCGCCCCGTTTGACGGCTACACCGACCCTGAAAAAAACAAATCAGTGATTTTCAAAAACGTCTTTAAGCAAGGTGACAGCTATTTCAACACCGGCGACTTGGTGCGTGACATTGGCTTCCGTCATGCCCAGTTTGTTGATCGGCTCGGTGACACCTTCCGCTGGAAAGGCGAAAACGTCTCGACCACCGAAGTTGAAAACTTGGTCTCAGAGCATCCAAAAATCTCTGAAGCCGTGGTGTACGGTGTCGAAATCCCCAACACCAACGGTCGTGCGGGCATGTGCGCCATTACCCCACACGAAGGCCATGACATCGCTGAACAAGACCACGAGCATCTGCTCAGCTTCTTTAAGCAAAGCATGCCCGCCTATGCCATTCCGGTGTTTTTGCGGGTACAAAAGCAAATGGAAACCACAGGCACGTTCAAGTATCAAAAGAACAACCTGAAGAAAGAAGCTTTTGATCCTGCACAAACTGACGAACCCCTGTTGGTGTGGCTGCCCAGCACCAACACCTACACCTTGGTCACCGCAGAAATCCATAGCAACATTCAAGCAGGTAAATATCGTTTCTAATGTGACTTAGTCCACAGAACGATCAAAAAGCCACCAAACAGGTGGCTTTTTTGATTTTTAGCACATTAAATAGCCAAACAGTCACATTCATGCTTGCCAAAAAAAATAAAGTTGCTATCATGCGTCCACATTGAACGGGTCGTTAGCTCAGCTGGTAGAGCAGTTGACTTTTAATCAATTGGTCGCAGGTTCGAATCCCGCACGACCCACCATTCAATGATAAAAGACTCGCCTTGTGCGGGTTTTTTTGTATGTGGACTCCGCCCAAAAAAATGACTTTATTTTATTGCTGGTAAACCGTCACATCCTTCATCTACGCCGCCGTTTAGGCCGAGTCGCCTGTTGAGCCGACCCCACCCAAAAACGCGCCAACACCTGCAAACGTCGCCATGCCTCGCAAGACACTTGATCTTGCCACACCAACAACGACACCCGTTGCCGACGCGGCTGCTGAACCTCAAAACTCAGCTGCAACACATACGGCACTGCACGAATAGCCACCAGCCGCCCGTACTGTGGACTCAAGCCTGAACCAGCAGGCCGCAACGTCTGTTGCTGCCAACGCCAACGATCACCGTCTAACTGGTCAAGCTGCCACACCTGACCCTCCCGACGATACTGCCACAGCGCAACACTCGCCAACGCGGCCATTGCAGCCAAACGCACCCACAACGGCCATGCAGACCCGCCAATCAGGCTTTGACACATCAGTACGGCCAGCACATAGACCACAACGCGCAATCGACTGCGCGTTAAGGTGGCATCAACCATGTTCATCGGCAGACCAAGTCCATGTGCTTAGTCGTGCCGCAGTGACTTTAGACGCGCCACCATGGTGGCTAATTCAGGCTCAGCAGGCTCACTCACCGCCATAAACCAGTCCAGCAAGTCAGGATCTTCTTGATCAATCAAGCGCGCAAAGGCGGCTTTCTCGGCGGGATCAGCGCTTAAGTACGACTGGCGCACATAGGGATCAAAATACAGATCCAGCTCTTTTAAACCCCGTCTGGCGCGGTAAATCACCTTGCGATCATGCAGGCTAATGTCGATTTCAGTCATGGGGGTGTCTCCTGTTGACTCTAGGGGCAATCGTTGGCCTGCACAGTACAGGCAAACCTGATCGGATGCCTACTGCTTTGGCAACGCCGACCACAACGTTAGGGCATCTACGGTGGGTTTAACGTCATGTGTCCGTACAATACTATGTCCTTGCTGCACTCCCAGCAGCGCCGCAGACAGCCCCGCAAACAGGCGCTGTTCGACCGGTGCGCCACCCAAGACCTCACCCAGCACTCGCTTGCGTGAGATTCCCAGCAATAACGGATGACCCAAAGCCTGTAATTGCCACAGGTCATTGAGCAAGGCTAAGTTTTGCGGGCTATTTTTGGCAAAGCCAAATCCGGCGTCCAGCACAATATGTTCGGGCAAAACACCAGCGGCACAAGCCGCATCACGGCGCTCGGCCAGCTCACGCATGACCTCAATCACAACGGCATCAGCATAATGTGCGCAGTCGTTCATGCTGTCTGGCTCGCCCCGCATGTGCATCAGCACCACTGGCAAGCCGACACGGGCGGCGGTTTGCAGCGCACCCTCTCGTTTTAAAGCGCGCACATCATTCCACAATCCTGCACCCAACCCCGCTGCAGCTTCAAACAAAGCAGGTGTACTGGTATCAATCGACAAGATGACATCCAGCCGTTGCGCCAGTGCCTCAACCACGGGTAAGACCCGATCCATCTCTTCTTGCTGTGCCACCACCGGTGCATGAGGACGCGTGGACTCACCGCCAATGTCAATCAGACTGGCACCATCGGACACCATTTGCTCGGCCTGTCGTAGCGCCGCATCAAGGCTGACAAAACGTCCACCATCTGAAAACGAATCTGGGGTGACATTCAAAATGCCCATGACCTGCGGTTTGGACAGGTCTAACGTGCGGGTGCCGCAGCGCAGTAGACACTTTGGCAGAGGGTGTAACTGCATAACACATCCAATCAAAAACTGACCACTGACGCCTCTATAATAACGACATTCGCGCAAACAAAAGCCCCCGTTAAACGGAGGCTTTGGTCAGCAGTCATACAGCTTACATGGCAGGCAACGGCGGTGGGGTTGAACCGGTTGGTTTATCCAACACCACACTCACAGGCACAGGATTAACGGCTTCATAGACCCGAGGTTGGCGTGGTTCACGGCCTTCCATAATGTCGCGGATCTGTTCACGGTCAATGGTTTCCCATTCCAACAAGGCTTTGACCATGGCTTCGATCTTGTCTTTGTTGGCTTCAATCAAGTCACGCGCAACGGTGTATTGGGCTTCCAACATCCGGCGCACTTCTTGGTCGACCAGTTGCTGAGTGGCTTCACTGATGGTACGACCACCCATTTTGCCAAAATAGCCTTCTTGGGCGTCGTCTTCGTAGACCATAATGCCCAGTGCATCGCTCATGCCATACTTGGTCACCATCGCACGTGCCATTTTGGTGGCGCGTTCAAAGTCGTTGGAGGCTCCAGTCGACTTTTGGTTTACAAACACTTCTTCAGCAATGCGGCCACCAAACAAGATCGACAGTTCGTTTAGCATCTTGTCTTTGTAATGGCTAATGCGGTCGTGTTCGGGCAATTGCCATGTCACACCCAACGCCCAGCCACGCGGCATAATGGTGACTTTATGCACAGGGTCGGTGTTGGGCAGTAGCTCAGCCACCAGCGCATGACCCGCTTCATGGTAGGCGGTGTTTTTGCGTTCGTCTTCACGCAACACCATCGACTTACGCTCTGGACCCATAAAGATTTTGTCTTTAGCGTCCTCAAAATCGTTCATGTCGACAGTGTTTTTGTTGCGACGTGCCGCAAACAAGGCGGCTTCGTTGACCAAGTTAGCCAAGTCAGCACCACTAAAACCCGGTGTACCGCGTGCCAATACATCGGTTTGCACGCCTGTCGCTGACGGCAGTTTTTTCATGTGAACATTCAAAATCTGCTCACGGCCTTTGATGTCCGGCAGACCCACGGCCACTTGACGGTCAAAACGACCCGGCCGCAGCAAAGCTTTGTCTAGCACGTCTACACGGTTGGTGGCCGCAATCACAATCACGCCTTCTGAGCCTTCAAACCCGTCCATCTCGACCAGCATTTGGTTGAGGGTTTGCTCACGTTCATCGTGTCCCCCGCCCATGCCTGACCCACGATGACGACCCACCGCATCAATCTCATCAATAAAGATGATGCAAGGCGCATGACGCTTGGCTTGTTCAAACATGTCACGGACGCGGGACGCGCCAACCCCGACAAACATTTCAACAAAGTCAGACCCAGAGATCGAGAAAAACGGGACTTTGGCTTCGCCAGCAATGGCTTTGGCCAGCAGCGTTTTGCCCGTACCCGGTGGGCCGACCATCAGCACACCCCGTGGAATTTGCGCACCCAAGCGTTTGAACTTGGCAGGATCACGCAAAAACTCAACGATTTCGACCACTTCTTGCTTGGCTTCGTCGCAACCGGCGACATCGCCAAAGGTCAGTTTAATTTGGTCATCGGTCAGCATTTTGGCTTTCGATTTGCCAAAACTCATGGGGCCGGTTTTACCGCCTGCGCCACCTTGCATATTGCGCATAAAAAACATGAACAACAGGATAATCAGCAAGACAGGAAAGCTGGCGATTAACAGCTGCATGAACACGCCTTGGCGTTCTGGTGCAGCTCCTTGTACTTCTACTTTTTGTTGGCGCAGTGTTGGCATCAACTCGGCGTCAGTGATCGCTGGGCGTACGGTTTCAAAGGCCGTCCCATTGCGTTTTTCGCCAGTGATGCGCTCACCATCAATCTTGACCTGTTTGATCTGGCCAGCACTCACTGCCGTCACAAACTCGGAGTAATTTAAAACATCCGGCTTGCTACGGTTTTCAAAGTTGCTAAAAACCAGCACGAGAACGCCAATGATGACAAGCCACAGCACTGAGTTCTTGACGAGATCACTCACAAGGCTTTCTTCCCATATATTTTAAGGCTACACGGCAACATAACGCCATTGCCGACCAGCGGCAACCCTGCCCGCGCAACCATGCCGACAGGTAATATCAAAACACCTACAAACGGTCTTGCTTACACATTGCGACGCTCTTGCGCCAGCAAGAACATTTCGCGCGACCGTGCGCGGGAGGCTTCCGGCTTCACGCTTTTGATCACACCAAAATGCGTTTGCACCGACTTACGGAACTCGTCGTATCCTTCACCCTGAAAGGTTTTCACCAAAAATTGGCCTTTCGGGCTCAGCACACGCACTGCAAAATCTAAGGCCAATTCGCACAGATACATCATACGTGGCTGATCAACAGCAGGGTTCCCTGATGTATTGGGGGCCATATCTGAAATTACAAGATCAACAGGCCGACCATCAAGAAGCGAGAGCAACTGATCAAACACCGCTTGCTCTCTAAAATCACCCTGTAAAAACGTCACGTCTGGCAAGGCGTCCATTTCTAAAATATCCGAGGCCACCAATAAGCCACGGTCGCCCACCAAGCGTCCGGCAATTTGCGACCAACTACCTGGCGCGGCTCCCAAATCTACCACCGTCATTCCTGCGCGAATGATTTTGTATTTATCATTAATTTCTAATAACTTATAGGCCGCACGCGCACGATAACCGTCCTTGTGCGCCCGTTTTACGAAGGGGTCGTCTAAATGCTCTTGCATCCACGCCTTACTGCTCTTAGAGAGCTTTTTGTTGGTGATGCGAGTGACCATGCGCCTATGCCTCATTGTTGCTGACCGTCTATTCTACGGTAATCTGTGGCAAAAGCACGGCATGACGCAACATCAGACACTGACAAATGCGCTACAATAGTCGGTTCAGTTTATCACCGCTTGTATAGGTTCTATCGCCATGACCGCTCTGTCTAATCAGGAACGCAAACGCCTACGCCGGATCGGCCATGCCCTTAATCCGGTGATCATGTTGGGCAACAATGGGTTAAGTGAAGGCGTGATCGAAGAGTCCACCCGCGCACTCAATGACCATGAATTGATCAAAATCAAAGTGTTTGGTGAAGATCGTGACGAACGCCGTGCCTTAATGGCCGGCCTGTGCGACGCCACAGGAGCTGTGGTAGTGCAACAAGTGGGTAAAATGGCACTGTTGTTTAAAAAAGCCGCCAAACCCAATGCCGACCTGTCGAACTTGGTTCGGTTTGCTCATCTGGCCGACTAAGCTAGTCGTTATCGATTGATCATTGCCAATCTCATGCGTTCAGCCTGTGATTGCAATACCGTAACATCCCCTTGCCTTGCCTCATTTGCATGGGCAAGGGATTAAAAAACATTTGTATCATGTGTGTATCTTCACGGGTTTTTTGACCCTCACCATCCGTTTTGAGAACCTCCTCATGTCTCATATTCGACTCAATCACATAGAAGACCCACTGTCGCTGTCCCCCTTCGAACCCTTTTCAAGTGATGGTCAAGCGATTGGCGTCACAGTACAGCTCACCCGTTACCCGCGCCGCCAGTTGCTGCTGGACTACCAACTACAGGATGCCTCGGGTGCTGTGCTGTGGCCTGATCACCACGCCATGACTCCCGAACGCGCCGATTTTTTGTGGCAACGTACCTGCATGGAGCTGTTTATTCGGCAGCACAATCACGCGGCCTATACCGAATTTAACTTTAGTCCATTGGCGCGTTGGAATGCTTATGCCTTTGATGACTACCGGCAACCGGACATTAGTCCACCCCGTCAGCAACGGCATGCACAGTTGGTGTCGTTACGGCTTCAGCATTACCGTATGCAGGCATTGATTGATTTATCTGAGATCTTGCCCGCAGATGAACCCTTACAAGTGGGTCTGACCGCTGTTTTACAACATCCCAATGATCAATTGAGCTATTGGGCCTTGCAACACGGTGGCGATCAGGCCGACTTTCATCGTCAGGCCGATTGGATCTTGCCCTTAACGTTGTTGCCTTAACGCGATACTGCACGCACAACCACCGCACAGCAACTGCACGGTGGTTTTTCATAGCGTGAAGTGCCCATGAATTTAGGTGATACGATTCCATGCATCACGGCTGGCCTGCTTGGCTTCTGCCCACTTGAGACGTGAATCGCCTTTAAGGCTTTCCCACTGGCGACTCAGGTCGTCCTCTGCATCTTCAAACCGATGACCGACAGGATATTTGGAACGGCTTTCATAACCCAAACGATAGGCCGAGCCATAGTCGCGATCATAGCTGAAGTCTTTTTGGTAATAGGGTGTCGTGCTGTGTGCCTCGCGCCAGTAGGCCTCTTCGTGCGTGGGGTCAATCGCTTCACCCGCCGCATGGCCGGCCATCCCGCCCACAATCGCACCAACCGCCCCGCCAATCAGCGCACCCAACGGGCCGCCAACCGCACCAATCGCGGCACCCGTGGCCGCACCACCCGCCGCACCAATCCCTGTGCCAACCGGATGCGAACCCGCCTCACCAGTGATCGGGTCGGCGTTTAAGTCTTCGCGGGTTTGTTCAGACATTTTTTTGATCTGATCCCGATCCATATCGTTATACGGGTCGTTGGTTGAATAACTCATCATTGATCTCCAAAACAGTGGTCTTTAAACACGGAAAAAGGAACTACAGTCATCACAGGCGCTGGGGATGCGCCCTGACACCGACAGTACGAGAGATCCCTCTTTCTCCACAGCCCATTCGTGTGGTGTTCGCACCATCAACGCAAGACCCACACGTAATGTTGCGTGAGCAAGGTCGTACAGATGTAAGTCGATTGCAGATTCGGCCTATTTTTTGCTGTTTTTGGCAAAAAGCATCAGCCACTCCCACCGTCTATGACGCTTTTCATGGACAATTTAAAGCGGCATCCGTAGAATACGCCACATTCTCAAGCGAGCAGACCCTAGGAGGCCAGCGTTTACCCGTCGGCCTTGTCCTTTGATGTGTCTACTCGTTTTTTTATAGCCGGATTTTTGGAGGTTAGGTTTGCGCGCACCTGCCATTTTGGCCCTTGCTGATGGAAGCATTTTCTACGGCACATCGATTGGGGCAGACGGTTCAACCGTCGGGGAAGTCGTTTTCAACACCGCCATGACCGGTTATCAGGAAATTCTGACTGATCCCAGTTATGCACAGCAGATGGTCACGCTGACCTATCCGCATATTGGCAACACCGGCACCAACGACGAAGACGTTGAGTCGGGCCGTATTCATAAAGTCTGGGCAGCGGGTTTGATCATTCGTGATCTGCCCTTGCTCGCCAGCAACTTTCGCTCGACCCAATCCCTTGATGCCTATTTAAAGCAGCATGGTGTGGTCGCGATTGCCGACCTCGACACCCGTAAACTGACCCGTATTTTGCGCGAAAAAGGCGCACAAAACGGCTGCATCATGACCGGTGCTGATGCCACAGCAGAAGCCGCACTTGAAAAAGCCCGTGCCTTTGGTGGCTTAAACGGCCTTGATCTTGCCAAGGTGTGCTGCGACCCCGAAGGCTTTGCATGGACCAGTGGTTCATGGCAATTGGGCAAAGGCTTTAGCGCCTTGGCCGACGAAAAATTCCATGTAGTGGCCTATGACTTTGGCGTCAAAACCAACATCTTACGCATGTTGGTCGATCGCGGTTGCCGCTTGACCGTTGTGCCTGCGCAAACACCTGCGGCGGATGTACTGGCCTTAAACCCAGACGGCGTGTTCTTGTCCAATGGTCCGGGCGACCCCGCGCCATGTACCTACGCCATTGATGCGATCAAAACCATTGTCGACACCACCGAACTGCCGGTCTTTGGCATTTGCTTGGGTCATCAATTGTTAGCACTGGCCTCGGGTGCAAAAACCCTCAAGATGAAATTTGGCCATCATGGTGCCAACCATCCGGTGCAAAACGTCGACACCGGCGTGGTGATGATCACCAGCCAAAACCACGGTTTTGCGGTCGATGAAAGCACCCTGCCTGCCACCTTGCGGGTCACGCATCGCTCGTTGTTTGACGGCTCAAACCAAGGGATTCATCGCAACGACAAGCCCGCGTTTAGCTTTCAGGGTCACCCTGAAGCCAGCCCCGGCCCACACGATTGCGCCCCATTGTTCGATCATTTCATTGAGCTGATGCAGGCTCGGAAGACAGGAGCCTAATCATGCCAAAGCGTTCAGACATTAAAAGCATCCTGATTATTGGTGCAGGTCCGATTGTGATCGGCCAAGCCTGTGAGTTTGACTACTCCGGTGCGCAAGCCTGTAAAGCCTTAAAAGAAGAAGGCTACCGCGTCATTTTGGTTAACTCCAACCCTGCCACGATCATGACTGATCCGAGCATGGCCGATTCGACCTACATCGAACCGATCACATGGCAAACCGTTGCCCAAATCATCGAGAAAGAACGCCCAGATGCCGTCTTGCCCACCATGGGTGGCCAAACCGCGCTCAACTGTGCGCTCGCCCTTGATGCCAATGGCGTACTTGAAAAATACAACGTCGAGCTGATTGGTGCGTCCAAAGACGCCATCGAAATGGCCGAAGACCGCAAACTGTTTGACCAAGCCATGCGCCGCATTGGCCTTGAATGCCCGCGTGCTGCCGTTGCAGGCAACATGGAAGAAGCCTTCAAGATTCAATTGGACATGGGCTTTCCGTGCATTATTCGCCCCTCGTTTACCATGGGTGGCTCAGGCGGCGGTATCGCCTACAACCGCGAAGAATTCATCGAAATTTGCGAACGCGGCTTTGATTTATCGCCAACCAAACAACTGCTCATCGACGAATCGTTGATTGGTTGGAAAGAATACGAAATGGAAGTGGTTCGTGACAAAAACGACAACTGCATTATCGTCTGCTCGATTGAAAACTTTGACCCGATGGGCGTGCATACCGGCGACTCGATCACCGTCGCACCGGCACAAACCCTGACCGACAAAGAATACCAACTGATGCGTAACGCATCGGTCGCAGTGTTGCGTGAAATTGGCGTGGAAACCGGCGGCTCTAACGTCCAGTTTGGTATTTGCCCAAACACAGGCCGGATGGTCGTGATTGAAATGAACCCGCGTGTGTCGCGTTCATCAGCATTGGCCTCTAAAGCCACGGGCTTCCCGATTGCCAAAATCGCCGCCAAATTGGCCGTGGGTTACACCCTTGATGAACTGAAAAACGACATCACGGGCGGCAACACTCCAGCCAGCTTTGAACCGTCGATTGACTATGTCGTCACCAAGATTCCACGCTTTAACTTTGAGAAGTTTCCCCAAGCCGACCAAACCTTGACCACCCAGATGAAGTCTGTGGGTGAAGTCATGTCGATTGGCCGTAACTTCCAAGAATCACTGCAAAAAGCCCTGCGTGGCCTTGAAGTGGGCGTGAACGGTTTTGACGAAAAAATCGCCGTGGGAACACCCGATGCCGAAGACAAACTCCGTCTTGAGCTAAAAGTGCCCGGCCCTGAGCGCATTTGGTATGTGGCGGACGCGTTCCGTCATGGCATGAGCGTTGAGCAAGTATTTGAATACACTGCCATCGACCCGTGGTTCTTGGTTCAAATTGAAGACATCGTCAAAGCTGAAGCGCAAGTGCGCCAAATGGGCTTTGGCGGTCTCAATGCCGACACCATGCGTCAACTTAAGCGCAAAGGTTTGTCAGACCTACGTCTGGCCACCTTGCTGGGTGTGTCACAAAAAGAACTGCGTAAACGTCGTTGGGCGTTGGGCGTGTATCCGGTCTACAAACGCGTCGACACCTGCGCCGCCGAGTTTGCCACCAGCACCGCCTACATGTACTCCACCTATGAAGACGAGTGCGAAGCCAACCCATCAACCCGTGACAAAATCATGGTGTTGGGTGGCGGCCCGAACCGGATTGGTCAAGGCATCGAGTTTGACTACTGCTGTGTCCACGCAGCGCTCGCCATGCGCGATGATGGCTATGAGACCATCATGGTCAACTGTAACCCAGAGACCGTCTCGACCGACTACGACACCTCCGACCGTCTATATTTTGAGCCAGTCACGCTTGAAGACGTGCTTGAAATTGTCCGCATCGAAAAACCCAAAGGCGTGATTGTGCAGTACGGCGGCCAAACCCCGCTCAAACTGGCACGCGCACTAGAAGCCGCAGGCGTGCCGATTATTGGCACCTCACCGGATGCCATTGACCGTGCTGAAGACCGTGAGCGTTTTCAGCAAATGGTCATTCGGTTAAACCTGCTGCAACCGCCAAACCGTATCGTCAAAAGCGCCGAAGAAGGCCTGATGGCTGCGGCAGAAGTCGGCTATCCCTTGGTCGTTCGCCCCTCCTACGTGTTGGGTGGCCGTGCCATGGAAATCGTCTATAACGAAGACGAACTCAAGCGCTACTTGCGTGACGCCGTACAAGCCTCTAACGAAGCACCTGTATTGCTCGACCGCTTCTTGGATGACGCCATCGAAGTGGACGTGGACTGTGTGTCAGACGGTGTCGATGTGGTGATTGGCGGCATCATGCAACACATTGAACAAGCAGGGGTTCACTCCGGTGACTCGGCTTGTTCGTTGCCGCCCTACTCGTTATCACAAGAGATTCAAGACGTGATGCGGGCGCAAACCATTGCCATGGCGCGTGAGCTCAACGTGATTGGCCTGATGAACGTGCAGTTTGCGGTTAAAGGCACTGACGTTTACATTTTAGAAGTCAATCCGCGTGCCTCACGCACCGTGCCGTTTGTGTCCAAATGTATTGGTACATCACTGGCCAAAGTTGCCGCACGTTGCATGGCGGGTCAAACACTCGCATCACAAGGTTTTACCAGCGAGATCGTGCCCGACTTCTACGCGGTTAAAGAAGCCGTCTTCCCGTTCAACAAATTTCCAGGTGTCGATCCGATTTTGGGACCAGAGATGAAGTCGACCGGCGAAGTCATGGGCGTGGGCAAAACCTTCGGTGAAGCCTTCTACAAAGCCGTATTGGGCAGTAACGAACGCCTACCGGGCAAGCCCGTTGCAGGCGAAATCAAGCGCGCATTCTTGTCGGTGCGTGACAGCGACAAAGCTGCCTTGCCAGACATCGCCCGCAAATTGCAATCCTTGGGCTTCCAACTGGTTGCCACCGGTGGCACGCATCGCCTGCTCAAAACCCATGGCATTGATTGCGAACGGGTCAACAAAGTCACCGAAGGTCGTCCACATATCGTGGATCGGTTGAAGAATGGCGAGATTCATCTCATCATCAATACCACCGAAGGCAAACAAGCCCAGCAAGACTCGTTCTCGATTCGTCGCAACGCGCTGCAAGGCAAAGTCTATTACACCACCACCATCAGTGGTGCTGATGCGGTCTGTCAAGCGGTCGGTATTCAACTCCCAATGGATGTCTATCGCTTGCAAGACTTACACTCAGTCTGATAAACCTATGCCGACCAGCGCTGGCTGATCGTCCGTTTCCCCCCGTGACCGCTTGGTGACGGGGGATTCGCTTTAGAGGCACTTTAAAAATGCAACGCTATCCCATGACTCCACAGGGCCACAAAGCCCTCACCGAAGAACTGCAAGAGCTGAAAAGCGTCGTGCGCCCTCGTATTATCGCAGCCATTGCTGAAGCACGCGCCCACGGCGACCTCAAAGAAAATGCGGAATATCATGCTGCTAAAGAACAGCAAGCCTTTTGTGAAGGCCGCATTATGGAAGTCGAAGGCAAACTGGGTGCTGCCGATATTATTGATTTAAGCAAGGTCAACCAAGATGGTCGGGTCATTTTTGGCGTGACCGTTGAAATTGAAAACCTTGATACCGAAGAGCGCCGCAGCTACAAAATCGTTGGCGACGACGAGGCCGACTTTAAACTGAGCAAAATCTCGGTCAACTCTCCCATTGCCCGTGGCCTGATTGGCAAAAGCGAAGGCGATGAAGTCAAAATTCAGACCCCAAGCGGCGAAGTTGAATACGAAATCGTTGGGGTCAAATACCTCTAAACGTATGTCATATCCTGTCATACGTCGTCTCGATGTACAGCAAAGCCGGATCAAATCCGGCTTTTTTGTCTCTAAATACACCGCTCGGCATCCTGACATGCACATTTTCGCCACTGTATCAAACCGGCAACCTCGCTAGAGTCAATACATCGCAGCCATCCCTGAGCAGACGACCATGACCGCATCTTCTATACTGCATATCGTGGCTGCACCATGGCAATTGCAAGGCCGTGGTGCGGTCATTCCCATTTGGCAAAGCAGCAAACGCCGCATGGGCTTGCTGATTGTCGCTGATTACCAACAGAGTGATGCGGGGCCCTATCAAGAGCTGTTGTGGATCGATGATCTGCGGCGCGGGGTGGTCGACGGTCATCCCACCATTTCAAAGATTTATGTTTCAACGCAATTATCGGTTGATAGCGGTCATGCCAACTGGGGCATTCCCAAACAACTGGGGCGGTTTAAGCTTGATCAACAAGCGCAACAACTCACCTTAAGTGTGCGCACACCACAACATGACTTTGTCGCCAGTCTGTGTATGCGCGCCTATGGGCCTGCCTTTCGGATCAATAGCCGTTGGCTGCCAACAGCATGGCTCACCCTTGTGCAAGATTGGGCAGGATCACGTTTTCGCTTTACGCCACAGGCACGCGGCATGGCGCGCTTAGCCAGAGTACCGGTCTGGGCATTAGACGCCGTACACTTTACCCAACCCAGTGGCCGTGTCTTGGGTGCGTTACTGATTGATGATTTTCAAATGAGCTTTCCGGTCGCCCACATACAGCCTATCCCCTAAATAGGGGCATCTCGACTATTGTTGATAGACTTTTTTGCCCTCACCCCAGAAGATAGCGTGAACCCTCTGTGTCCACAGAATACCCCCACCATGCGGCAGGACGCTGCATAGACATCGACACCAGTGGGCAAGGAGAATCATGCTGCGACGTCGACACGCTACGTTTTATGCCATCTTACTGGCCTATGCTCTCCTCATGACCGGCTGTCAAACCCTGCCGCATCGGCCTGCTGCGCCTGTGAGTCTAAGCATGGCCGTGTCGGATCACCCACCAGCACCGTGGGTACAATCGTTAGCCCAGCACACTCAACACAGCGACCTGATTTATCCTCTCATTGACCCCCTTGATGCCTTTGCCACACGCGTACAACTGATTCGTCAGGCTCAACACTCACTCGATTTGGCCTACTACATTTGGGGCAATGACCTGACCGGCACATTAATGTTTGCTGAATTGCAGCGTGCCGCACAACGTGGGGTTCGGGTACGACTCTTGCTCGATGACAACAACGCTCATGCGGTCACACCATTGTTACTGGCACTGTCACACACCCCAAATATCCACATTCGTCTGTTTAACCCGATGCATATTCGCACCCCACGGTTGCTCAACTATGTGGTCGATTTTCATCGTGCCCAACGCAGAATGCATGGCAAAAGCATGACGGTCGATGGTGCAGTGGTCATTATTGGGGGTCGAAACATGTCCGACCCCTACTATCGGGTCACCTCAGACTTCTTTTTTGCCGACCTTGATGTCATGGCCGCAGGCTCAATGTTGCCCGCCATGAATGCCAGCTTTGATCGCTATTGGAACGATCCCCTCGCCTATCCGGTACAAGGGTTTGTCCGAAGCAGCGCACGCGCACAAGCGGCCGCGCAACGTCGTATAGATCAGGCACAACACGACCCGCGTGCCGAAACCTATATTCAGGCCATTGATCGTAATCAAACTTTAGCGACATGGCTTGCGGGTGGCAGCCTTGCCAATACCTCTAATGCAGAGTCCGTCAGCTTGCATACCCACGCGGTATTGGTCGATGACCTCCCAATCAAACTTGCACGGCGCGTGCCGTTTGAACAAACCATTGGGGCACAGGTTCGCGCCATGAGCGGCCAAGCCCAACACTCACTGGACATTATTTCACCGTATGTGGTGCTAGAAGACAGCGGCACAGCAGCGCTTGTTGACATGGCAAAACGTGGCGTGCGCATCCGTATTTTGACCAACTCATTGGCGGCAACGGATGTACCTGCGCTACATGACTTTTATGCCAGACGGCGGATCACGCTGCTACAGGCAGGCGTTGAACTGTACGAATTTAAACCCAGTGCCAATAGCCAGCCCATCAGCCGTTGGCGCTTACGCGAATGGCGGGGTCGGCAATCTCAGGGCAGCCTACATGCCAAGGCCATCAGTTGGGATGGCCACATTACCTATGTTGGCTCTATGAATTTGGACCCACGCTCGCTGATGATCAACAGCGAAATTGGCTTGATGGTGTATGGCTCACAAGCCTCCCAACAAGTGGCTGCGGCGTTTAATCAACGGGTACTTGAAATGGCCTATCGTGTCACGCTTGACGATCAAGGGCGTGTGCAATGGACTGAACGTCAAAACAATGGTCAACGGGTGATCCATCACCATGAACCTGCCGCCAAATGGAAACGTCAATGGGTGTCCACGCTGGTGGGATTACTGCCCATTGAGTATTTGATGTAAATCGTTGGGGGTTTAGCGTGTTGGCAACTGTAAGCGCTCCCATGTTAAATCAAATTTCTTTAAGTATTTACGCAAACGATCCGAATCATTCTGCGTGACTTTATCTAAGCGAGACCACGCAAATAACCGCCGACCCGCATCCGCCAAAGACTGACACTCACGGCACACGGCCACCACAGCGGCAAGCTGTACTTGATCAAATTCATCCATGCGTGCAATGTCTTCGGCGCTCAATACGCCGTGTAACACATCCCACTGCGGGGTGGATTCGGGCTGTGCCACCTGCCAAAGCGCTTGCAAACGGCCAATTTCTGCCTGTACGTCAACAAGGGTAATTCGAGCGCCGTCGGCCAAAGTCGCCATACGGGTGAGGCTGGCTGTTAAATCCCGAAAATTACCGCGCCACAAGGCCTGTGGGCTTTTGGCAAAGTGCAAATATGCATCCAACGCCTCACGATGAAAACGCAACTGGCGCTGTTGCTCAAGGCCAAACCGCTCCAGCTCAAACAACAAATTGGGTTCAATATCCTCCACCCGATCTTTGAGTGCAGGCAAATCAAACGTCCACGTATTCAAGCGGGCAAATAAATCCTCCCGAAAAGTACCCGCCAGCACCTCACGGCGTAAATCTTTGTGGGTTCCAGCAATCAATTGAAAATCAACGCGCTCCTCTTGGTCACTGCCGATTGGAAAAAAGGTTTTTTCTTCAAGTGCCTTCAGCAGCATGGCCTGCTCATCTAAGCCTAATTCACCAATTTCGTCCAAAAACAGCAAGCCACCATCAGCACTTTTCAGCATGCCTGCGCGATGCTGAGCCGCCCCCGTAAACGCCCCTTTGACATGGCCAAACAACGCTGACATGGCGCTATCCCCGCGCAAGGTGGCACAGTTGACATCAATAAAACGGCCTTTTAATTGATAGCGATCTTTTTTTAATTGATACACCTGCTGCGCCAAATGTGACTTGCCCGCGCCTGTTGCGCCCATCAGTAAAATAGGCGCTGTCGAGCGGGTGGCGACTTTTTCGACCTGTTCAATCAACTGGTTAAATGCCGGATTACGGGTGGCTATCTCGGCCTTGAGGCGTTGCCAGTTGGCCTGTTGTTCGGCCTCCATACGGCGACGCAGCGCGTCATAGCGCGACAAGTCCAAATCAATGACATGATAATGCCCAGCTGGTTGTTTGTTTCCCGTGGGTGAACTCTGTAACAACCGTGCGGGTAAATAACCCGATTCGATCAGCAAATACCAGCAAATCTGCGCCACGTGCGTCCCCGTGGTGATGTGCAGCAAGTAATCATATTGAATCGGGTCAAACGCAAAGGCACGCACCCAGTCGTACAAGGCCGCGTAAACATCTGAAAAGTCCCACGGGTCACGCATTTTGCATGGCACGCCAATCACGTGGGTCTGCGGTGACACTTGCGCCACGTCGTCGATGATGCGCGCCATCAGGCGTTTTTCACGCGGATCATGCAGCAAATACAATTGATCAATCTGTAAGTCATCGTGCATACACAGGCTGACGGTGGGTCGCCAGCGTTGCCACCGGTCAAGGCTCTGCCCTTGGTCTAGGGTTGCGCCGACAAAGCCAATCACGATGGTGGGTTTGCTCATGGTGTGCTGTACGATCCATTCAAGAGTAGATATTTTTATAGTAATGGATCTAAAAATCTATCTTTTCTCGGCATGTCACCGCAGTATTATCGGTACAACCATCGCAGCAAATTATTTTTAATGATCATAATCAATACATTAAAAATAAAAAGTGGATATTCCTCATGCTTGGCACGCCGCTGGCAATGATCAACGCATGAACCCGTACAGCCCATAGGATTTATCATGCAAGACCTGATTGTTGAAAAACGCCAACACGAGATCATCCAACCGGCCGGTGGCGTGCCGATTAAGATGTGGACGCAAGGCGTACCCGTTGACGAAAAAGCCAAAGCACAACTGTCTAAGGCTGCCCAAATGCCATTTATTTACAAATGGATGGCGGTGATGCCCGACGTGCATGTGGGGATTGGTGCAACCATTGGTAGCGTGATTCCCACCAAAGGCGCGATTATTCCGGCGGCGGTCGGGGTCGATATTGGCTGCGGCATGATGGCCGTCAAAACCAGCCTAAAAGCCACCGACCTGCCCGACAATCTATCGGGTCTGCGCACCGAGCTAGAGAAAGCCATTCCGCATGGAATGACCAAACAGCGTCGCGGTGGTCGTGATCAAGGCGCATGGGAAAACCCCGCCGAGCGCATTGATCAAGCATGGGCAGGACTGGCCGATGACTTTGACCTGATCTGCACCAAGCATCCGAAGCTCAAAAACACCAACAACCGCAAACATTTGGGCACACTCGGAACCGGTAACCACTTTGTCGAAGTTTGCCTAGATGAGCATGATGACGTGTGGATCATGCTGCACTCTGGTTCACGCGGTGTAGGCAATGCGATTGGCAACCACTTTATCGAGCTGGCACGGCAAGATATGCAACGCCATTTTATCAATCTGCCCGATAAGGACTTGGCGTATTTTCCTGAAGGCACTGAGCATTTTGATGATTACTGGTTTGCCGTGGGATGGGCGCAGCGCTTTGCCACCACCAACCGCGAAATCATGATGGAAAACGCCTTAAAAGCGCTGCGTGCGGTGATTCCCAAAGCCTTTCATGCGCGCGTCGAAGCGGTGAACTGCCACCATAACTATGTGGATCGGGAAACCCATTTTGGTGAAGAAGTGTGGGTGACGCGCAAAGGCGCAGTGCGGGCGCGTTTGGGTGAATACGACATCATTCCTGGCTCAATGGGTGCCAAGTCTTTTATTGTGCGCGGATTGGGCAATCAACAGTCGTTTTGCTCTTGCTCACACGGTGCTGGACGGGTGATGAGCCGCACCGAAGCCAAAAAACGTTACACCGTTGCCGATCAAATCGCCCAGACCGAAGGCGTAGAATGCCGCAAAGATGCCGAGGTGATTGATGAGATTCCATCGGCCTATAAAGACATTGAGGCCGTGATGCACGCACAACGTGAGTTGGTTGAGGTGGTGTACACCTTGCGCCAAGTGGTGTGTGTAAAAGGTTAAATGTGCATCGACGACAGGGCAACAACACCAGCCTGTCGTCGCTGTGGTCAACACAACATGGACAACGCTATGATTCACATTGATGGTTCTATTGGCGAAGGCGGCGGACAAATTTTGCGTACCGCATTAAGCCTGTCGTTGCTAACGGGTACGCCGTTTCACCTGAGTAATATTCGGGCGGGGCGCAAAAAAGCCGGTCTGATGCGGCAACATTTGGTCTGCGTTCACGCGGCCAAACAGATCGGTCAGGCAGTGGTTACAGGTGATCACCTGCACAGCACCGAACTGACCTTTACCCCCCACACCGTGCAAACGGGGCATTATCATTTTCCAATTGGTTCGGCGGGTAGTACCTTATTAGTCCTACAAACGCTGCTGCCCGTGCTGATGATGCAAAGCCAACCCAGCACGTTGCGGATTGAAGGCGGCACACATAATCCAATGGCACCAACGGTTGATTTTATTCAGCGCGGCTTTTTGCCTGTGTTGGCCAAACTGGGCATTGATGTTTCGGTCATCTGCCCACAAGCCGGATTTTTTCCGGTGGGTGGCGGCATTATTGAGGTGACCATTCAACCGTGGACAGACCGCAAAGCCTTGCGCTTGTTGGATCGGGGTGACTTGATCGCGCTCAATGCTTATGCAGGCGTACAACGGCTTGAGTCACATATTGCCGAACGCGAGCTTCTCACCTTGCACCAACACCTTGACCTCAACAGCCAACAATTGATCAATGTCACGGGGTGCGGTCAGGGCAATACCGTGTATGTCGAAGTGGTGAGCGCCCACCATACCGAGGTGTTTAGTGCCTTGGGTGAACACAACAGAAGTGCCGAGCAAGTCGCCAAGCACTTGGCGGGCACGGTCAAGCGCTACCTGCACCAGACTGCGGCAGTGGATGAGTATCTGGCAGATCAGTTGCTCTTACCGTTGGCGTTGGGCAAGGGCGGTCAATACACGTGTCGCGTGGTCAGCGAACACACCCGTACTCAAGCATGGATGATTGAGCAGTTTTTGCCCGTTCACATCACCCTGCCCACAGACAATCAATCTGACATTTGCGTCACGGTCTAGGGCACACGTACACAAAACCGCACCGAACCGATTGCACTGGGCGGCACTCCGCCAGTGACCAAAAACCGAATGGCACTGCCCCCCGTTAAGGTCGGGCTGTTGGTGAGTTGGCAACTACTGCCGGTCGGTTGTTGTTGACAATACGCTGCGCCAAACTGGGTGAGTGCGGGCAACTCGTCTTTAATCACCACTTGGCTTAACGGTTTAGTACCGTTGTTTTGGTACAAAATTTCGTACTCTAACCAACTGCCCGACTTGACGCTGTTGGTGGTGCTAAAGGCGCTCACATCACTGCTGGTTGAGGGGCAACTGGCGACGGTTCGCACCTGTTTGGCCATGTCTAAACGGGCATTGCTGACCACCGTCAGGTCTTGGCGGGTGTCACCATTGCCACTGAGTACCGTGCCATCGGCAAGGGTGGCCTGATAACTGGCCGTCAACTGACTCAGCAAGGTCGCGCCTGAGGAGGCCGCGCTGGGTGCATTGACCCGCTGAATCACACAAATTTTGCTGTTGGGTAGCAGTTGCCCGTACGGTTGTTGCGCCACAGATGTTTCGCCGCTATCAATGACGCCATTACAGTTGTCATCACGATACAACACTTGCGTCCATGCTTGATCAGTCGCATTGGCGGGTTGCTGGGCATTTAAGGTGCTAAAACTCGGGGTCAACACGGCATCATTGGTCAAGGTATGGGCATAACTTGCGCCCTCACTCGGTCGAATGGTCTGCTGGCCGTCACTGACCAACCGCATGTTCAGCCACGCATCACCAAAGTTGGCTTGGTCATAATTGACCACTGTTGCCCCGCTGGCGGTGTTGGCGTTTGTCCATTGCAAGCGGTCTAAACTGCGCGAGTATTGATAACGGTTGAGCGTTGGATCTACCCCCCCACTCACTGACGCATAGCCCGTGAGGTTGGTTTCGCTTAAGCACAGTGCTGCATTGGGTTGAATGCTGCGTGGCACAGTAAAGCTGTAATCACCCAAGGCATTGGTTTGGGTGCTGCCATACGTCGTTCCATTACAATTGTTTAGCGCAAGCGTGGCACCCGACAGTCCCAATTCGCCAGTTTGTTGACGGCCATCATAGGCATTGCTCGCCACACCCGTGCTGCCGCTGTTGTCATTAAACACGCGACCTTTAATGGCAAAACTGGTTGTTTGATTGCGGTTTTCAAAGGTACAGGTTACATAGTCACCATCACCAAGGTTTTGCAAAGTGATGGTTTTACTTTGATTAAAGGGAATAAAAAACGTGGTAGCGGCCGTGTCGCTAGGAACAGTCGCCGTGGTATCAGTATTGGTGTTGTTACACAGCAAGCGAACCTGATACGGGCTGATCATACCCAATGGCACAGTGCCCAATACCGACTGCTTAAACGTTAGGGTATGCGTGCCTTGTGCCAATAAGACCGGACCTGCGAGTTGCGTGCTGCTGCCTGCATACGACAACTGCTGGGTCGACTCGACACTTTTACCATCAATTTCAATATGGTATTGGTATTTCTCATCAACACGCGGGTCGGTATTGAGGTTGTCTTGTGCCACCAACAAACGTGCCGCTGGCAAAATATTGTATTCAATACTGGTTTGAGAGGTTCCCTCACAGATGGGGTTAGCACTACGCCATTTGCCATTACCGGTTGAGCCATCTACACCAGGGTCAGCTAAGCTAAAGCTAATCGCTTCGGGGTTTTCAAGCAGTGCATCTTGAACCGCAACAATTGGAATGGTAATGCCATAACGCAAGTCATCACCCAACTCACCGGCGTCATACGCACCCGCAGGCACAAACACCAGCCAGATGTCCTCACTAGGATGGCTCAACGTGGGCGTCGTATTGGCTAAACCCGTGGGCGTACCAAACTGAATATCTTGCTCAACCGCCGTACCTGTACGGCGCAAGGCTAGCGTGATTCCACCCGTTGGCACAGTGCCGTTAATGCGCAGACGCAAGGCTTTGGCGGCATCACTACTGCTGCCTTCTTTTAAGGTAAATGCACCGGTACGCCCCAAGTCGATTAAGGGAATGAGGGTAAACGTCAGGTCGTCAATAATATTGCCGTTTGAACCGGTGCTGGGCTGAACCGCCTCCAAACCCAATTGATAGGATCCTGCTGATGGCGCAGTTAATGTGGTGGTTTCGGTGGTAAAACCAGGGTTGGTGGTACTACTAAATGTGCGTGCCGTTGACAATGTAGATGATAAAGCCGTCGCAGGATACGTGCTGTTCAGCGGCCACAACCCCACACGAACCTGTTGGGTACCGGTGCCGCTACGGGGTGCAAATTGATACGACACATTCAAGCTTTCGCCTTGTGCCAAACAAATATTGTAGTACAGCCGCGACGGAGCTGTTGAGTTGACCTCTGCCACTACACGGTTGCTGTTGGTGTAACCATAGGTACGCGCATAGGCCACTTCGACACGATCTGTGGATGTGCTGGGCGTAATCGTTGAACGCCAACCCAATACACATTTTTTGCTGACACCCCCGCCTAGGCAGGTCTCGTCATCAAAATACGACCATGTACCTCGACTACTGGGAAAGTCGGTCGCTTGCACGGTGGTTCCATCAGTGAATTGATCAAAACTGACGTTAACATTCACCCGTGGTGCTGCCATTCCCTGCTGGGTGAGCATTAGCAATCCCGCTAAAACACACGCAGCCAAACGCAAAGCTTTTGCCTTGAGTGCTATCTCATACAGAGACATTTCCCGCCCCTAACGTTAGAGCGCATTCAATAATGCGGTCAAAATCTACGCTGTAGTTTAGTGCATAAAATGCGAATAAATAATGAAATAGTGACTAGACGGTCTGAAAAGGCGATTGATTTTTGTGCATACGAGCCCTATCGACACCTGAAGTCAAGACATAAAAAATGAATTGAATGTCCATCGATGGTTCCACTCAACGCTGCCCATAAAAAAATGAACGCCGAAGCATCCGTTTTTTGATTCATTTCACCCAAAAGGGAAAACGAATGACTTGGTCCAGCCGGTCAACTCGCCCAGCGCCACACCCAGTATTGAGGCTCGACAGGCTTTGTGGCAGATACCGCTTACAACGAAATGGACTGCCACACCCGTTCGAGCAGTGCTTGAAAGTCAGTATTTGGTGGGATTGAGTGCATGGCGATTCATTGGAGCTATAACTGAAAGTGGTGTTTGACATGCAAGCGACAATAGCTCAATGCCAGGGGTGACGGCGTGAGGACTTTTTTCGTCTACGTTTGAAGACTGACACACAGACACGCTCTAATAAGGCTCTAAACGTTGTATCAGGTGCAATGGGGTACGTGGCGATGTCTTCGAGTATGGCGTGATAGCGTTTTTTCCGGTTTTTTCCGGCTTTTTCGAGGGCTTTGCGCAGATGAATTGTGGCTGCATCAGGCTGACCGAGTAAGAACTCAACATAAGCCAAATTGCCCAACACCATCGAAACACAACAAGCTTTATCGGCTCTTTCTAATGCTTGCTGCAAATAATGCTTTGCTCTGTTTAGTTGCTCTTTGGCTGTGGATTGATCTTGCCAATTTTTTTTGGCTAGCATCATTTGCTGATCACCTTTTGAGTTAAAAGCACGTGCAACGTGCCCTCTCTCCGTCAATACACCACTATTAGCAAAACGTTCGATCAATTGATCATAGACTCTAAACCTCTCTTCATCACGACTCAGTCGACGTAAAACAACACTTTTATTCCACAGTGCGATCGCCATATACCCTTTTAGATACCGCTTTTCAAGATGCTCAATCAATTGGTTATAGCTACTAAGCGCATCTCCAGAATGGTTCAGTCGACCTAAAGTGATGCTTTTATGGATCCATGCATCGGCCACTAGCTCTTGTAACGCCAACTCCTTACTGTCAGCAAAACGTTCGATAAACTGATCATAAGCATCAAGCGCATCTTCAACACGATCAAGACTAAAGAGTTTATTAAACAGAGCCTTCGCTGTTTCGATTTGCAACACCTGATCATAGACACCAAGCTCATCCTCAAGACGACTCAGCCGTTCGGCGAATATATCTTTATAAAAAAGTGCATTAACCACCATCTCTTGTAACACCAACTCACCACTGTCAGCAAAACGCTTGATCAGTTGAGCATGGACGGCAAGCGCATCCTTAAGGTAGGTCAGTCTTTTGAAGCAGATGCTTTTATTGAACAGAGCCGTCTCCATTTGATTGAAGAAGTTTTTTTCATTACGTTTATGAGGCAGTGCATTCGCCACTTGCTCGAAGGCAATGCCTTTATTGAACAGTGCCATCGCCACTTGCTCTTGCAAAACCAACTCGCTACTGTCCGCAAAACGTTCAATCAATTGATCATAGACACCAAGCTCATCCTCAAACCGATTCAGCTGCCCAAAGGTGATACCTTTATGAAGTAGAGCCTTCGCCACTTGCTCTTGCAAAACCAACTCACTACTGTCAGCAAAACGTTCAATTAATTGATCATAGACACCAAGCGCATCTTTAAGACGACTCAGTTGCCCAATGATGACGCCTTTGTTGAACAGAGACATCGCCACTGACTTTTGCAACACCAGCTCACGACTATCACCAAAACGTTCGATCAATTGATCATAGACACCAAGCTCATCTTCAAAACGACTCAGTTGACCTAAAACGATGCCTTTGTTGAACAGAGCCTGCGCCACCTGCTCTTGCAACACCAGCTCACGACTGCCACCAAAACGTTCGATCAATTGATCATAAACACCAAGCTCATCTTCAAGACGACTCAGCTGACCTAAAACAACGCCTTTATTCAGCAGCGCTATCGCCACTTGCTCTTGCAACATCAGCTCACGACTATCACTAAAATATTCGATCATCTTATTTATCCTGACATCACCCTGCCTAACTCCAATAGAATCATATAATGAATGCTCATAAAAAAGGACGCTTTCGCGTCCTCTTTCATTAGCCTTAAAACTCAGACTAGCAGCTTATTTCCAGCCAGTAATCTCGGCCAATGCCACGCCCAACATCGCTGGGTTATCGACAGTCTTCACGCCAGCCGCTTGCAGAGCAGCAAATTTTTCAGCCGCAGTGCCTTTACCACCCGAGATAATTGCACCGGCATGGCCCATACGCTTGCCCGCAGGCGCAGTCACACCCGCAATGTACGACACCACAGGCTTGGTCACGTGGGCTTTGATGTATTCTGCTGCTTCTTCTTCAGCCGAACCACCAATTTCACCGACCATAATGATCGCTTCAGTCTGTGGATCTGCTTGGAACAAGGTCAAGGCATCAATAAAGGTCATGCCAGGGATGGGGTCGCCACCAATACCGATACAGGTCGATTGGCCAAAGCCAAGGTCGGTGGTTTGCTTGACCGCTTCATAGGTCAAGGTACCTGAACGCGACACAATACCCACTTTGCCGGTCAAGTGAATGCTACCAGGCATAATGCCGATTTTGCATTGACCCGGTGTGATGATGCCAGGGCAGTTTGGCCCGATCATGCGAACATTGCCTTTGCGTAGGATGTATTCCTTGACAAACAGCATGTCGAGGGTCGGTACGCCTTCAGTGATACACACCACCAATTCGATACCTGCATCGACCGCTTCCAAGATCGCGTCTTTGCACAGCGATGCCGGAACGTAGATCACGGTCGCGGTTGCGCCAGTTTGTTCAACCGCTTCTTTCACGGTATCAAACACCGGCAGACCAAGGTGAGTGGTGCCGCCTTTACCTGGAGTCACACCGCCGACCATTTGAGTGCCGTACTCAATGGCTTGTTGGGTATGCAGGGTGCCTTGGCTACCCGTGATCCCTTGGCAGATGACCTTGGTGTTTTTGTCGATTAATACGCTCATCATCTTCTCCTTAGGCGTTCTTGGCGTCAGCAGCAACTTTTACAACCAACTCACCCGCTTCGTTTAACGAGGCAGCAGGGGTCAGGTTCAGACCGGATTCACGCAATTTTTGCGCACCCAGTGCTGCGTTGTTGCCTTCCAAACGCACGACAACAGGCACTTTAACGCCCACGTCTTTAACCGCAGCAATGATGCCTTCGGCAATCATGTCGCAACGAACGATACCGCCAAAAATGTTGACCAATACGGCTTCAACCGCCGAGTCAGACAGAATGATTTTGAACGCTTCGGTCACGCGCTCTTTGGTTGCACCACCGCCCACGTCCAAGAAGTTGGCGGGCTGGCCGCCTTTTAACTTGATGATGTCCATAGTGGCCATGGCCAAACCCGCGCCATTGACCATGCAGCCAATGTTGCCTTCAAGTGCCACGTAGTTGAGTTCCCACTCTGCTGCTTGGCGCTCACGGTCATCAATCTGGCTGGGGTCGTCCATTGCTTTAAGGTCTGGATGACGATACAAGGCGTTGGAGTCCAGCACGACTTTGGCGTCTAGGCAGAACAGGTCACCGTCAGTCTTCACGACCAGCGGGTTGATTTCGAGCAGTGCCAAGTCTTCTTCAACAAACATTTTGGCCAATTTTTGGAAAATGTCGGCAAATTGACGGGTTTGCTTGGCGTTTAAGCCCAGTTGACCAGCCACATTACGCGCTTGATACGCTTGCGCACCAATGAGCGGATCAATGGCGATTTTCAGAATTTTTTCTGGGGTTTCATGTGCAACATCTTCAATGTTCACACCGCCTTCAGTCGAGGCCATAAAGACCACACGACGGGTTGCACGATCTACCACTGCACCCAAGTACAGTTCACGGGCGATGTCGACAGGAACGTCAACCAAGATTTTGTTGACCGGTTGGCCTTTGGCGTCGGTTTGGAAGGTCACGAGGTTGGTGCCCAGTTTGTCTTTGGCAAACTGTTCAACTTCGTCAAGGGTTTTAACCAGCTTGACACCACCCGCCTTACCACGGCCACCCGCGTGGACCTGTGCTTTGACGACGTAAACACCGCCTTCAATTTTTTCAGCAGCGGCACGCGCTTCGGCTGGCGTGCTGGCAACGATACCGGTAGTGACTGGTAAGCCGTATTTAGCAAACAGTTGTTTGCCTTGGTATTCATGCAGATTCATGGGGTTTCCTTGTCAATGCCCAATGTGCGTTGCTCATAAAAAACCGTCGGGGATCGCCCAACGGCTCTTGTGTTATTTGCGCTTACGTTGAATGGCGTGAATCGCACGACCATCAACAGCCAGCGCGGCCTCATGCACCACTTCCGACAAGGTCGGGTGGGCAAACGTCATCAGTTGGAAGTCTTCCATACTGGCGACAAATTCCATGCCGATCATGCCTTGATGCACGATGTCACCGGCATTTGCACCGATCACATGCATACCGAGCATGCGATCCGTTTTGGCATCTGCCACAAACTTCACAAAACCCGCAGTTTCGTTGGCAGCCAGCGCACGGCCATTGACCGCAAACGCAAATTGGCCGGTTTTGACCTCATGCCCTTGCGCAACAGCTTGCTCTTCTGACAGACCAACCCACGCAGCTTCTGGATGGGTGTAGATCACGCCAATGATGGTGTTGTAGTTGACTTGCGCGGCATGGCCGTGAATGCGTTCAACCGCCATCACGCCCTCTTCCATCGCTTTATGTGCCAACATCGGACCGCGTACCAAGTCGCCAATCGCATACACACCCGCCACAGAGGTCAGGCAGTAGTCATTGACCTCAACCAAACCACGGTCGGTTAGGGTCACGCCGCTGTCTTCTGCCAACAGACCTTCGGCGTAGGCTTTACGGCCAACACAGACGATCAGGCGGTCAAATTGGGCGGTTTTTTCGCTGCCACCTTGACTGTAGCTCACGGTCACACCATCAGCCGTCACTTCCGTGGCCGATACTTTTGCGCCAAGCTGGATGTCCAGCCCTTGTTTCTTTAGAATTTTCTGGGTTTCTTTGGCCAGTGCTTTGTCGAGCATGGGCAAAAATGCGTCCATGGCTTCAAACACCACCACGTCACTACCCAGACGACGCCAGACCGAGCCAAGCTCAAGGCCAATCACACCCGCACCAATCACGCCAAGGCGTTTAGGCACGTCGGTAAACTCCAGCGCACCGGTCGAGTCCACAATACGATCTTGATCAACAGGCGCAACCGGAATACTCACCGGCACAGAACCCGACGCCAAAATGACGTTTTTGGCCTGAATCTCTTGCGCAGGTGACCCGTCTAATGGGGTGAATTCAACCACTTTGTTGGCTTTAAGCTTGCCTGCACCTTGCAACCACGCAATGCCATTGCCTTTGAGCAAAGCTGCAACACCCGAGGTCAAACCATCGACCACTTTGTCTTTGCGCGCAAGCATTTGCGCCAGATCAAAGCTCACTTCACCAGTGCTAATGCCATGGCATTGCGTGGTTGCAAGG
>JBEANQ010000003.1:0-39488 GCA_041165345.1 Pseudomonadota bacterium
CCGGCAATGGCAATAAAAAACGCGGGCATAAAGTCGCGGAGTTTAATGTCCATGTGTTCGGCAAGGGTCATGAGGGTGGCTTTGACGGTATCTTCGTTCCATACCATGAGTTTTTCGAGTCGCCACAACGCCAGTTGCAGGCTTTGGCGGACTTGTTCGTCGCTGAGCTTTTTGCTGACAAATTGCTCGGGCGTCAGTTGCGGCATCCCGCTAAAGAAGAACCCCGCCCAGTTGACCGCATCAGACAGCACGTTAATACGCGGTTGAATCGCCGCAGCGATTTGTTCTAGGCGTGTGCGGTTGCCTCCCCAGTTGAGCAAGCGGTCGAGTAGGGCGCTAGGGGTCATGTCACGCAGCCAGACGCTGTTGAGCCATGTGAGTTTTTCGACATCAAAAATAGGCCCACCGAGCGAGACCCGTGCAAGGTCAAAATGCGTGATCATCTCGTCTAGGGTGAATTTTTCGCGTTCATCGGGCATTGACCAGCCCATCCGACCCAAGTAGTTGGTGAGGGCTTCAGGCAAAAAGCCCATGTCGCGGTAGTAGGTGATGGAGGTGGGGTTTTTGCGTTTGGAGAGTTTAGATTTGTCTGGGTTACGCAGCAGGGGCATGTGGCACAAGACTGGCATGTCCCAGCCAAAGTACTGATACAACAGTTTGTGTTTGGGTGCTGAGCTGATCCATTCTTCACCACGAATGACGTGGGTGATCTGCATCAGGTGGTCATCGACCACGTTGGCTAAGTGGTACGTCGGTAGGCCGTCGGTTTTTTGCAGCACTTGCATGTCGACTTGTTCCCACGGAATGTCGATTTGGCCGCGCAACAGGTCTTGAATCTCGCAGATGCCTTCGGTGGGGACTTTCATGCGCACGACGTAGGCGTCGCCCGCCGCGATTTTGGCGGTTGTCTCGGCGAGTGACAGCGATAAACAGTGGCCGTCATAGCGTGGCGTTTGCTTATTCGCCATTTGCTCGGTGCGTAAGGCGGTCAGGCGGTCTTCGCTACAAAAACAGGCAAACGCATGACCGGCATCGACCAGTTGTTGGGTGTGTGCGGTGTAGATGTCGCGGCGTTCGCTTTGACGATACGGCGCGTGAGGACCACCGACGTCTGGGCCTTCTGCCCAGTTCAGTCCCAGCCATTTGAGTGAGTCGAGAATCATTTGCTCGGATTCTGGCGTTGAGCGCACTTGGTCGGTGTCTTCAATGCGCAAAATAAATTCGCCGCCATGTTGCTTGGCAAAACACAGGTTAAACAAGGCAATGTAAGCGGTGCCCACATGCGGAAAACCAGTGGGAGAAGGCGCAATACGGGTGCGAACGGTCATGATGGCTCAACATCGGCAATAAACTGGCCTGATTATAACCAAGATCGTGGCCTTGCACGGGGTTTGCACGGCGTGGATGCGTGGGTCATCAAGCTGTCATCTGTAGACTGTATATTGGCGGCCAGAACAACAGCGGTCAGGCGCATGAGGACAAAAATCGTCCCATCATGCGTGAGGGATGCCCAGAAATCATCACAACTCGCGTGCCAGTGGATGGCCTGCTTTTTTGCTGTTTCAATCATCGCCAGCAGCCTTAAGCGCGAAATGCTGGGATTGGTGAGTGCCGGATCAATTGAGATGTCAAAAACAGCGCCGCTTGCTAGACGGATCATGGTTTAAGCCGCTCGGCTAGACTGTTATATTGCAATCCTTATTGTGCTTTGATTTGGCCTGCTCATGTCTGCTTCTGCTGCCCACCTGTCTGTTCTATTGAACGAGACCATTGATGCATTGTTAGGTGGTCGCCAGCATGGCATTTTTGTTGATGCCACCTTTGGCCGTGGCGGACATACGCGGGCATTATTGGCGCGCTTAGATGCCAACAGCCGTGTGTATGCCTTTGATAAAGACCCGCAAGCCCAAGCCGAGGGCGCCCGTTTGATGGCAGAAGATCCTCGTTTAGTGATGATTCACGACAGCTTTGCAACCCTGCAAACACAACTCACCGCGCACGGCGTGTCTCAGGTTGATGGCATCATGGCCGACTTGGGCGTGTCGTCCCCGCAGTTGGATGACGCTGGTCGTGGCTTTAGTTTTATGAATGACGGCCCGCTAGATATGCGCATGGATAACTCACGTGGGCAGACCGCTGCTGATTGGTTGGTGGCAATTGACGAAGCCGATTTGGCCGATGTGTTGTATCAGTATGGTGAGGAGCGTCACAGCCGCCGGATTGCCAAAGCCATTAAGCTGGCGGGGCGTTTAGAGACCACGGGTCAATTGGCCGAGATTGTCAAAGTGGCGCACCCTAAATGGGAAAAACATAAGCATCCAGCGACGCGGAGTTTTCAGGCCATTCGGATTGCCATTAACCATGAGCTAGATGATATCGCTGTTTTTTTACCGCAATCATTGACCGCCTTAAAACCTGAAGGTCGTTTGGCTGTAATCAGTTTTCATTCGTTAGAAGACCGCATCGTTAAGCAGTTTATTCAGCAAGAGTCGAGTGGTGCTGAGGTCAACGGGGGTTGGGGCATCCCGCGTGAAAAAACCTTGAAGAAGGTGGCTCGAGTTGCGCCAAGTGATGCAGAAGTACAGCATAATCCTCGGGCGCGCAGCGCTTGGTTGCGTGTCGCCGAGCGACAGGAGTAAGCGGTGATGGGGCAGGCCAAATTAGCCACAAGGATGTCGTTTTATTCTTGGTTAGTCATCTTTGCGTTAGCAGGTGGCATTGTCAGTAGTGCGTTAGGGGTCGCTTATCAGGTGTTTTTACATCGACAGACTTTCCAAGCCCTGCAAAAAGCCAACAAACAACGCGAAGCACTTGATGTCGAGTGGGGGCGTTTGTTGATTGAGCAGCAAACGTTTGGTGCTACACCCCAAATTGGCAGCCGTGCAGTGACTTTTTTACGCATGTATTCACCGCCTGCAGCACAAACTGTCGTTTTGTCCACGCCTACTTCGACGATGCCTTGAGACATGAATACTTTTTTTCGTAGCCTTCAACAGCGTTTTTTACGCAGTCCGTTACGTAGTGCGATTCCACGTGCCAGCTTAGCAACCGATCATTGGCGATTTCGCTTGTTGTGGGCGGCTGTGCTGGTGGTGTTTGTCGCGATTTTAGGCCGTGCCTTTATGTTGCAAGTCTTGCAGCATGATTTTCTGCAAGAAAAAGCCGATGCCATGATTTTGCGTACGGATACAGTGCGTGCATATCGGGGCATGTTAAGTGACCGTTATGGTGTGCCCTTGGCGGTGAGCACGCCCTTAATCACCTTGTGGTTTGACCCAAAAGAATATTGGCAAATGTTGAAAGAGCGTGAAGAAACGCTCGAGAAATTAAAAGCGTCGCCAACCAGCCGTGCGCTTAAACGTAAACTGGGTAAAAATAATTTTGATCTCAATGCATTGGCATTGGCAGTAGGCGTTGAGCCAAACGATTTACAGCAAAAAGCGCGTGAGCGGGCGCGCTCTCGTTTTGTCGTGCTAAAACGCCAAATGCCACCCAGTGTGGCGCAGGTGGTGTTAGATCGTAAGTTTCAGTCGGTGTATCGGCAGGTTGAGTATCAGCGATTTTATCCACAGGCACAGCCCAATGCACAATTGTTGGGCTTGACCAATAGTCGGGACAAAGGAATTGAGGGCTTGGAGTTGTCGTTCAATGATCGCTTAGGCGGTCATGATGGCAAGATGCGGGTGATGCATGACAAACGTGGTAATCGTATTAAAGATGTGGAGCTGATTGATGCTGCAAAACCAGGCGAGAACGTTGCTTTAAGTATTGATTCACGCTTGCAGTACATCATGTATCGCGAGCTAGCCGCGGGTGGGATCGCGAACCATGCACGTTCTGCAACGGCTGTGGCCATGGACGCTAACACCGGTGAGGTTTTGGCAATGACCAGCTGGCCCTCTTTTAACCCGAATGATTCATTGCATGGTTTAGACAACAAAGATGCCATGCGTAACCGCGCCACCATCGACATGTTTGAGCCAGGTTCGACCATGAAGCCGCTGACTATTTCTGCCGCACTGGAGTCGGGTAAATATACTGAACGCTCAATGATTGACACGTCACCAGGTAGTATGGTGGTGGGCAATCATCGCATCCGTGACCACAGTAATAATGGGGTGATTGATCTTAAAACCATTATTGTCAAATCAAGTAATGTGGGCGCCGCCAAAATAGCCTTATCACTGCCCAACGACACACTACCGTTGTTTTATAAGCGGGTGGGGTTTGGCAAACGTAGTGCCTTAAAATTTCCAGGTGAAAGTGGTGGTCTTATTTTGCCACCAAGTTTGTGGAATACGGCTGAAGTCGCCACCATGTCTTATGGCTATGCGATTAATGCAACAGTGATTCAGTTGGCTCAAGCATATTCAATCTTGGCGTCAGGGGGCATTCAGTATCCATCGACCTTACTAAAGCAGGAAACCCCACCCGTAGGCGTGCGTGTTTTAAACGAGCAAATTGCACGATCTGTGGTGCATATGATGGAAGGTGTAGTTGACAAAGGCGGTACAGCACCGCAGGCAGCGATTGCAGGGTATCGGGTTGCTGGTAAAACCGGAACAGCACATAAATTACGCCCAGACGGCAAAGGCTATTCAACCTCTGATTATCGAGCATTGTTTGTGGGGATGGCACCAGCCAGCAAACCGCGCATTGTCTTGGCGGTGGTGGTCGAAAACCCCGTGGGTCAATATTATGGGGGCTTGGTGGCCGCACCGATTTTTGCCCGCATTATGAAAGAGTCGCTGCGCTTGATGAATGTGCCGCTCGACAAATCACTTGAACCCAAAAAAGACAGCAAGACTCCCTCATGATCAATATACAAACCCTTTGGCCTGAGGGCGCAGGCGAGCTGTTGGTGTCGGTATCATCGTTGGCATTAGACAGCCGACAGGTGCAAGCGGGAGGGCTGTTTTTTGCCCTGCAAGGCACGGCACAACCAGAGCGGATGGCGCAATTTGTACAGCAAGCGATTGCGCGTGGCGCGGTGTTGGTGCTGTCCGAAATGCCCGTTGTATTAGACCCACTTAGCCCTGTGCCGATCTGTATCGTGCCTGACTTACGCCATCAGATTGGGTTGATCAGTCGGCGGTTTTTGCAGGCACAACAGGCCGTACAGCCGGTGCGCGTGGCCGCAGTTACCGGCACCAATGGCAAAACCACCATTAGTCGATTGCTGGCCGAGCTGCTGGTTGGAGCAGGGCAGCGTTGTGCGGTGATGGGCACGACGGGCAATGGCATTGTGCCCAACCTCACCCCCTCGACCCACACCACTTTAGATGCCCTGAGCCTGCAACAACATTTGCATGAGTATGCCGAACAAGGTGCAGGTTTTGCCTGTCTAGAGGCCAGTTCTCATGGACTTGAGCAAGGCCGTCTTGCAGGCACACCCATTGAAGTGGCGATCTTTAGCAACCTGACCCGTGACCACTTGGACTACCACGGCACATTGGCCGCATATGCTGAAGCCAAAGCGCGCTTGTTTGCGTTTCCAGAGGTGCATACCGCGATAGTCAACGCTGATGACCCTGCGAGTGAGTCGATGATTGCAGCGGTGTCTGCGTCGGTGCGGGTGTGGCGGTATAGCATGGTTGCAGACAGTCAAGCCGAGTTTCATGTGCAACAGGCTTGCTATAGCTTGACCGGTGCGACGTTGCAGGTGGCCACGCCAGAGGGTGTCGTGACCTTACACAGCCCTTTGCTGGGACGTTTTAACGTGGCCAACCTCTTGGCCGCGGTCGCGGGGGCGTCGGCATTGGGTGTGCCGATGGCGCACATTGTGCAGGCTGTTCCGCACCTGATTGGCGCGGCTGGCCGGATGCAAGTGATTGACGACCCCTCACGGTTATTGGTGGTTGATTACGCCCATACCCCCGATGCCTTGACCCAAGTGTTGTCGAGTTTGCGGCCTCATGTGCAAGGGCAGCTTTGGGTGGTATTTGGCTGTGGCGGCGACCGAGATCGTGGCAAGCGCCCTTTAATGACCGCTGCTGCATTGGCACACGCTGACCGGCTGATTTTGACCGCCGATAACCCACGCAGCGAATCTGTCGAGGCCATTTTGGCCGACATGCAGGCCGACCTACAAGCAAGTGACCACGCCCATCTGTGGGTAGAACCTGATCGTCGCTTGGCGATTCGTATGGCGATTGCACACGCACAGGCCGGTGATGCCGTGGTGCTGGCAGGCAAAGGCCACGAAGACTACCAAGAGATTGCAGGGGTTCGGCACTGGTTTGATGACGCCGTTGAGATGCGTCAAGCGAGCATTGCCCGACCAACGGTAGACACTCCAGATGCGATGCAGGTCACGGCCAGCGCGACAACTGGCAAAACCGATGCTGATGGCCGACAATGCGCCGCAGATTCATCACGCCCTTTTTCTTCTTCTGTCACACCGGATACCCCATGACGGCCAGCCCCATGTCTACTGATCTTGAATGGCACGCCCAACGCCTTGCGTCGGCAAGCTTGGGCACATGGTTGGGGGAGGTGCCTGTGTTGCCTTCGGCCGCCCACATTGTGACAGACACCCGTAAAATACAGGCGGGGGATGTGTTTTTGGCCTTGCGTGGCGAGCGTTTTGACGCCCATGACTTTGCCGCTCAGGCTGTTGCCGCAGGGGCAGGGGCGCTGATCGTCAGCCGACCCATTGACAATGTGACGACCCCTCAATTGTTGGTCGATGACACCCGTTTGGCATTGGGGCGTTTGGGCGCGGCACAGCGGGCGGCCTTACCCGCCTTGCGTGTGGTGGCCTTGACTGGCTCGAGTGGCAAAACCACCACCAAAGAAATGCTGGGCAGTATTTTGTCGTTGTCAGCCCCGACCTTAATGACCCGTGGCAACCTCAATAACGATCTGGGCGTGCCCATGATGTTGCTGGAGTTAAACGCCACGCATCAGTATGCCGTGATGGAACTCGGTGCCAATCATGTGGGCGAGATTGCCTATACCACCGCAATGGTACAGCCGCAGGTGGCTGGCGTATTAAACATTGGCACGGCGCATGTGGGCGAGTTTGGCGGACGTGACGGCATTGCCCGCGCCAAGTCTGAGATTTTTTCGGGTTTAAGTGCAGAGGGCCTTGCGGTCGTGGCGACAGCGGGTGACTTTGTTGAGGTTGTCGCCGCTGCTGCCGCACCTTACCGCTGTGTACGGTTTGGCGCAGGGGGGGACGTTTGGGCAGAATCCATTGAATTGCTGGCCAATCGCAGTCAATTTCATCTGTGTACCGCCACTAGTCGTACGTCTGTTGCGTTACCGTTTGCGGGTCAGCATAACATTGACAATGCGCTGGCCGCCGCCGCATTTGCGTTAGCCTTAGATATTTCGCCCAGCCAAATTGCCACCGGTTTGTCACAAACCATGGGTGTCAAAGGGCGCTTGGCGTTTAGCCAGCATGGCCGACTCACCCTGATTGACGACACCTATAACGCCAATCCTCACTCAATGCGTGCAGCCGCACAGGTGTTATGCGCCCAAGCGGGGACACGGATCATGATCACCGGTGATATTGGCGAACTGGGCGATTTGACCTGTTCTGAACATGACGCATTGGGGGCAGCATTGGCCGCCTTACCGGTTGACCATCTGTTGGCTGTGGGTCAGTTTGCCCCACATACGCTGGCGGGCTGGCAGCGTGTGCGCCCCACACAGGCCAGCGCCTATGCCGACAAAGCTGCCTTACTGGCGGACTTAAACACCCTAATTGACGGCACCACCGGCGACATTGCGCTGCTGTTTAAAGGCTCGCGCTCGGCCACGATAGAAACCCTGATTCACGATCTGCTGGAGACACGCTGATGCTGCTGTGGCTGTTTGAACAACTGGGTCAATATGACCATACCTTTTTGGTCTTTAAATACCTCACCTTGCGCGCCATGTTATCCGTGTTGACGGCACTGATTATCAGCATGTTGTTAGGGCCAGCCGTGATCGAAAAACTCCGTTCGCTCAAATACGGTCAAGCCGTACGCACCGACGGCCCGCAAACCCATTTGGTCAAAAGCGGCACACCGACCATGGGCGGGATTCTGATTTTGGTCAGTATCGCGATCAGTGTATTGCTGTGGTCTGACCTGACCAACCCGTATATTTGGATTGTACTGGGCGTGATGGTGGTGTTTGGTGCGGTCGGTTGGATGGATGACTGGCTTAAAATTAAACATAAAGACCCCAAAGGTCTGCCTGCCCGAAAAAAGTATTTCTGGACCTCCGTGGGGGCCTTGGGTGCAGGCGTTGCCTTGTACTTCATTGCCCAGCAAGCGCCTACCCCTGCGGCCAGCCGTGACATGCTTGACCTGTTGGTTCCGGTGTTTAAAACCCTGACCATTCCGTTGTCTAGCATCCCAATGGGCATTGGTTTTATTGTATTTACCTACCTTGTGATTAATGGCGCGAGCAATGCCGTCAACCTGACTGACGGCCTCGATGGTCTGGCCATTATGCCGGTCATTATGGTGGCGGCGGCCTTGGGTGCCTTTGCCTACCTGACTGGTGATGTGCGTTATGCCCATTATTTGAGCCTGCCGTATGTGGCCAATGCCCGTGAATTGATCATGATTTGTGGGGCAATGATTGGTGCAGGCTTGGGCTTTTTGTGGTTTAACGCCCATCCTGCGCAAGTGTTTATGGGCGATGTGGGCGCACTGACCTTAGGCGCTATGCTGGGTACCATGGCGGTGATGGTGCGGCAAGAAATGGCCTTTGCCATTATGGGCGGCCTGTTTGTCGCCTCGGCGGTCTCGGTATTTTTGCAGGTTGGCTCATACAAACTGCGCAAAAAACGCATCTTCTTGATGGCACCCATTCATCATCACTTTGAACTCAAAGGCATTGAAGAAACCCAAGTGGTGATTCGCTCATGGATTGTCACCATCATGCTGGTGTTGATTGGCCTGATGACCATTAAGCTGCGCTAATTTTTCGGGGTGTTTGCGGTTTTTAATTAAAGCAAACACCCTCACCTGTCAGAATAGCTTCACAATATGCGCCCATACTTAGGGCTGTCCCTTTGACCACGGATGGCCAATATGAACGCCTTCGTTGCAGACAGCCCGCTTTCTCTTGCCGTATTTCGCAAAACCCCCCGCGCCCATGCCGAACTGGCCAACCGTGAGCGACACCTCTCGAGTCGCCTGCGCCAACTGCTGTTGTTACTCGACAAAAATGACAGCGCCAGCGCCCGTTTGCGCGACTCATTAATGACCCCCGAAAACCTCGACGTTCTGCTGCGTTTAGAATTAATCGAACCGATTCAGACCAGTCCTGACGCGACCACGGTGATCCGCAGCACCGAGATTCCTCCGTTTAGCCAACCGATGCCCGCTGAACCTGTCCCACACGTCATTGCCGAGCCTGAGCCGTTTGACAGCGTGGTGATCACGGTCGAATTACCCGTCGATGACACCCCGCAGCATGATCCGCTGATTGTACGGCCTGACATGATGTCGTTGGCCGACACCCAAGCCCTGATGATCGATAGCCTGCGCCAAAGCTGCGGTCTGTTGGCGGTGGGTTTAATGCGCGACATTGCCAGCGCCACCACAGATGACCATTTGCGCCGCTGTCAGGCGCGCTGGAAAATGACCCTTTTAGACAGCCGCACGGATCGCGCTCAGATTGAGCAGTGGATTCAAACCGTCAGTCTGGCGTTATCGCTCGGCTAAGCGCCGCCACCGCACCGGTATTTGTTATGATGCGGCCTTGTTTGGCGGTGTGGGTGGGATGTGCTGATGTTTGATGTAATCTGTCCGGTGTGCAAAGCACCGCTCTCGGTTGGCGCAAAACTGTGGCAATGCCCCCAACAACACAGCTTTGATGTGGCGCGTGATGGCTACATCAATCTGTTGCCGGTTCAGCACAAAAAAAGCTTAAGCCCTGGAGACACCGCCGACGCTGTGGCTGCCCGTCGGGCGTTTTTGGCGGCAGGGCATTATCAGCCATTGCGTGACCACGTCGTGAGCCTATTGGCCGATGTCGCAGCGCAGCAACTGCTCGACTTGGGCTGTGGAGAGGGTTACTACACCCACGCCATGCGCAGTGTTGTGCCGCATGTGTTGGGGTTAGACATTGCCAAACCGGCCATTCAAACCGCGGCCAAACGTGACAAAACCGTGCAATGGGTGGTGGGAAGTGGCGCACAGTTGCCACTGGCCGATGCCTCTGTGGATGTGGTCAGTAGCTTGTTTAGCCCGCTCCCTGTGGCCGAAATGCAACGGGTATTGCGTGTCGGTGGACATGTATTGGTCGCCACCCCCGCACCTGAGCATCTGTGGTCGATCCGTGAAGCCCTGTTTGGTGATGTACGCGCGCATGAACCCGACAAATTTTTAACCCATTTAGCGCCTGCGTTTGCGCTGGTGTCGCAGACCGAGATTCGTGTTGCGCTACACCTGCCGCAAACCGACTTGCGCCATGTCATCGCCATGACGCCCTACGCATGGAAAGCCCGCGCCGACCGCCGTGCCCTGCTTGAAGCCCATGAACAGTTTGAAACTGAAGCCGTATTCCGTGTTTTGTTGTTGAAAAAATAACCTATTGTTGCGCACAATAGTCACTGGCACTTCACTTGAGGGTGGCGTGCTAATGAATCATGACGCGTTGTGAAAACGCTGAACACACCATCACATAACCAGCAGAGTCCGATGATGAAAAAACCAGTCAAATCTTTCGTGTTATCCAGCCTGTTATCCGTGTTGCTGTGCAACACCGCTGCTGCATATCGTCAATGTCCAGCAGAAGCCTATGTTAAATCTGAAAATTCTGGTTATGCGACCACCATGGCATTTGCCAATAGCTCTACCCATACCAGCATGATTTATTGGTTGGACTATAGTGGCGCTCGTGTCTTGTACAGCACCCTTGAACCCAAGATGACGTTCAAAATCACCACTTACCTGAACCATCCTTGGGTCGTGACCGACGCAGAAGACAATTGTGTTGCGGTTTATTTTCCAGATAGTAAAAAACGAACCATTTGGATTAAGCGCTAACGGGGTTGGTGTTGAGCGCTCTATCAGAGGCTGTTAAACAGCCTCTGATTGGTGGCTGTTTGGCATTACACCATCGTTGCATCGTCGTTTAAATCGACCTCAGCCACCGGTGTGGTTTCGCCCGCATGTTCGGCCAACACCTGCTGCATTTCTTGATACAACCATTCACGCAGTTGCTGACGGATCGGCTCTAATGCCTGTTCAATCAGGTCATCGGCTTCACGCAAAAAGCGTTTTTTAAGTGCCAAATCAATTGCTGATGCTGCACGTGGGGCGCTGGTGCTGGGCATCACCACAGGGGGACGGGCATTTTCTTCTGCCTGCCATTCGGCAAACACCGTGTTGGGTTCAAGCAGACGGCATATGCCGTTTAGCTCGTCATAAATGCGTTGTCGCACCACGTCGGGTGCGGCCAGCCATCGAGCCGGAAAATCCCGCCCAAGTTCCAAGGCCATGGTCAATCATCCTGTTTAATCAAGCAGAAACCGTGTGGGTTTCAGGGGCAACGCCCTGTTGCCGATACGCCCGAAAGCGCGTCCGTCCGGTGGTACGGGCTGCGTCATCAGGGCCAATAATTTCTAACACGCGGGTCAACGTTTGCGCGATGACAGCGTCGTCAGCAAGGTTTAAGCAGCAGCCCGCAAAGTCAGGGGGCACGGCCAAGCCTAGTTGCACAGGCGCGTGCGTGGCGTTGGCGGTACCGTCATGAATGGCGTGCGGGACAAAGCTGTCGGCCTCAAAAGACCACAGCAGTTGGTCAAAGGCGGCGATGGCATCAGCCGTCGCCAAACGCACAAACAGTGGGGTTTGTGCGCCAATCGCCACGCGGCGGCACAGGCGACAGGCCAAGGTCTCGACCGACAATTGGCCTTCTATCACATAAAAACTCACCTGTGCCATAGGGGGTTAGTCGGTCACGCGGGCGCGCAAAAATTGCATTAACAGCGGAACAGGACGGCCAGTCGAGCCTTTGTTTGCGCCAGACAAAAATGATGTTCCGGCAATGTCCAAATGTGCCCAGCGGTACTCTTTGGTGAAACGTGCCAAGAAGCAGGCCGCAGTGGTTGCACCGGCATATGGCCCCCCGTTGCCAATGTTACCAATGTCGGCAAATGGGGAGTCGAGCAGTTCTTGGTAGTCATCCAAAACGGGCATCCGCCAGACGCGGTCATGACTGGTGTGGCCTGCGCTGATCAGTTCTTGGGCTAAGGCGTCATCTGGACTAAACAAGCCCGACAGCACTTTGCCCAACGCCACAATACAAGCCCCCGTTAAGGTAGCAATGTCGACCACCACCTCAGGGTTAAAGCGTTTGATGTAGGTGAGCGTGTCACACAGCACCAAGCGGCCTTCGGCGTCGGTATTGAGAATTTCGACGGTTTGGCCGCTCATCGAGGTGACAATGTCACCTGGCCGAGTGGCTCGACCAGAGGGCATGTTTTCGGCGCAGGCCATGGCACCCACCACATTGATGGGCAGTTTGGCAACGCACAAGGCTTGCATCACACCCAAGACTGAGGCTGCACCACACATATCAAACTTCATTTCGTCCATGCCAGCGGGCGGTTTCATCGAGATGCCACCCGTGTCAAAGGTGACGCCTTTACCCACCAAGACCACGGGTTTGCTGTGATCGCTTTTGCCGGTGTATTCAAGGGTGACCAATCGACCGCCCCGTTCTGAGCCAGTCGAGACCGCCAAAAAGGTATGCATGCCCAATCCACGCATGGCGTCTTCGTCAAGGACGGTGACGGTGAGTTGGTCGGGGTATTTTTGACCTAAAGCAATCGCTTGATCGGCCATGTATTCGGGATAGCAAATGTTGGCCGGTTGATTGCCGACGTTGCGCGCCAGTGACTGCCCCCGATGCACCGCTTGTGCAAAGGCCAGTCGGCTGCTGAGTTGGTCTGCGCGTTGACTAAAAAAGCTCATACCCGACAGTTTGCTGTCCGACTTTTTGCTTTTATAGGCATCAAAGCGGTAGCCCGCATTGGACAGCGCCAACGCAAATACTTCAAAGGCACTGTCTGGCAGGGCATCAATGGCGATGACGGCATGGCTGGCACGATTGACCAGTGCTTTATGTACACTGGTGGCGAGGGTTTGTGCTTGGCCGCCCGTAAGGTCTGCAAGATTGCCTGCACCGACGAGCAGGGCTTGTTCAAACCCTGCATATTGCAATTGGTAAATGGGCAAGGTTTCGCCCAGCTTACCGGTAAACCCTGCGCGCTCAATATGCACATTGATGTGTTGCTGGAGTTCGGCGGATAGGTCGGGGTGGGTGGCCGTTAATGTGGTGCTATCCACCATAAAGACCAAGATATCTTGTGGATTGCCCGATGAGGACAGTTCGCGTTGTAACGTGATTTTCATGAGCAAAGAACCAATCAATAAGAAGTCGCGTGCCTGCATTAAAGCATTGTGGCTCGACGCTGAACAGTCTGTCAGAGCAAGCACTGTGCAAGCCTGCGCAATCGGGTAAACTGTTGCCCTGCTGGGTTGTCTTGGACTGTCTCTTTTGATCATACGCCGCTATCTGATTCGTCAAGTTGCCAGCACCACGCTGGTGGTGACGGCGTTGCTGACGCTGATCATGATTGGTGGCCGGCTGATTAAGTATTTTGGCGCGGCGGCTGAAGGCCGTTTAGATGTGGGCGTGTTGCTCACGTTGGTGGCGTATCGCTTGCCCGATTTGTTGGTGTTGATTTTACCACTCAGCTTTTTTATTGGCTTGATGCTGGTGTTTGGTCGCTTGTATGTCGATCACGAGATGGCGGTGTTAAACGGTAGCGGTGTGAGTCGGGATCGTTTGGGGTTAATGCTGTGGCCGTTGGTGTTGCTGTTGGTGGTGATCGAAGCTCTGTTCACGATCACTGTGGGACCGTGGGGGAATCGGTCGTCCGATCAGTTAACCGCCTCACAGGCGTTGCGTGCCGGTTTTGATTTGGTCAAACCCGGTGAGTTTGTATCAAGTGGCGCATACACGTTATATGCAGGATCATTGTCTGAAGACCGCCGTGAACTCAAAGATATCTTTATCTATCAACAAGCCCGTGAACCTAAAGATAAAGACCGTTTAATTATTGCCGAGCGTGCCAGTCGAGTGATTGATCCCACGGAGCGTGCCAGTATTGTTGATTTGGTCAATGGTCGGCAGTATCAGTTGACGGCAGGTGGCGCAGAATATAACCACGCTGAATTTGCCTATTACCGGCTTCGCATTGAACATGATGTGGAAGCCCCCGATAGCAATTTACGTCTCGAAGCATTGCCGTTTTATCGACTACTTGAACGCACCAAAGAAGCTCCCATTCGTAGTGAGCTGGGTTGGCGGCTCTCGATGCCATTGTCCATGCTGTTGGCAGTGTTATTGGCTTTACCCTTATCACAAGTCAGTCCTCGTCAAGGTCGATATTTACGCTTGATTCCAGCCGTGGTGTTGTTTTCAACGGTGGTGGTCTCTCTTATGGCGATTAAGACAAGAGTCAGTAAAGATCAGATGTCGATGTTGGGTTTTGTGTTTGTTCTGTTGGGGTATCTCATCTTAGGTCTAGTGATGGCTCGTCGACATCGTCTGTCTCCACATGCTGCAAAGCGTATTAAGGACGCTCAACCATGATCTTGAGCCGTCATGTGACGCTGACAACAGGTCTTGCCATGTTGGGTGCGCTATTGCTCCTGTTTATTGTCAAAGTGACGTTTGCTTATTTGGGACAGCTCAGCGAACTTACGCCAGATTATCAAGCACTAGATGCATTGCGATATGTATTGTGGGATGCCCCTGCTGAGTTTTATAACCTGTTGCCGATTGCTGCATTGATTGGTGCTGTGGTGGGGTTGGGCGCATTAGCATCCAATAGTGAATTAGTCGTTATGCGTGCAGCCGGCGTCAGTTTATGGCGAATTGTGGGCTGGGTGTTGCGTCCGGCTGTTTTGCTGATGTTGATCTCACTGGCGATGACAGAGTGGGTGATTCCATATACCAGTGAGCAAGCACAACAGGTGCGTCATTCGGCCAAGGCGGTGGCTGCACTAGGTGAAGTGAGAGGATATTGGGTGCGTGACCATAATCGTTATGTGCGAGTCGATTATGCCAGTGCTGCTGGAGAGTTACGTGGGGTTCGAGCCATTACGTTGAATGACCAACATCGATTGGCGCAAACCTTGCTTGCCGATCAAGGGCAATATCAACACGGTCAACACTGGAAATTATCAGGAGTGGCGCTCGCAAATGTGCAATCAGATGGCAGTATGATCGCCTCCACATTGCCACAGCAGACGTTGGCACTACCCTTACAGCCACGGTTTGTGCACTTGGTCACGCAATCGCCTGAAGACCTTGCCCCAAGTCAATTGTGGAGCTATATCGGTTATCTGCGAGCGCAAGGGTTTGTGCCCAACAATTATCGCTTGGCATTGTGGCAAAAATTAGCTGCACCCGTGGCCTTGGCGGCGTTGGTCGTGATTGCATGCTCGTTTATCTTTGGTCCATTGCGGCAACAATCGGTTGGTTTCAGACTGGTCATAGCGCTTTTTGTGGGCTTGGGTTTCCGCTACTTGCAAGATTTTTTGGGCTATGCCAGTCTGATTTACAGCGTGTCACCGGGTTGGTTTGTGGTTTTACCTATTGTTTTAATGTTGCTTGTTGGGGGAGCTGCCTTGCGTCGTATGCATTAGCATTGAGACAATAGGTAGCGGTAGGGTCTGTACGTTGTGTCAGACAAGACCACTTTACAATAGAAAAGGAAATGCCTTTTGCTGATCTGGACTTCTGCACATGTCACCGATGTGGGCACTCGACGCAAGATTAACGAAGACTCTGTATTGGAAATGCCCAGTCAGGGGTTTTGGGTCGTTGCGGATGGCATGGGCGGTCATGCGGCAGGAGATTATGCCAGTCAATCGATCACCCGTTTGCTTGCAGAGCTACAAGTGCGCAATCGTCCAGTGGCCGATATTGTTGATGACATCGAAGATCGCTTAACTGAACTAAACCACACCTTGCAAGACTATGCGCGTCAGCAGCAAGCTGCTGTGGTCGGCAGTACCGTGGTCATTTTACTGCTCACAACCGACGTGGGTGTGTGCATTTGGGTGGGTGACTCGCGTCTGTATCAGTTCCGCAACCACGAAGTCAAATGCATTAGCCGTGATCACTCCTTGGTACAAACCCTGATTGAGCGCGGCGAAATCAAACCCGAAGACGCCCGTAATCATCCCTCTCGCAACGTGATTACCCGTGCGGTAGGTGCGGATCGAACCGTGTTTAGTGAAATGCGCGTGTTTAAGCCCCAAGCAGGTGATGCCTATATTTTATGTTCTGACGGCCTATATGGCGAAGTCCACGAAATGGACATGCTCGACATTGTAAATGGCTTAAATCCTCGGGATGCCGCAGAAGCGCTGTTGTCCGTAGCGTTAACCGATGGTGCCGACGATAACGTCTCTTTGGTGGTGGTGAAAATCCGTGAATAAACCCGATGACGCCCACTTTGACCAAGCCAACGAGCGCCTAAAAGTGCTTTGCCAGCGTTGGTATGACGGTCAAATTGACCTGAAGCATTACCGTGATGAACGCCGCGAGATTATTGATTTTCTGTCCGGTCATATTCGACACGACGTTGACGACCAACCCGAGCTACAACCGTACGAAGCCCCTCGTCGCAAACGCTGGTGGTGGCCGCTGGGCAAATAACCCAACAGCCGCTGTCTGACCATGCTGCTGCGTTTAACCGCGTTCTGCCATGGTGATGGTGTAGGTTTTGCCCTGTTTGAGCTTTTGGCAGTTGCCAAATACTTCTTTAAACGTGCGTTGCATAAACTCACGCAAACCATTGATGGTGACCACATAAAAACGCCCGCCGTCATTCATGGCGTTCCATGCATCTAGCAAATACAAATAATGCTGTTCTTTGCTGGCCTTGGCGGGCAGATTGGACATCACCAAATCAAAGCGACGGGCGGGGTCTACATGCCGAAAACCGTTCGACAGTTGCACTTCGGCGTTGTTTAAGCCATTGTTTTTACAATTCAGCTTGGCGTACTCAATCGCCACAAAATCTTTGTCAATCAACAAATGTTGACCTTGTGGACACTCACGCGCTGCGGTCATGCCCAACACGCCATAGCCACAGCCCAAATCAATGGAGGAGTCTGCGGGGCGAAAGTCGATGTAGTCCAGCAGCATCAACGAGCCTTCATCAAGCTTTTCGGGCGAGAACAAACCCCACGTTGAGGTAAACGCAAAGGGTTTGCCCAGCACAGGCTCTTCAAATTTGAGGTCTTGTCGCCAGCGGGTATGTAGACTGTCGAGTTCGGCGCGGTTCATGGCATACATCCACACAAAGATGAACGCGATGATAAACGATTGTGGTCAGAATGGGGCAGGCGAGCTTGAAGGCGTAGGGATCTGTGGTTTAATGTATTGTAGATAGAGAAAACCCGCCCAAATATCATCCTGATAGGGCGGGTCTCGAGTCGACTTCCTGTCGATGCATCCTTACGGTTTACTCATTCAGCTTGAATGATTCACCTTTGCGTCCTACGGCAGTCCTTCCTTATGGTCATCCTGACCGACTTCCTTGTGCCGTGGAATAAGAATATGATTTTTGCTGTGGTTGTCATAGACGCTATTTTCATCAATACATGTAAGCCAAAGCGTACGTTGAGTTTACATGGCGACACAAATTGATCATGTTTGAATGCATGATTATGTTTTATTTCAGATTAATGCATAGTCCACCACCACGGGGGCATGGTCGCTAAAGCGTGCCTCCCGATAAATAAACGCCTGTTTAATGTGATCTTGCCAATCGGCTGACGCCATCTGGTAGTCAATACGCCAGCCAACGTTTTTAGCCCATGCTTGGCCACGGTTTGACCACCATGAATATTCGTCGGGCTGTGGGTTGTGGATCCGAAATGCATCGACATAACCCAGTTGCGCCGGATCAAACAAGCGATCCATCCATGCGCGTTCGTGTGGCAAAAAACCTGAGTTTTTCAGGTTGCCTTTCCAGTTTTTGATGTCGATTTCTTTGTGGGCAATATTCACGTCACCACACAAGATGATCGAGCGGTGTTGCGCCCGCCAGTCGGCCAAGATTGGCGTGATGTGGTCTAAAAAGTGGTTTTTGCGGGCTTGCGCCTCGTCACTGCTTGACCCCGACGGAAAATAGGCCGATGCGACGGCAAATGTGCCGCCTGAGGGTCGGGCAAATTCGGCGAGGGTAAAGCGGCCTTCGCTGTCGCACAGGTCGAAGCCTAAGCCGTTGGTCACAGACACAAAGGGCAAACGGCTATAAATGGCCGTGCCTGCATAGCCTGCGCGTTCGGCAGGGTAAAGGTGGGTGTACCAGAGTGGCGGCTTGTGGCTGTCGAGCCATTGGTGGGTTTGTAGGCGGGTTTCTTGTAGGCAGACAATGTCGGCGTCGGCTTGTTCGATCCATTCCAGCACCCCTTTGCTGTGTGCCGAGCGTAAGCCGTTGAGGTTGAGGGACACGACACGGATACAGCCGTCAGGTTTTGAAAGCATGGGAGTGTTCTGTGGTGGCGATTTGCGGGGATTTTAGCGGGTTTTGGCCGAAGGTGGTCGTGCGTGCGCTTAATGATATGAGTCTGCGTCTTTAGCAAACAGCTAAACAGGCGAAAAAGGATTAAACACCGCCATGCCCAGCGCATTAAAATCCGATACATTTCGGGTCGCGACCGTCAGCCCATGCACATGTGCCGTTGCTGCAATCATGGCGTCCTCATACAGCGTATTGGATGTGCGGTGCATCAATCGCGCCCAAGCCCGAAACGCTACCGCATCCATCGGTAACACATGATAGGCATCAGCCACCAATGCCAGCCATGCCTCAATCTCTTGGGCTTTGCTCGGATCTTGCTCACGCGTTAACTCAATGCCTGCTTGGATCTCGCCAATCGTCACCGCAGATAAAAAGATTTGTGCATCATCAAGTGATGCCAACCACGCCACCACAGCCCCATGTGGGCGCAGTTTACGAAGCTCAGAAATCACATTGGTATCAAGCAAGTATCGAGTGGTCACAGCAATGGCTCCACCTGACGGCGCTTGGCTTGCCCGCGTGCGGGGATCACCTCATCTGACCGTGCGTGGTCTGACAACAGCAATTGCTTCAACGACGGGCGAGCCGCCGACTGCAAACGCCGCCATTCTGCAACAGGCACCAACACCGCAGCTTCAGCCCCTCGTCGGGTCACCATTTGCGGTCCCTCAACCAAGCAGGCGTCTAAAAACTCACTAAAGCGCGCTTTTGCATCCTGAACCGGCCATGTATGCATGGTAATCTCCGAAAGACTAGTCATTTAACTAGTCTGTCATGATGTGCTGCTCAGGTCAAGCCCTGATGGCTATGCGTCGCTCACACGGGACACATTTGCTATGATCGCGCCTTCAAATTGACTGCCTGTTGGAGCATCGCCATGTCTGCGATTCAACCGTTTAGCCCCCAAGCCCTGATTGAGCTGGCCTTAGCGCGTGGCGTGCTGAAATTTGGCGAATTTAGCCTGAAGTCTGGTCGGATCAGTCCGTATTTTTTTAATGCAGGTTTGTTTAATGATGGCGAAGCTTTGTCATTGCTGGCGAGTGGTTATGCCCAACAACTGATGGCCTGTGAAGGCGTGAGCGTGATTTTTGGCCCAGCCTACAAAGGTATTCCGTTGGCGGCAGTGACCGCTTCGGCGCTATGGCATGAACACGGGGTGAATGTGCCGTGGGCGTTTAACCGCAAAGAAGCCAAAGATCATGGTGAGGGTGGCCTGTTGGTGGGTGCTGCGGTGGCGGGTCAGCGGGTGTGGATTTTGGATGATGTGATTACCGCTGGCACGGCCGTGCGCGAGGTCATGACCATCTTGAGCGCTGCCGGTGCGACAGTTGCGGGTGTACTGGTGGCATTGGATCGCCAAGAGCGCGGCCAAGGCGAGCTATCGGCGATTCAAGAGGTGGAAAAAGAGTTTGGTATTCCGGTTCATGCCTTGATCACCATGACCGATTTGATGGACTATCTTAAGCAGCAACACCGTGATGATGATTTGGCGCGTATGCAGAATTATCGGGCGCAATACGGCATTTAATGGGTGTGCGTGAAGGCCAGATGTTGTTCTGGCTTTTGCGTTTGATCAAAACCATTGAATGCTGACGATGTTGTAGTGATTAAAAATCTCAAACGTCTGAAGTAGGAAATCGAGTATCCACATGTCTATACACGTTCGCCTTGCTCAATCCACAGATCTTGCTGTCCTTGCGGATTTGTTTAATCAATATCGTCAGTTTTATGAGCAAGCTGATGACTTTACGGCTGCCTATGCGTTTTTACAGCAACGGTTTGAGCAGCAACAATCGACGGTCTTGCTGGCGATGGATGACACGCAAGCTGATGATGCACAGGTGGTCGGGTTTTGTCAGCTTTACCCCTCATTTTGCTCTGTGGAGTTGATCAATATTGAGGTGCTGTACGACCTATTTGTGTTACCTGCTACGCGAGGGCAAGGTGTCGGTCGTGCTTTGCTGTTGGCGGCTGAAAATCGTGCCGCTCAGCAGGGCATTGGTCGTTTAGATTTGACCACGGCACACACCAATCTGACCGCTCAGGCGTTGTATGAGTCTTTGGGTTGGGTGCAGGATCTGACGTTTCGGACGTATACCCGTCATGTGGCGTTGGTAGCCAGCAATGCTTAATCCTAAGCAACGATAGACCATCCATCTACACACCATCGAACCATGCTGACCTGTACAAAAACATCTTGCTTGTGTACAGGTCAGCGATGCGCGTTTTTGCCATTGGGATGTTGAGTGAGTCATAAAAAGTCATTAATTTTCAAAAAATAGTCCTCTAGTTGCTCGTGGTTTTAGTGCCGTAATAAAAACCTGTCGCTGCTGAAACCAACGTGACCAAAGGGCCAAGAATGACCGCGAATTCTTTGAGATCAACAACTGCTATCGCATGACAACAGACCATGAGCAACATCGCAATAATGGTCACACTCAGCAAGCCAATGAGTCCATAAGCGATGCGGCGACGCGCAGCATCTTCGTGTGGTCTTGGATCATAGGGTTCGATATTGAGTGTTGGTAGAGGTGATGTTGATATTTCTGATGAAAAATCAATGGTATTTGTCGATGTTGATGAGTCGTTTGTATCGCTAGGTACAGGGTCTGACGATGTGGCATGGTCAGATTGCTCAGGTGTATTCATGGCTTATCTACGAATGACTTGCATCATACGATGAGTTGAATCTTCAATTAATACTTTGCAGCCGGCCTTTTCTTGATCAATAAAGAATTTCTCTGCATTAATCGCACGACGTAGCACATCAGTGACGGATACTCCTTCTTGGGCAGAGACTCGTTGTAAAAATTCAACTTGGTCATTCGGCAAGTTGAACGTGACTTTTTTGACGTTCGAGGGTGTTGCCATCATGGATTTCCTCAGAGTCTGCCCTAGTGTGTATGGTATATAACCATATAAAAGCCATATCAACAATGTATCGATGTGATCAATTGTTAAACGATTGTTGCTGTGTGCAATCTGTTGTTGAGAGGACATACAGCCCGTAGATTCTCGCCTATACTGGCACTATTTTCTTATTCAATGGTTGAGCTATGCGCGTTCTTGTGGTCATGGATCCGATTGAACGGATCAACATCAAAAAAGATTCCACCTTGGCCATGTTGTGGGCAGCCAAACGGCGCGGGCATACCTTGGGCTATGCCTTGCAAGGTGATTTACTGATTGATCGGGGTCAGGCGTTTGGTCTGATTGCCCCATTAGACGTGTTTGAAAACAGCCCAGATTACTATGCATTAGGCACAAAGCAGTTAGAGCGTTTGGCCGATTACGACGTCATTTTAATGCGTAAAGACCCGCCCTTTGACCTTAATTTTGTCTATACCACTTATATTTTAGAGCAGGCCGAGCGCGAAGGTGCGTGGGTCATTAACAAGCCGCAAAGCCTACGCGACTGCAACGAAAAACTATTTGCGACTCAGTTTCCTGAACTGATGGTGCCGACGCGTGTCACTAGCCAAGAGGCGTTGATTCGGGCGTTTTTGGCCGAGCATGACGACATCATTGTCAAGCCATTGGATGGGATGGGCGGCGCGGGGATTTTTCGTTTGCAAGTCGGTAGCCCAAACGTTGGGTCAACCCTAGAAATGCTGACCGGCTTGGGGCACTGGCCGATCATGGCGCAAAAATATATTCCGGCCATTGTGGATGGCGACAAGCGCATCTTGATGATCAACGGCGAGCCTGTGCCGTATTGCTTGGCGCGCATTCCACCCGCAGGCGAAACGCGGGGCAATTTGGCCGCTGGTGGCCGTGGCGAAGCCCGCCCGCTCACGCCCAAAGATCGTGAGATTGCCGCTAAGGTTGGTCCTGTTTTGCGTGCTAAAGGTTTGGTGTTTGTCGGTCTTGATGTGATTGGTGATTATGTGACCGAAATTAACGTTACCAGCCCAACGTGTATTCGTGAAATTGACGCGCAGTTTGGTACGTCAATTGCCGATGATTTGTTTGTGGTGTTAGAGCAAGGCCGTGACGTTTAAGTCTGGCAGATGAGGTGTGTTGCGGGGATTGTTTGGCGTGAGCATGCAGTGTCAGATAGACGGTGGGTCGGGCAGCGATCTTTTCGTTTCAATTGGTGATCAATTGGCCTGTGTGGCGCTTTAACCCATTGTCCTGATGCGGTTATGATCGACGGTTATTTACAGATGATCGTCCATCTGTCTACACCAGTGATCAAGCGGGTTGGTATGGCTCAGCAAAAACGCATTTCTACCGTGATGATCATGGCTGCCGGTACCGGTGGTCATGTCTTTCCTGCGCTTGCCGTGGCCGAAAGCCTGCGCGGCAAAGGGGTTGCCGTGCATTGGTTGGCGACGCCAGCGGGCATGGAGCATCGTTTGGTTGCGCCCAGTGGTATTCCACTGCACCCGATTGATATTCAAGGGGTTCGGGGTAATGGCCTACTCAGGTTACTCAAGGCGCCTTTTAAAATTTTAGCCGCCACCCTTGCCGCCATGCGTTTAATGCGGGCGTTAAATATTGATGCCGTAGCCGGATTTGGGGGTTATGTCGCGGGGCCGGGTGGGTTGGCGGCGCGATTGCTGGGTATTCCGGTGGTGATTCATGAGCAAAACGCCATTGCTGGCCTGACCAACACCCAGTTGGCGCGTTTGGCCACGACGGTATTGCAGGCGTTTCCGCAGACGTTTGCAGCATCACCTAAAGTGCAAACCACCGGTAATCCAGTACGGGCGGCCATTTGCCATGTGCCTGCGCCCGCCCAGCGTTTTGCGGGGCGTACAGGCGCGATTCGGGTGTTGGTGATTGGCGGGTCATTGGGCGCACAGGCGTTAAATGAACGCGTGCCTGCGGCGTTAGCGCTATTAGGCTTGCTGGTACAGGTGACCCATCAATGTGGTCAAAAACAACTGGACGCCACCCGCCAGCAGTATCAAACACAGGCTATCCCGACGATGGCGTGGCAGGTTGTACCCTTTATTGATGACATGGCACACGCCTACGCAGACGCTGACTTGATCATCTGTCGGGCAGGAGCGTTAACCGTGACCGAAGTGGCAACGGCGGGGCTGCCTGCGGTGTTTATTCCGTTGCCTTCGGCAGTTGATGACCACCAAACCGCTAATGCACGCTATTTGTCTGAGGTGGGCGCGGCCTGTTTATGTCCGCAGGCTACTTTAACCCCCGAGACATTGGCCGCAGTGTTACGACCGTTGTTTGACCGGACAGTGTTGCTTGATATGGCCGAACGCGCCCGTGCGCGCGCCCAGCCAGACGCGACGGCTTGTGTGGTAGATGCGATTTTGTCGGTGTAAGGCTGTGATGATCAGTTGTGGTTGAAATGGTTTTCTTTTTTGCATTATTTTTTTTGATTGGAGCCTTGCATGTCCCAGATTCAGCCCAGTACCAGCCGTCTGATTGAAATTCCCGAAATGCGCCGCATTCGCCGGATGCACTTTGTCGGGATTGGCGGTGCGGGCATGTGTGGGATCGCCGAGGTACTCAAAAACCAAGGTTATGCTATTTCTGGCTCAGACATTAAGGCCAGCAAAACCACAGCACGCCTAGAGCAAATGGGTGTGCAGGTGTTTATTGGTCATGCGGCCAGCAACATTGATGGCGCTGATGTGTTGGTGGTCTCAACCGCGATTGACACCAGCAACCCCGAGATTCAGGCCGCGACCGAACGGCATATTCCGTTGGTGCGCCGTGCCGAAATGTTGGGTGAGCTGATGCGTTATCGGCATGGGATTGCGGTGGCGGGGACGCACGGCAAAACCACCACCACCAGCCTGCTGACGTGCATGTTAGACGAAGAAGGCATGGATCCGACCTATGTGATTGGCGGATTGCTCAATCGCACCGGCACCAATGCCGCATTGGGTGCCAGCCGCTATTTGGTCGCCGAAGCCGACGAGAGCGACGCATCGTTTTTGTACTTGCAGCCGATGGCCGCCATTATTACCAACATTGACGCTGACCATATGGACACCTATGGCGGCAGCTTTGAAAAACTCAAAGACACATTTATTCAGTTTTTGCACAACTTGCCGTTTTATGGCTTGGTGGTGGTGTGTGGCGATGACGCCGTGGTGCGTGAGCTACTGCCGCGCATTGGTCGTCCGGTGGTGACCTATGGCTTTGAAGAAAATAACGATTTGCGTGCTGTAGATGTGCAGCAGCTGGGAATGCAAACGCGCTTTACCGTGCTGCGCAAAGACCGCGAGCCGTTAACCGTGACATTAAGCATTCCGGGTTTGCATAATGTACTCAATGCCCTTGCAGCCATTGGTATTGCGACGGATGAAGGCGTCTCTGATGCGGCCATTGCTCGTGCCTTAGAAGGCTTTACGGGCGTGGGTCGGCGTTTTCAGATTCAGGGTGAATTTCCCATTGACGGCGGCGTGGTCAAATTGGTGGATGACTACGGCCATCATCCCAAAGAGGTAGAAGCCACCATCAAGGCGGCGCGTCAAAGCCATCCTGAGCATCGTTTGGTCATGTTGTTTCAACCGCATCGCTATAGTCGCACGCGGGATTGTTTTGAAGATTTTGTCGATGTGCTGTCACAAGTCGATGTGTTGTTGCTGTTGGATGTGTATCCTGCGGGCGAAAAACCGATTGTGGGTGCAGACAGCCGCAGCTTGGCACGCAGTATTCGCTTGCGCGGTCAGGTCGAACCTATCTTGGTCGAACCGCATGACACCCAACTTGAACCGGTTTTGCGTAGTGTGTTGCGAGCGGGTGATTTGTTGCTGACCCAAGGGGCTGGCAATGTGGGCACGGTGTCTAACGACTTAGCCCGTCATCAGTTATATATCGGTGCATAATGCAGCGGTAGCGGCCTTGCTGTGCGGGTCTGCGTATTGGGCTTGATGTGGTTTTGGTGCAGCCCCTGTGGGCGGTATTTTTTAGGGTTTAACACTGGTTATGGTTGTTATGGATAGCGCAGCATTTGGCAAGGTGGCGGTACTGTTTGGTGGGCATTCTGCCGAACGAGAAGTATCTTTAAAGAGCGGTCAAGCCGTATTGTCTGCATTGCAAGGTGCGGGGGTTGATGCACAGGCATTTGACCCCGCAGAGCGGGCATTAAGCGAGCTATCTGCGTTTGATCGTGCCTTTATCGTGCTGCATGGTCGGGGTGGAGAGGACGGTCAAATTCAAGGTTTACTGGAATGGATGAACATCCCGTATACCGGTTCGGGTGTGTTGGCATCGGCCTTGGGCATGGACAAAGCGCGTACCAAACAATTGTGGATGGGCTGCCAGTTGCCCACCGCAGGGTATCGGTTATTGACCGACCAGACCGACTTTGCCCAAGTCATTAGTGATCTCGGTTTGCCGTTGATCATCAAGCCCGTCCACGAAGGCTCTAGCATTGGCATGAGCAAGGTCAACCACGCCAGCGAGCTTGAACCGGCCTACCATGCTGCGCGTCAGCATGATGCCGTGGTCATGGCCGAGCGTTGGATTACTGGCCGTGAATTCACCATCGTCATGTTGGGTGGTCAAGCCTTACCGGTCATTCGGTTGCAACCGCCTGCCGATGTCGCGTTCTACGACTATCAGGCCAAGTACCTGCGCAATGACACCACCTATGGTATTCCTAGTGGTTTGTCGGCTGATGACGAAACCACGCTACAAGCCTTGGCCTTGCGTGCATTTTCGGCAGTGGGCGCAACCGGTTGGGGGCGTATTGACGCCATGCAGGACGAACAAGGCAATTTTTGGCTGTTAGAAGTCAATACCGTGCCGGGCATGACCGACCATAGTTTAGTGCCCATGGCGGCGCAGGCGACTGGTCTGTCCTTTTCGCAATTGTGCCTGACAATTTTGTCGCAGACGCTCGCTTAAGGCAGAGGCTTTTCATGGCTGAACTGCCGCAATCCCTCAGACCTCGTCATGCATCGGCCACTACACCCGCCGAGCAGAACGTGCAGTGGTCACAACGTTTGTCTTGGTTGGGCAGTTGGTTGTTGGTCGGATTGTCGCTGCTGCTTTGTATTGCGGGTATTTTTACCTTCATGCAATTCGTGCAACATGCGCCTGCCGCAAAGGTTCGGGTAGTGGGTGCGGTGACACCGGTTCAGCAGCAGTTACTCCAGACCCGTTTACAGCCGATGGTTCAGCGGGGCTATTTTAGTGCTGACCTTGCACAACTGCGTGATGGCGCGTTAATGCTGCCATGGGTGGATCGTGTGGTCGTGACCCGCCATTGGCCGCAAGGCATCGTGGTACGGGCGATTCCACGCCATGCCATTGCCCGTTGGGGCAGCGGTCGCTTGCTGAGTGATCGGGGAGATGTGTTTGTTGAGGCGCAGCAAACCGACCGCCGTGATCTGCCATTACTGCATGGGCCTGTCAGCCAAACGCAAGAAATGATGCAGCAATATCGTCAAATCAACCAATGGTTTGAACCGTTAGGCGTGCATTTGCGCGAGCTGCATCTCACCGAGCGAATGACATGGTTTATGCAGTTTGATACCGGTTTGCGTATTATTGTTGACCAAGAGCAAACCCACACCAAATTGCAGCGGTTAAGCCAATTGGCGCAAACAGGCTTAAAGCCGGTCTGGCCGCACATTGCAGCCGTTGATTTGCGCTATCGCAATGGCATGGCGTTACAGTGGAAAACCGGTCGACCCCCGTTGGTGCGTTCTGGGCGCTTTATGACGGTCTCTGATGTCGAGACAGCGCGTGAACGTTAGTTTTTATCGACAGCTTGCTGTCCTTTTATTTAGTGTAGTTGGAATTCGTCATGAGTGATCTTCCACCGTCCATCGTTGCGATCGATATCGGGACGCACAAAGTCTCGGTGCTGGTGGGGCGTGTTCACGCGCCTGACCGTATAGAAGTGGTCGGCATGGCTCATGCACCCAATCGGGGCATGAGTAAAGGCGTAATCAAAAATATGGACAAGGTGGTCGCGGCCATTAAAGAAGCCGTTGCCCAAGCCGAAGACATGGCGGATTGCCGAATTCATACCGCATGGGTGGCGATTCCAAGTCCAGACCTGATGAGCTTTAACGCCACAGGCCGCACGCCTGTCATGCACGATACCATTGGCACAACAGAGCTGGTGCGCACCCTTGAAATGGCAAAAAGCAGCCATCTCATGCCCGATTATTATTTAATCAATGCGGTGCAAATGGGCGTCGAAATTGACGAACAACGCGAGTGGGTTGAACACCCTATTGGGATGTCTGCCAAACATATTACTGGCCATTATCATTTGATGATGTTGCCCATCAACACCATGCAAAACCTCGAACGTGCCATGAAAGGTGCGGGCGTAGGCATTGAGCGCATGATCGTCTCTAGCCTTGCGACCGCCGAATCGGCGTTATTGACGGATGAGCGTTTATGCGGTGTGTGCCTCATTGACATTGGTGCAGGCACGACCAACGTCTCTGTCTATATGGAAGGCCATTTGATTCTAAGCCACACCATCCCCCGTGGTGGCGAGCATGTGACCCGCGACATTGCTGCCGTGTTACAAACCACCATGGAACAAGCCGAAGCCCTTAAAATTCGGCATGGCTGTGTGGATCGGGCGGGGGTTAAGCCAGATCAAATGATCCAAGTGGCCGGTATTGGTGCTGCGGCAGGTCTGACCGTGAGCCGTATTGAGCTGGCCGATATTATTACCGCTCGCTACGAAGAAATTTTTGAAACAGTGCGGCAAGAGCTGGAAAAAAGCGGTGCCATTAACGTATTGCAACATGGTGCCGTGCTGGCTGGAGATGCCAGCCAAATTGAAGGTGCGGTCACCTTGGCACGGCGGGTGTTGGGGGTCAAAGTCCATTTAGGCAATACCCCCGTCACCGTCGATACCGCCGAAGACCGTCGCCCACAACTGCGCCGTGCCGTCTACACCACGGCTTGTGGTCTGTTGTTGTATACCCAAAGCGACCAACAACGGATTGCAGATTCTGGCCAAACCGATGTTGAAGGGGGGCAATCGCTCATTGAGCGCATGGTGCTGGCACCGTGGCACCAGATGGTCGATAAGCTCCGTCAATTGATGTAACGAAAAACCTGTGTTGCAGGGCGGCAAGCAAGCCAATCGGCTTGACAGTCTAAGGCGCTTGCCGCCATTCTCAATCTTTTTGGACACTGGTGGCGCTTGCTCATGTTGATAGCGCGTCACCCTATTGGAGAACCTGAGGTCATGTCTGCTTTCATGCTGGTTGATGACGACACTCCCGATGACAACGGACAAGCCCGCTTCACCGTCTTTGGTGTGGGTGGTGGGGGCAGTAATGCCGTCGACCATATGGTTCGTACGGGCATTAGTGGCGTTAAATTTGTATGTGCCAATACCGACAAACAAGCCCTTGATAAAATGTCTGCCAGCACCTTGATTCAGCTGGGTGCGCACAGTACTCGTGGCTTAGGCGCGGGCGCTAACCCAGACGTAGGCCGTGCCGCCGCAGAAGAAGAACAAGAAGCCATTCGCTCTGCGTTGCAAGGCGCAGACATGGTGTTTGTGACTGCGGGCATGGGGGGCGGTACGGGCACGGGTGCAGCGCCTGTCATTGCTGCGCTGGCCAAAGACATGGGTATTTTGACGGTGGGTGTCGTGACCACACCATTTATGCTGGAAGGCCGTCGCCGCTTAAAATCGGCTGAGCGCGGCATTGCCGAGCTGGCACAGCATGTGGACTCGTTGATTATTATTCCCAACGAAAAACTGCTCACCGTGTATGGCGACATCTCGATGGTGGACGCCTACAAAAAAGCCGATGACGTTTTATTAAACGCCGTGCGCAGTATTTTTGACTTGATCGTCAATCATGGTCGGGTCAACCTCGACTTTGCCGACCTCAAAACCGCCATGAGTGCGCGTGGCTACGCCATGATGGGTATTGGCAGTGCGCGCGGTGACGACCGTGCGCGTCAAGCCACCGAAATGGCCATTCGTAGCCCGTTGCTGGACAACATTCGCCTTGAAAACGCCAAAGGTATTTTGGTCAACATCACCGCTGGTGATGACATCAAAACCAGCGAACTACAAATGATTGCCCAAGTGGTCAATCAAATTTCGGACATCGAAGACGGCGAAATCTTCTATGGCACGGTCATTGATCCGGACGCCCGCGACGAACTCCGCGTCACCGTCATTGCGACCGGCCTAACCCGTGATGAACACAGCGCCACAGCGCCTATGCCCAGTGCAGCCCCGCTGCAACGTGCCCATCAACCAGCGCCCGCCATGAGTACCGTACCCGGTACCGCTGCACGCGTCAGTAGCCCTGTGGCCGCTGCTCCAGTGATGACCGAAGATGATGACGTCCCTGCGATTAGCCGTCGGGGTGGTCCTGCTACAGAAGTGGGCAGCCGTCCAAGTCCCGAGCGCTCTGGTTCGATGAGCGTTCAAGACTTTTTAAGCAATCAACGCAAACGCTAAGCCCTCGTACCGTTCGCAACAGACCCAGTCCTTTGACTGGGTTTTTTGTCAGGGCTGCACCAGATGACATAGACAGTGGTATGACAGTGTTCAAAATGCTAGGATGCCAAAACGCTGAAATATTCTGAAACATTATGCTCAAGCAACGTACGATCCAACGCCCGATTCGCGCCACCGGTATTGGTTTGCATAGCGGCCAAAAAGTGTATCTGGGACTGTTACCGCATACCATTGATGGCGGTATTGTCTTTCGTCGCACCGATTTACAGCCCATGGTGGATGTGCCAGCCTGTGCGTTGCTGGTGCAAGAAACCCTGATGTCCTCTAACCTTGTGCAAGGTGATGTACGCATTGGCACGGTTGAGCATTTGATGAGTGCGTTAGCGGGTCTTGGCATTGATAATTTAATTGTTGAAGTGAGTGCCGCCGAAATTCCGATTATGGATGGCAGTGCCGGTCCATTTATCTTTTTGCTGCAATCGGCAGGGATTGCCGAGCAAGACGCACCCAAGCGGTTTATTCGTATTTTAGCGCCGGTTGAAACCTGTATTGACGACAAACGGGCGGCATTTCTGCCCCATGATGGCTTTAGCGTTCAGTTCACCATTGATTTTGACCATCCGGCCTTTGCGGCCGAGCATCAATCTGCTGAAGTTGATTTTTCGAGCACCTCGTTTGTTGACGAACTCAGCCATGCTCGAACCTTTGGCTTTTTGCGTGATATTGAATATCTACGCGCCAATAATCTGGCGTTGGGTGGCAGTTTAGACAATGCCATTGTGGTGGATGACCACGGTGTAGTGAATGAAGAAGGGCTACGCTTTGCCGACGAGTTTGTCCGGCATAAAATGCTCGATGCGATTGGCGATTTATATTTGGTTGGTCACAGCATTATTGGCCGTTTTGAAGGCTATAAATCGGGTCACGCGCTTAATAATCAGTTATTGCGCACCTTACTCGATCAACCAAACGCTTACGAAATTGTGACTTTTAATGACGAAAACACCTGTCCAATTGCATATTATCAGGCCGATGAGCAGCTTGTTTTGACCTGATTTTGACTAAAAAACAATCAGATGGATTGGTTTTTTCGCTGATTGGAAGGCTTGCAACGGATGCACAAACACCGTCAACCGTTGGTTACTTTTTGCTTGCTATCCGTAACAAGGCTTCGCTAAGCTCAGGATCGTCAAACAGGCCGGCAGTATCTAAAAGCAGTTGTTTGGTATCTGCGGAGAGCTTGGGCAATGGCGCTTGATACGATTTTCTGGGGGTGGGTGCGGTCTCAACGATTACTTTGAGCCGGTGTAATCCAGAAAAATAATCAAGGGTTTTCATTTGCTCGACATAATGAGCCTGTAAATAACGCAGCTGGCTGGCTGCGGCATGGTGTTCGGCAGCAATGCACAGCACCCCTTGCTCATAGGAGGCAACTTGCCAGTTTTCGCCTTGTGGCAAAAGTGGTAATACCAGTTGTCTAATTTTTTTGAGATGTTCAATCTGTTGATTGAGCGATCGCAAACCCTTCGGCAAACGATGTTGTACATCATCTTTAAGCGGATGTTGAAGTCGTTTCATGACGGTGTGGTAATCCACTGATGGTCTCACCACCTTAAGCGTTCAGTGTGTATTCCTCAAGTCAGCACTGCCGAATTCATCTGAGGTCAATATGTCAAATCAACACCGTGTCTTGTGTCTATTGTCTGTAGTGACACTGTTTTCGATGAGTGTGAGTGCGACCCCTGTTTTGATGACGGATGCGTCTATCCAGAATGCCGATTTGGCACTTGATACACCCATCCGCCAACTGTGGGATCAACGCGATACCCTGATTCATTCGCTTGAGCAGTCAGGTTTGGTGGTGCATCAACCGGATGCCGTGGATCATGTGCAAGATGGTATCGGTGGTAACGTCGAGCCAGCGATTGGCGCGCTGGAGTCCGACTCCATCGAAAACACCATTGCTGACCTGACTCGCCAAGCCGAGCGCCGCCAAAATAGCCTTGATGACATGGCTGATGGCTTGAGTGAACGTCATTATCGCGCTTCACCCATGCATGATATGAATTTGGGCGACCTACTGGCGGTCGAGCCTGTCGCCAATGGTAAAATGACCTCTGGATATGGCTATCGCTATATGGGTGGGCGTGAGTTTCACCCTGGAGTTGATCTTGCTGCGCCTTATGGTTCGCCCATTTATGCGACGGGTTCAGGCGTTGTTGTTTATGCTGGATGGAAAAACGGCTATGGCAATTTCATTGAGATTGATCACGGCAATGGTTTTGTGACACGTTATGGTCATTCGTCGCGCCTGATTGTGTCGGTGGGTCAGCAAGTGAGCAAAAACCAGCAAATTTCGTTGGTAGGTTGTACCGGTCGTTGCACTGGCCCGCATGTGCATTATGAAGTCTTAAAAGATGGCAAGCGCCAAGACCCTGCCACCTATTTGGCCTTGGCGCCTCGCCGCGAAGACTAATCATGCCTTTGGTGTAACCCTGCCACGCCCAATCTTATGATTGGGCGTTGTTGTTTGTGGGTGATGTCACGGTTTTGCTCACCATAAAACACTGGTCAGGTCTTGCGCCAGTCATCTAAATGCTCTATCCAATAACGCAGGATTATTTTGTTGGGGTGATGAGATGGCGTTCTATCAAGATCCAGATGCGCTCGAAACACAAGAATGGCAGGATGCCTTTGATGCGGTGATTAAAAACGTTGGCCCAGACCGCGCGGCTTTTTTATTAAAAACCTTGTTTCAACAAGCGATTGCACGGCATGTGCCTATTTCGCGCCTCAATACGCCCTATCTCAATACCATTGCGACCGGTGAGGAACCCCCCTTAGCTGGTGACGCCCATATGGAGCGGCGGATTCGGGCGTTGATTCGCTGGAATGCAGTGGCGATGGTGATGCGCGCCAATCAAGACGACGATTTAGGCGGTCATTTGGCCACGTTTGCCTCAAGTGCCACGCTCTATGATGTCGGTTTTAATCATTTTTTTAGAGCGCCTAGCGAGCGCTTTGGCGGTGATCTGATTTATTACCAAGGGCATTCTGCACCGGGTATTTATGCACGGTCATTTTTGGAAGGTCGGCTGAGTGAGTCGCAGGTCGAACATTTTCGTCGTGAGGTGGGTGGCCGTGGCTTATCAAGCTACCCGCATCCGTATTTGATGCCGGATTATTGGCAGTTTCCCACTGTGTCGATGGGCTTAGGGCCGATCATGTCGATTTATCAGGCACATGTGCAAAAGTACCTGATGAATCGGGGGTTGCTCAAAACTGAAAACCGTAAGGTCTGGGCGTTTTTGGGCGATGGTGAAATGGATGAACCCGAAAGCCTTGGCGCGATTTCGCTGGCTGGTCGGGAAAAACTCGACAACCTCATTTGGGTGATTAACTGCAATTTGCAGCGTCTTGATGGCCCTGTGCGTGGCAATGGCAAGATTATTCAGGAGTTAGAGTCGATTTTTCGCGGAGCGGGCTGGCGGGTGATTAAGGTGGTGTGGGGGCGGCATTGGGACTCGTTGCTGGCACAGGATGGCAGTGGCGCATTAAAGCAACGCATGGAAGACGCTGTAGATGGCGAATACCAAGCGTATGAGGCGCACGGTGGCGCGTATGCCCGCAAGGCGTTTTTTGGCAAATATCCCGAGCTTGCTGCAATGGTTGAGGGCATGAGTGATGCCGACATCGACACGCTCAACCGTGGCGGCCATGACCCCTACAAAGTGTATGCCGCTTATGCTGCTGCCATGAAAACCGACGGCCAACCGACAGTCATTTTAGCCAAAACAGTCAAGGGCTATGGCCTGTCACGGTCGGCGCAAAGCATCAACAAGACCCATCAAATTAAAAAGCTCGATTTGGACGCGCTGAAGTATTTTCGCGATCGGTTTAACTTGCCCTTTGATGATGCCAAGCTGGCCGAGCTGCCGTTTTATCGCCCCGCTGATGATTCACCCGAAATTAAATACATGAAGGCGCGGCGTGAGGCCTTGGGTGGTGCATTGCCATCGCGGCGCAGTGAGCATGTGGCGCTAGACATGCCTGCGTTGGCCGATTTTCAGTCGGTGCTAGCGGGCAGCGGGGACAAGGAATATTCGACCACCATGATCATGGTGCGACTGCTGTCGATTTTGCTAAAAAACAAAACCTTGGGGCCGCGTGTGGTGCCGATTGTGCCCGACGAAGCGCGTACGTTTGGCTTAGAGGGGATGTTTCGTCAACTGGGAATTTATTCGGCCGTGGGGCAGTTGTACACGCCAGAAGACAACGAACAGTTAATGAGCTATCGCGAAGCCCGCGACGGGCATATGTTGGAAGAAGGCATTAACGAAGCCGGTGCATTGAGCGCGTGGATTGCCTTGGCCTCGAGTTATTCGACCAACGCGCTGCCGATGATTCCGATGTACATGTTTTATTCGATGTTTGGCTTTCAGCGGGTGGGTGACTTAATTTGGGCGGCGGGTGACTGCCAAGCCCAAGGGTTTTTGCTGGGCGCGACCGCAGGCCGTACCACGTTAAATGGTGAAGGCTTGCAGCATCAAGATGGTCATTCGCATGTGTTGGCCGCCACTGTGCCCAACTGTGTCAGCTACGACCCTTGCTATGGCTATGAACTGGCCGTGATTGTGCAAGATGGCTTGCGCCGCATGTATGCGCCTGCCGAGCAGGGCGGTGGTGAGCGGGTGTTTTATTATTTAAGCCTGATGAACGAAAACTACCCACAACCGGCCATGCCACAAGATGCCGCCGAGGGTATTCGTAAAGGCTTATATTTGCTGGCGCATGACCCCGATGCGACGGTGCAGTTATTAGGCTCTGGCGTGATTTTGCGAGAAGTACAAAAAGCCGCTCAATTGCTCAAAACCGAATTTGGTATTCATGCCAATGTCTGGAGTGCCACCAGTTTTAACGAACTGGCGCGTGATGGTATGGCCTGTGATTACCATAACCGCCTGCATCCGCAAGACCCACAGCAGATTCCGTGGCTGACCGCGCAACTGGCCCTGCATAAAGGGGTGGTGTTGGCCGCGACCGATTACATCTCGGCCTACAGTGAGCAGATTCGGCCGTGGCTGCCGGACAATCGCCCGTATGTGACGCTGGGAACGGACGGGTTTGGCCGCTCAGACACCCGTGAAAAACTGCGGGCGTACTTTGGGGTCGATGCCGCACATATTGTGGTGGCAACCCTCAAGCTGTTGGCAGATGAAGGCGAGATTGACCCGCGCATGGTGCAAGACGCCATTAGCAGTTTTGAGCTGGATACCGACTTGCCGCCACCGTGGTTGCCGCAACCGTTGGCCGTGCATGAGCCTGACGCTGCCGCACCGCCTGCGCCCGACCTTGACCCTGCCGGACAACAGCGCGCCGCACAACTGGCCGACCCGCTACTAGACCCCGAACCACAGGCTGATCAACCGACGCAGGAGGTGTAATCATGCTCATTAAAACCCCTGATTTAGGTGTCGAAAAAGCCGAAATCACCGACATTTTGGTTCAGGCTGGCGACAGCGTACAGGTCAACCAAAGCCTGATCTTGGTTGAGTCGGCCAAAGCCAGCGTTGAAGTGCCTAGTCCAGTCAGTGGTGTGATTCGTGCGGTGTTGGTTCAGCACGGCCAAACCATCTCTGAACATGTGCCGTTGTTTGAAATCGATACGCCAGCAGACGTGGCGGACGTGACCACTGCTACCGTGCCTGAGTCATCTTCAACTGCCGCCGTGACCGCACCTGAACCCCCCTTAACGGCTGAGCCTGCCCCTGTCGTGGCTGTTGAGCCGGTGTCGGTGATCAATCCTAGCCCAAGCTCAATGGTGCAAGACGGCGCGGCCATTTATGCAGGCCCTGCGGTGCGGCGGGTGGCGCGTCAATTAGGCGTCAACTTGCAACAGGTGACAGGCACAGGGCCACATCAACGGCTACTCAAAGAAGACGTGTATGCCTATGTCAATCAACGGCTGACTGCCCCGTCGCCGGTGTTGGCAGGTACATCACTGGTTCAGGCAGCTGGTTTGCCCCCATTGCCAGATATGAGCCGTTGGGGTGGCCAACACATTGAGCCGCTGACACGTTTACAGCAAGCAGCGATTCCGCAATTGGCGCTCAACCAATTTATTCCGCAAGTGACCCAGTTTGATCAGGCCGACATCACGGCGCTCGAGGCACTGCGTGCAGACCTGAAAGCTGACTTTAAACAGGAGGGCATCAGCCTCACCATCTTGGCTTTTGTGGCCAAAGCGGTGGCGCATTTGCTGTTGCAAGAACCACGCTTTAACAGTCATTTGGCCGATGACGGCCAGTCGATTGTGGTGCGAGAAGTGGTGCATTTGGGCATTGCTGTGGCCACACCTGACGGACTGATTGTGCCGGTATTGCGTACCCCTGAGCAAAAAGGCATTCGGCAAATTGCTCAAGAACTACAAGCTCTGGGTCAAAAAGCCCGTGATAAAAAACTCGGGCCAAACGACTTAGCCGGTGCCAGTTTCACGATATCAAGTTTGGGCAACTTAGGAGGAACGGGGTTTACTCCGTTGGTGAGCTGGCCGCAAGTGGCCATTTTGGGGCTGTCGCCCGCAGCACTTCAGCCGGTGTGGGACGGTCAAGCATTTGTCCCTCGCCTGATGTTGCCGCTGTCGTTGTCGTATGACCATCGGGTGATTAACGGTGCAGATGCCGCACGCTTTGCTCGAAAATTAGCGGTTTTATTATCAGATATCAGGCGGCTCTTGTTGTAAGCGGTGTGATGCAGGGCATATATATGAATGTGTCCTGCTGTTGATTGAGGCATAAACAGCGTATTCTATGGATTAAGCGAGGAGCGCAATAACAGTTAAGAGAATGACGGCGATGTCATGGAGTATTCGTATTTTTTTTGGTGGAATTTTACTGTTGTTGTTGTGGGTCTTGATGACGCCACCACAGCATCTGCCTAAACAGGCTGCGGCATACTCAAAAACCTTGAGTAGTGGTCAAATGGCCGCGCCTAAAATCACGGTATATCAGTCGCAAGGCCATCATGGCGAAGCCCATTTTAGTGATGATCCCTTGCATGGCCGCCCACGCGTGGTTGATCAGGGGGCAGGAACAACATTTCACACCCGTTATGGTGGGGCTGTGCCGCAGACTGCATCGGTGAGCTATCGCTCGTCATCATCCACACTGGATCCGATTGGCCGTTTTCAGCAACAACAAGTGCAAGGGCAGCAGGCCATGCAGGAGATTCGTCGCCAGCAAGTTGAGCGAGCTGTAGGCGAGTAAGCATCATCCTTTGATGCACTGACGTGGTGCTAAATGCTTCTGCGTCGCATTGGGACGTCGTGCTGACGGGGTGTCTACGGTGATGATAATCGGTCATATCAACGATGTTCCGCATGATTCATCTCGTGATTTGGCTCCATTCATTGTGTAAGCGACACAACAGGCAAGGCCACAAGGCATGATTTTTTTCAATAGGCAGGGGTAACGTGGTGGGATGAGCCTGTACCCCCAGAATACCGTTGGGGGCAGCCAAGGTGTCACAGGTGTTAAACAACAGGGATTGCTGTTAAGAGGGATTTCATTCAGAGGTCATGAGTCGGTTATACTATTGCGTTGAACCGACCTGTGAGGCCACCATGCTGACCATCGTACAAGAAGCGCTGACTTTCGATGACGTTTTGCTGCTTCCTGCATTCTCCAACGTCCTACCGAAGGATGTGTCGCTGAAGACCCGCCTGACGCGTGGCATTGAGCTGAATATTCCGGTGGTCTCGGCCGCTATGGATACTGTCACCGAATCCCGCATGGCGATTGCCATTGCGCAAGAAGGTGGCATTGGCATTTTGCACAAAAACATGGACATCGCTGCACAAGCGGCCGAAGTTCGTCGTGTTAAGAAATATGAAGCCGGTATGGTCAAAGACCCGATTACCGTGCCACCCACCATGACCGTGGGTGATCTGTTGCAATTGACCCAAGCACATCGAATTAGCGGTGTCCCTGTGGTTGAAGGCAAGCAAGTGGTTGGTATTGTCACCAGCCGTGACATGCGTTTTGAGACCAACCTTGAGCAGCCAGTCAGCAACATCATGACTCCGCAAGACCAACTGGTGACCGTGCGTGAAGGCGAGTCCAGCGACACCATTAAAGCCTTACTGCATCAACATCGCATTGAGAAAGTGCTGGTGATTGGTGACGACTTTGAGCTAAAAGGCCTGATTACCGTCAATGATTTCCGCAAAGCCGAACTGTATCCAAACGCCTGCAAAGACTCGTTGGGTCGGTTGCGCGTGGGTGCTGCTGTGGGTACAGGTGCTGAAACCCCCGAGCGCGTAGAAGCCCTGATCGACGCCGGTGCAGACGTGCTGGTGGTGGACACCGCGCATGGTCACTCTAATGGCGTGATTGAGCGCGTGCGCTGGATTAAACAAAAATATCCACAAGTGCAGGTGATTGGCGGCAATATTGCCACCGCTGAGGCGGCCTTGGCGCTCATGGAAGCCGGTGCCGACGCCGTCAAAGTGGGGATTGGTCCGGGTTCAATTTGCACCACGCGTATTGTGGCGGGCATTGGTGTGCCACAAATTTCGGCCATTGATAACGTCGCCCGTGCGCTCAACGACCAAATTCCAGTGATTGCAGATGGTGGTATTCGCTTTTCGGGCGATGTCGCCAAAGCGATTGCCGCAGGTGCCAGCGTGATTATGGTCGGCTCACTGTTGGCCGGTACAGAAGAAGCACCGGGTGAAGTCGAGCTGTTTCAAGGCCGTTACTACAAAGCCTATCGTGGCATGGGCAGCTTGGGTGCCATGTCTGGACGGACGGGGTCAAGCGACCGCTACTTCCAAGACGCTAAAGACGGTGTTGAAAAATTAGTCCCCGAAGGCATTGAAGGCCGTGTGGCCTACAAAGGCCCGATGAGCGGCATCGTGCATCAATTAATGGGTGGCTTGCGCTCGTCGATGGGGTATACCGGCTCTAAAGATATTCCGACCATGCGCACCGAGCCTAAGTTTGTCAAAATCACCGCAGCAGGCATGAAAGAATCACATGTGCATGATGTGATGATCACCAAAGAAGCGCCGAATTATCGAATTGACTAAACCCAAGACGCCTCACGGCTGATGATCAAAAACCGTCCAATAGGGCGGTTTTTTTATCACCATGGTCTTTTGACGACACAGGTTGTCGCAATCTGTTGTGCCGTTGATCGGCAGACGTTTTTTGATCATCTTTAGTGAATATAGTGGTCTGTGTCACACATGACAGTGCGAGTTTGGCGGTGTTACTTGATGTGTGGCTGATTACTTCACCTGTTGGCGCAGAAAATAGCCTTACAAGGCACGGCTGCTCCACGATAGCTTTGAGAGACTGGCATCATGATGACGTTACACACAGATTTAAAACAGATGGATCGCACCGTATTGGAAAATCTTGCTGTTGAGGATTATGTTCATACCTTGCGGCCACAATTACGCACCGGCGATTTATTATTTGCGTCGGGTAACTATCAGTTTTCACGAACCATTCAAAAAGTGACTCA
>JBEANQ010000004.1:0-39229 GCA_041165345.1 Pseudomonadota bacterium
AAGGTTCGGAAAATCAAAAGACTACAGACTCTTTTAACCCTTAAGGAAGATACGATGGCAATAGCATTTTGGAAGCGAAAAAAATCCGATAACGTAACTCAAACTATCGAGACCAGTAAACATATATTGAAATTTAATCACATTGGAATCACCTATTCTTACGTCTCAAAGGCCGCAACTGATGATGACTTTTATTGGCAAAGCCTTGAACAAGAAGGCCATGCTGACCTTCTTGATCATCAATATGTCTTACCGTGGCAAGAGCTATTTAAAATCATTCAAGACCCCGACCACCACAGCGCACTCCCGCTGCTAAACCTACCTGCATCCAGCGACTTACGCCCGATGATTCGCAGTCAAGGCGCACTGTCAGACCCAGATTTTCAAATCACCCTCAGTGGCTGGTGCGACGCAACGCGGCAAAAAACCAGTCAGAACGTCACTCGTACTGGCGCAATCCTAAATGTCGGCGGACAACTACAACTGCTGAGCGCAGCACGTTGGCAACTGATTGAGGAAATCAGAGCCTTTAGCCGTTTGGGGTCACAAAAAACCCGTCAAGACAATCATCAATACTGGGGCAAAATCCGCCGCTTAGCCAAACAAACACAGGCGAGCATGGATGATTTCCTACAAAAAACTATCGTTTTATCGCCCGAAACGCTACAACTCAACATGCGTCGCAATAACATCTTGAATGACGCAGTGATCGAAATACAACCAGAATTTGAAGACGCACCGCAGGACTGGATCAAAACCTTTGATCAATTCAACCAAGTGCAAGATCAATATAGTGTCAGCTTGCCTGATGGTGGGATTGCCCACGTCATGATTACACCCGAGGTCAAAAGCGTCCTCAACGAAATCAAAAAAATGCCGAATCGGCGCGTCAGTGGCGAGCGGGCGCAAACATTTTTACATAACCCGTATGCCCAACTTGGCGAAGAAGCGGCGGCTGTGATCAGTCCAGATAGCTTCGAAAAATCCAAGCAAGCGGCTGAGATTTTTAGCTACGACCTTCAGATAGAGATTCATCGTACTCAAGAAGGGCTATTTGAGTCGGCCACCTTAACACTCGACGAGCAATCAGAGCGGAATGCCCCCGCCATCACGCAAAAACTGGCACACCCTGAGCATGCACGTTACCTGTTGGCGGCCTACCACAAAGCGCATGGTCAGCTCAGTTGGGCGGGCTACGATATTCCATTATCGAGTGCAGTCCGTGCGCAGATCGACGTACTACAGCACGCCCTCGAACAACTTGATGCAGCGACCGCCGCTGCACAGGTCGCTGACGTGCTGGACTTGTCCAACTACAGTGATCGGGTGGTCGATATTGGCGCAAGACCTGTACTGTCACCGGAGTTTATTCAGCGCGATAGTGGCGAATCAGGCTGGTTGCCAGAACAAGTTGATGACTGGTTTAAGCAGATTGAAGCACACCTTTCGCCGGAACTAGCTGCACAAATTGAGCAGCGTATCCAGCAGGCCGAAAAAAATCCGCAAACCTTGGTCGAACTGCCCCACTTGGAGCAGCCGCTCAGTCTTGCTGAAGCCAAAGCAGTGCAGCAACGGGTGCGACAGGCGTTAGAAGAGGACTCAACCAAACCAGCCGATGAAAGCGCAACCCTTGAACCACTTGAACCTGTTATAAAACCTGAACGCTCAGTGCTGATTATCGAGTCGAATCTTGATGAGATGGACTACAGCACGCAACGCGCCCAGAAACTACACTTTGATCTTAAAAATCCACCTACAGCACGTTTGCCCAACTCATTTCGCAGTAGTGAATTTAGCCTCAAAGCCCATCAACTGACTGGCGTGGCATGGCTACAAAACCTGCATCGGTTTGCACCAGAGCAAATTAACGGCTGCTTACTTGCCGACGACATGGGACTTGGTAAAACCTTGCAGTTGTTATGCTTTATCGGTGAATACCTTGAGGCAACGCCTGACAAGAAACCCGTCTTGATCGTTGCGCCAGTATCACTGCTAGAAAATTGGCAAGCAGAGGCCAATCGGTTCTTTAATAATCGTTTTGCCAAAATGCTCAGCTTATATGGCGATGCGGTTAAAATCCGTAAAATCCAAAAACATGCGATCCCTAGTGACCTACAAGCGCGGGGCATCTGCAACTTACTCGAACATGGCTGGCGCGGTGATGCAGACATTGTGCTGACCACCTATGAAACGTTACGTGATTTAGAGTTTTCGTTTGCGCGCGAACATTGGAGCATCATGGTTTGTGATGAGGCGCAAAAAATAAAAGTGCCCAGTGCCATGGTGACTCAGGCCGCCAAAGCACAACAAGCTGATTTTAAAATCGCCTGTACCGGCACACCGGTCGAAAACTCGTTGACCGATTTGTGGTGTCTGTTTGATTTTATTCAGGCGGGTCTTCTCGGCTCACTCAGGCAGTTTGGCAAAGATTATCGCCAGCCGATTGAACGCGCAGAGCAAAACAATGAAGACGCATTACAGCAATTACGCCAACTAATTGAGACGCAAATCTTACGGCGTATGAAGTCTGATGTCGCTGATCTGCCAGAAAAAATAGAAGTGAGGAATTGCAAAAACTTACCGATTTCAAACTTACAACAACAGCTCTACGCCAACGTGGTCGCTGACTATCGCAAGGTCGGTGATGAGGATCGTGGACGAGCCATTCTAGGTGCATTGCATAAAATGCGTATGATCTGCGCCCATCCACTGCAAGTACAGCCCAGCGCATCGGAGCGGGAGTCACCCAAAGTGGCTTGGCTGATGAGCACCTTGGAACACATTAAAGCCAAGCAAGAAAAAGTAATTGTTTTTACTGAATTTCGTGAGATTCAGGCATTTTTACAACGGATCATCGGCCAGCGTTTTGGCTTGAGTGTCTCTACCGTTAATGGGGATACCAGCGCAAATAGCAGCAAGGGTGGGATGACACGCCAGCGTTTGATTGATCAGTTTCAACAAAAATCTGGCTTTAACGTGATTATTTTATCGACCACGGCGGTCGGCTTCGGTGTCAACGTCCAACAAGCCAACCATGTGATTCATTACACGCGTTGCTGGAATCCAGCCAAAGAAGATCAAGCCACAGATCGCGCCTATCGAATTGGACAAGAAAAAGAAGTGTTTGTGTATTATCCGTCGATTTACTCCAGCCAATTTGACACGTTTGAAGTCAAGCTAGATCATTTGTTGGCAGACAAACGTAAGCTCGCCGATGACATGCTGAACGGAACACCAGAGATATCGGCGAAAGAGCTAGCGGCACACGTTTTCAACTGAGTGTCGTCACCGCACCACCTGACGAATACACGCCACCACATCCAGTGCGGTCATTCCCCTCTGTCCGTCTTGTGCGGCGACATCTCCGGCAGCGGCATGTAGGCACACCACGTCGATCAGGCGTAAATCGGGATATTGCGCCAACAACCCTGCGCCAAGACCAGCCAGTACATCGCCCATGCCACCTACGGCCATGCCCGCATTGCCCAACCCACAGACCGCCAAACCGCCAGCATCTAGCACCAACGAGCCTGCACCTTTAAGAACCCATTGACCACCATAACGCTCTTGTAGCTGCAAAATGGCTTCGTATCGGTCGGCTTCTACATCTGCGGGGCTGCAATCTAATAGGCGGGCGGCTTCACCGGCATGGGGAGTGCAGTGCCAATGGGCATTATTGCGCTGATACAGCGTGGGGTCGGTGTCGCGCAAATGATATAAAGCATCGGCGTCGACCAACACGGTTGGCAATGTTTGCGCATCTAACAAATACGGCAGCACACTTTGCCAGACCATTCTCCCCCAATAGCCACGACCTAACCCCATGCCAATCGCCACACTGTTAATGTGTGGCATGAGGGCTTGTAAGACTTCATCACGGTCTTCGGTTTCCATCTCTGCCGACAACCCCTGACTCATCACATGCGGACTACGCGCCAACAAGGCGCTAAGGTGCTGGGGCTGAGTCAATACCGAAATCTTGCCCGCACCCGCACGCACCGCAGCTTCAGCAGCCATGGTGACAGCGCCTCCCATGCCATCATCACCACCAATCAGCAAGACATGGCCATGGGTTCCCTTATGGCTATTGACCGCGCGCGGTACCAATACCGGTGGGCGCGTATGGTAGCGGGCAAAGACGGTCATGGTTTGATCGGGTGGCAACACCGCCAAAATATGCGTTTTTCCGGTGTAATTTTTGGCTTCGCCAGTCACTAAACCAGTTTTAAGCCCCAAGAAGCATAAGGTTTGGTCGGCCTCTACCGCGTAGCCTTGCCAGACTTCACCACGATCAGACTGCACACCGCTCGGCACATCTAAGGCAATGACCAAGGGTTTGATGGCTGTTTTGGGTGTGCGTTTGGCGCGATTAATGGTTTCAATGGCTTGAGCATGAATACCCACGGGCGCACGGTTTAAGCCAATACCAAAAATGGCGTCGATCACCACATCAACAGTGGGCAAATGCCCCGCAAAACTCTGTGATTTAACGCCCATACTGACCGCCGCCTGACGCGCCTGCTGGCTGTCATCACTTTGGCTGGCACCAAGGGTCAAGACCGACACCCGCCAGCCCGCCTGATGCAAATACGCCGCCACCAGCCAACCATCGCCGCCATTGTTGCCCGTGCCACAGACCACACAGGCCGACGATGCCAAGGCATGATGTGCCAGAATCCACTGCGCCGCAGCCCATGCGGCTTGCTGCATCAGGCCAAAAGACGTATTGCCTTGGGCAAACCAGCGTTGCTCCCATTGGCGAATTTGTTCAGTGCGATAAAGCATGGTGGGCATGGCGACAATCCTGTCTGATCAAGGGGCGGCGGGACATTGGTTTTCACTGACCTTGCAGCTACACTGCGGCCTTGTTGAATCATCAGCCGACGGTGTCGATGTCTCGCTCGCCAAAACCTATTGTGGTGTATGACCTGAGCTTACGCGATGATCCCGTTCAGCTCAAAGCATGGATTATTCAACAAGCACTTGATTTGGGGTTTTCGGCCTGTGGCATTGCCCATCCCGACACACGTGACCAGCTGCCCCATTTGCAACAATTTTTGGCCGATGGCTTTGCTGGCGAAATGGCTTATTTAGGCCAAAACCTTGATAAACGTGCCAATCCGACCTTATTGGTTGACGGCACTTGCTCGGTGATTAGTGTCCGTATGGACTATTTGGCCGCAGCCGCACCACATCGCTATGTTCCCGACCAACCCAATCACGCCATTATTGCCCGTTATGCACGCGGACGGGACTACCACAAAGTGGTTCGCGCACGGCTCAAGCAATTGGCACAACGCATTGAGGCACGCATCGGTCCAATCCTGTCACGCCCCTTCACCGACTCTGCCCCGATATTTGAAAAAAGCCTTGCCCAAAGCGCAGGTCTGGGCTGGACGGGCAAACATACCCTGCTGATTCATCAAAAAAATGGCTCATTCTTTTTTTTGGGTGAACTCCTCACCGACCTCGCACTTGCCCCAGACACACCAGCCACCGCCCATTGTGGGTCTTGCACGGCCTGTATCGACATCTGTCCGACCCAAGCGATTGTTGCCCCCTATCGGCTTGATGCGCGGCGTTGTATTGCTTATCTCACCATTGAATACCAAGGCGTGATTCCGGTTGAGCTGCGTCGTGGCATTGGCAATCGGGTGTTTGGTTGTGATGACTGCCAATTGATTTGTCCTTGGAATAGTTTTGCAAAACTATCAGCTGAAATCGATTTTCAGGCGCGTCATCAACTCGACCACATCCGTTTGCTTGACCTATGGGCGTGGACAGAAGACGACTTTTTAACCCGTACTGAAGGCAGCCCGATTCGACGAACCGGCTATATCGGCCTGATGCGTAATGTGGCGATTGGGCTGGGCAACGCCCCGTTTGACCCCGCTATTGTTGCGGCATTACAGGCCAAACGCGACACACACGGCGATCTGGTCGCCGAGCATGTCGACTGGGCAATCGCCGAGCACATAAAAAAATCAAAAACCTTTGATTTATTATAAATATTTTTATTATAATGCAAATATGAATACCAACTCAGCTTGGATCATACTACTCAAGATCAATCGACATAGCAGCAAAAATGCTGATATGTATCTTGTCTTTATCTATCACTCCCCACCAGATAGCGTGACGTAAATGCAAAAACACCTAGACCACACTCATCAGAATTTCATAAAACATGAAAATCTACCATTTTATATATTAAGCATCATCTTAATTACTGTATTTTTTTTAAGTGCATGGGTTGCAGATGATGCATATATTACCTTCAGAACCATCGATCATTTTTGGCAAGGCTATGGTTTGCGCTGGAATATTGATGAGCGCGTTCAAACATATACTCACCCCCTGTGGATGCTACTACTCAGCATCATTGGATATCCATTTCAAGAGCTATTTTATAGCAGCTTAGCACTAAGTTTTATTTGTTTAATTAGCATGCTCATGCTATTTTTTAAGTTCAAAAATAGTATATCTTGGCTTTCGATTGGCCTGCTGACACTTCTTTCCTCAAAAGCATTTGTCGACTACACAAGTTCAGGTCTTGAAAATCCGCTGCTTCATCTATTAACTTGCTGCTTGGTTGCTTATAGCCTCATAAGAAAAGAACCCCATTTAACCATTATATCTATGTTTTTTAGTTTGTTTTTTATCACACGCATAGACAGCATCATTTTTATATCACCCATCCTTATTCTATTTATCTATCAAACATATCAAAAACATGGCTTTTTCACATCAGTCAAAAGAACAGCAGCCGGATCATTACCCGCTATTATATGGCTATTTTTTGCTGTGTACTATTATGGCTCTGCTATTCCAAATACTGCATGGGCAAAACTGAATCATGGCATTGGTCGCAGTCAACTTGTTGGCCAAGGATTAGATTATATTGTGGAAAACATTATACATGACCCTATCACCCTCATCATTATTATTGGAGGGATGATTTTTTTTGCAAGATCAAAAAACAAAATTAAAAAAGCCATTTCAATTGGATTGTTTCTAAATATAGCATATCTTGTCTGGATTGGGGCAGACTATATGTATGGAAGATTTTTAAGCAACCTTTTAATATGTGTGATCGCAGTACAAATCTTCGACCCAAAAACACCTCCTCTTAAACAGCGTTATCTCAACATATGTAGCATCGTGACCATAATTACCATTACTTTAAATATGCACAACTGGACACCAAATTTTAGTCAAACCTTTATTACTTCTAATGGCATGGCTGATGAGCGTGGTTATTATTACAAGACCAATGGATTAATACCAAATCTCATTTACAAAGATCACATAAACTATAGTTCGTACTCATGGATGTCTGACTTAAAAGACACCAAGCCAAATACTGTCATCACAAAACCAAATATTGGAATGTTTGGCTACCTCTCACCAAACACGACTCACATTATTGATAATTTAGCACTATCTGATCCTTTCTTGGCTCAGCACCCTATGCGGCTTGGTTATTGGAGAATAGGTCACCATGAGCGCTGGGTTTCTCAAGAATATATTGAATCTGTAAAATCACATCAAAATCTGCTCACAACGCCACAAGAGCATAAAATTCTCGATGACATTTGGCTTTTAAGCCGTGCACCACTCAACACCCCTGCACGTTGGGGAGCAATTATACGCTTACATACCGGCGCGTTACGACGACTCTCATATGAAAGTTTTATGTGTTGCTATCCACATTTTCCATTAACTCAGCAAATTAATGATCATCGCATATGGATTAATCAAGACATTTTACGACCCGCAGAAAAGCAACTCTTTTTTAAACATTAAATTAAATGGATAAGACCTGATGAGTAACATACTCATCAGGTCTGAACACATGATCTCAGAACCGACTCAACACCAATGAGCCATTGGTACCGCCAAAGCCAAACGAGTTTGACATGGCATGACGAATGGTCATGGGTCGCGCCGTGTGCGGCACATAATCCAAACGACAGGCAGGGTCTGGGTCATTTAAATTAATGGTCGGTGGAGCGATTTGGTCACGCAAGGCCAGCACACAAAAAATCGCCTCGACTGCCCCCGCCGCCCCCAACAAATGCCCTGTCATTGATTTGGTCGAGCTGACCGCTACTCGCTGGGCATCTGCGCCAAATAAGGTCTCTATTGCTTGTGATTCGGCTTTATCACCTGCCGGTGTGCTGGTGCCATGCGCATTGATGTAGTCAATATCGGCCACACTGAGCTGTGCATCACGCAGGGCATTTTTCATGGCCAGTGCTGCACCTTCGCCGTTTTCGGGGGGGGCGGTAATGTGGCTGGCATCGTCACTCATGCCAAAGCCGGTCAGTTCGGCCAAAATGGTCGCGCCACGCGCTTGGGCATGAGCCAACGACTCCAGCACCATGACACCTGCACCATCGCCCAGCACAAAGCCGTCACGGTTGACATCAAACGGACGGCTGGCCGTGGTTGGGTCGTCATTGCGGGTCGACAGCGCCTGCATGGCCGAAAACCCGCCAATGCCCAACGGACTTGAAGACTTTTCTGAGCCGCCAGCCACCATGACATCTGCGTCACCGTAAGCAATCAAGCGTGCAGCTAAGCCTATCGAGTGCGTTGACGTGGTGCAGGCGGTGGCCGTCGCCAAGTTAGGACCACGCAAGCCAAACCGAATCGCCAGCAGACCTGCGGTCATGTTAATGATTGAACCTGGCACAAAAAACGGGGAGATTCGACGCGGACCTTGGGCGGTTAAGGTGGCATGGTTGTCTTCAATCATGGGTAATCCGCCAATACCCGAGCCAATAAAAACCCCGATACGGTCGCAATCCAGATTGGTAAGGCTACTGTCGTTGAGGCCAGCCTGCTGCATGGCCTGAATGGCAGCGGCTAACCCATACTGGACAAAGGTGTCATAGCGGCGGGCATCTTTGGCGGGCAAATACGGCGATGGGTCAAAACCTTCAATGGTGGCGGCAATTTGTGCCCGATATCCCGTTGCATCAAAATGGGTAATAGGCTTGACGCCACTACGCCCTGCCAGCACACCTGACCAACTTGATGCCACATCCAATCCCAGTGGACTGACCATGCCCAAGCCTGTAATGACCACCCGCTGTTTCATGCTGCCCCTGCCCCTAACTCAATCGTTGGAATAAAAAACATCGTCCCGAGTATGCCAGAGTCATTCGACAGCACCATGACACCACTGCGCGTAAAAACAGCAATTACAATACCAAGGCACAAAAAAACCGCAGAGGCTGCGGTTTTTTTGTTGCCCACTCAATCAGGCATCGCTACTGAGCTTTGCGGTCACATAGTCAATCGCAGATTGAACAGTGGTGATCGAGCTGGAATCTTCGTCCGGAATGGTGATGTTAAAGTCATTCTCAAACGACATGACCAACTCAACCAGATCAAGTGAGTCGGCTCCGAGGTCGTCCATAAAGGATGCTTCGTTCTTAATTTCTTCGGCACGCATCCCGAGCTGTTCAGCTACGGCTTTCTTGATGCGCAGTTCGATGTCGCTCACAGGAATTCTCCTCACAATGTGGCGTCTTTAAAAAAACAGGCTTTAGTGTAGTCCAAAGCCAGAAAATTACAATCAACCGCTTGGCCGGTTAGTCCAGATACATGCCGCCATTGACTGGCAAAACAGTACCAGTGATGTAACTACCGCCATCAGAAGCCAAAAAACCCACTGCAGCGGCCACGTCTTCAGGGCGACCCAAGCGGTTGAGTGGCACTGCATCTAACATTCGTTGACGCAAGGTGTCATCTAACGCATGAGTCATATCTGTATCAATAAAACCCGGTGCAACACAATTGACGGTAATGCTGCGACTGCCCATCTCGCGTGCCAATGCACGACTAAAGCCTTCAATGCCTGCTTTTGCAGCAGCATAGTTGGCCTGACCGGCATTGCCCATTCTGGCCACCACCGAGGTGATGTTAATGATTCGGCCAAAACGCGCGCGGCTCATGCCTTTTAGCACTCGCTTAGACAAATGAAACACTGCGGTCATATGAACGTCAACAATATCTTGCCAATCGTCTGTTTTCATACGCATCAACAGGTTGTCACGCGTGATCCCCGCATTATTAACCAACACGGCAATCACGCCATGCTGTTGCTCAATGTGGGTGATCAAGGCGTCAATGGCGCTGGCGTCACGGACATCTAGCACCATGCCTGTGCCCTGCTCGGCTAAACGCGCCGAAATATCGGCAGCGCCTGCGTCACTGGTGGCCGTCCCAATGACATAGTGGCCGTCTTGCGCCAATTGCGATGCAATCGCCGCGCCAATGCCACGACTCGCGCCAGTGACTAATGCGATCCGAGCGGGTTGAGCTGTGTTCATGCAAGATTTCCTTCAGCCAATGAGACCGCAGACAATGCTTGCTCAAAACGACTACGAGTATCAATGGCATAAGCGTCTAAAGGTGTGGACATTCTTTTGGCCAAATTGGACAACACATTCCCTGCGCCACACTCCACCACTTGGGTCATGCCCATCGTTGCAATGGTGTGCATGGTTTGCGTCCAACGCACGGGCTGACTGAGCTGGTCGATCAGTGCTTGTCGCATGGCAGCGGGGTCAGTCTCAATACTGGCGTGGGCATTTTGGATGACCGGCATGTCAGCTTGATGAAGCGTCAGGTCTGCCAACAAGGCCGACAGTTGGTCGGCAGCAGGCTGCATAAGCCGACAATGTGACGGCACACTGACCGGCAACATGATGGCTTTGCCCCCAATCGCTTTGATGGCAACAATGGCTTGACGTACCGCCTCGACTTGGCCTGCAATGACCACTTGACCATCGGCATTAAAGTTGGCGGCATCCACACATAATGCGGTTTGCGCACTCACTTGCGCACATTGTGCAATCACACGGGCGTCATCTAAGCCCAAAATGGCTGCCATTGCACCTTCACCCGCAGGGACGGCCATTTGCATGAGCCGACCCCGCTCCCGAACCAACCGGACACCGTCCGTCAAGCTCATCACACCGGCCGCCACCAACGCGCTGTACTCACCTAGCGAGTGCCCTGCAACCACCGCAGGCCGTGTTCCGCCTAGTTCTAGCCATAACCGCCACAGTGCAATGCTGGCGGTCAGCAGCACGGGTTGGGTGTATTCGGTTTGATGCAGGCGGTCGTCGCCTTGGGCTATCGCCCACAAATCCACATTAATGGCATGGCTGGCTTCATCAAAAGTTCGGCCAATCAAGGTAAAGGCTTCAGCCAACTCACTGAGCATGCCCGCTTTTTGCGACCCTTGCCCTGGAAACAACAACGCAGTATTTGACACGATTGTTGGGTGTGTTGCGATAGTCATAAATGCTGTCCAGCCTGAATCATTGCAGGAATATTGTGTTCAGCCGCACGGATCGCCACCGTCAGTGCTTGTGCAAAACTTTGTGCATCTGCACTGCCATGGCTTTTAATCACGGTACCACTCAGCCCCACCAACGGGCCACCATTATGGCGACTGGGGTCAAGGCGATGGCGTAGCCGTTTTAACACTGGCAGGGCGACCAATGCCATCATACGGGTCAGCACATTACGAGAAAATTCGGCTTTCAGGCTGTCACCGATCATGTGTGCGACGCCCTCAGCGGTCTTTAACGCAATATTGCCATGCAACCCATCACAGACCACCACATCGGCTTGATCGGCAAAAATACCATTGCCTTCAATGTAGCCGACGTAGTTCATGCTACTGGCCTTGAGCAAGAGATGTGCCGCTTTAATGGTGTCATTGCCTTTGATTTCTTCTTGACCAATATTGAGCAATGCAATGCGTGGATGTTGAATCTCGGTGAGTGCTGACACCACCAAATGCCCCATGCGAGCAAATTGCAACAAGTGAGCGGCGGAGGCATCAACGTTTGCGCCCAAATCCAGCATATAACACACGCCTTGACGGGTGGGCAGCGCACTCATAATGGCAGGGCGTTCGATACCCGTGCAGGTTTTTAACACCATTCGACCCAAGGCCATGAGTGCACCGGTATTGCCAGCACTCACACACGCGTCGGCGTGGCCGTCTTTCACCGCTTCAAGCGCCAGACGCATCGAGGATTGTTTTTTTTGGCGCAGCGCCACCATGATGGGGTCATCCATATGGATGGCCTCTGTGGTGTGATAAATCTGTAAACGAGCGCGAATCGCCGGTGCAACAGTCACCAAGAGCGGTTGAATCTGTTGTTCATCACCGTACAAAAAAATTTGAAGATCAGGAACGCGGGCCAACACAGAACAGGCGGCCGGAACAGTCACGCGGGGACCGTAGTCCCCGCCCATGGCATCGACAGCTAGTCGGATCGCCATGTGTCAGTCTCCGTGAGGATTATTCCTCAATCGCGGCGACTGCAAACAGTTGACGACCACGATAGAAACCGTCTTTGGTCACATGGTGACGCAGGTGGGTTTCGCCAGTGGTTTTGTCGATGGACAGTGCGCTGGTGGTCAACGCATCGTGCGAACGACGCATGTCACGACGGGCGCGGCTTTTGCGGTTTTGCTGAACGGCCATGAAAGGCTCCTTGAAGATCAGTCGGACGGCCAGACACTGAACCGTCAGTCAGGTTAAAAAGTTACTGTCAGCGCTTAGGCATCCGAGCCGCGTTTTAGACTGGCCAAAATACCAAAGGGGTTAGCCTGTCGTACTGGTTCGTCTGCTGCGGCAGGCTTTACAGCCATCTCACACTGCTCATGGCGTGGCGACAATGGCATGGACAACAGCAGCTCATCTTCTAGCCATTCGATTAGGTCAATCGTTTGGCAGTCGTCGTCTGCACCATGTGCCAGTTGCTCTTCACTTAAGACCACGTAATCCGCGTCTTCAGAGATGCGCTCGGCATGGGCTTGGTCCGCCAAAATCGCCAGCAGCACAGTGGTATCAAGGGTTTCTTCGACCGCAGCCAAACAGCGTTGGCACGTCAAATTGACCGTTGTGACCAGATGCGCACTGAGCCACGCAACCCCACGGTCGTCCTCGTGTAGACGACAGCTTAGCGTAATGCCAAGATCGTCAACCGGAGAGACCGCCTCGCGGGCGATGCGCTTAAATCGAGCCAAAGGCACGATGCCGGACCATGAAAAGTCCTGCTCGGCCGCCTTAAAAGGCTCAATCTGCGTCGGAAAGGTAATTGCTGACATAATAGGGCGTAGATTCTACAAAGTTGCACCAGACGTGTCAAAGCATAGAGATGTTTTGCGTTAAAATCATGCGACAGATGATGAATACCCTGTTTTTATTTTGTGCCGCTTCGGCGCACCTTGCTTGGAAGATTTGGTTGTGCACGACACTCTCCCGCTGCCACTGTCAGTATTTGCCGCTGCCCCTTGGCCACAACACGCTCCAGAATCGGCTCAAGTCGACTGGTTAATACGTCATTTTAATCAATGCTTTAAACCATTAAACACCTGCCTTGTACGCGGCCAGCATGAGCCAGAATATTTTCCGGCCACCGAGCATTTACCCGCCCGTATTCAATTTGCGCACGGCTATTTTGCCAGCGCATTGCATGAAATAAGCCATTGGTGCATTGCCGGTACTGCACGCCGATTGCAGCCTGATTTAGGCTATTGGTACGCACCTGATGGACGGACGGCAGCCGAACAAGCCTTATTTGAGCAAGTCGAGGTCAAGCCTCAAGCGCTTGAATGGCTGCTGACACAGGCCTGTGATCGACGATTTCGGGTTTCTTTAGACAATTTAAATGGGGATGCAGGCAGTGGTGATGGGTTTCGTGATGCCGTGTATCAGCGGGTACAGGCGCTGTTATCTGGTGATGCCCCCATTCCACAAGACGCCCAACGCCTGATCACGCTCTTGATTCACGCCATTCGTCCCGACCGCCCGTTACAGGCCACCGAGTTTCTACGCGAATCTTTGTAACCCTAATAGACGCTGGATCAAGCGATTCACACGATGACCGCAGACACGGTAGCAAAAACCCCTTACCCTACAAGACGATCCTGTGGTGTATTGTGACGCCATTTTTTTGTCGAGGATTTTATTATGCTGCATTTGCGCGTTCATCCCGACAACCCACAACCTCGCTTGATTGCTCAAGCCGTTGAGCGGATTCGGCAAGGCGATATCATTGCCTATTTTACCGACACGGCCTACGCCTTGGGCTGCCATATTGGCGACAAGAACGCGATGGAGCGAATCAGTCGAATTCGACGATTAGGGCATCAGCACCAATATGCACTGCTCTGTCGTGATTTGTCTGACATTGCCACCTATGCCAAAGTGTCAAACAGCACATATCGGTTGCTCAAAGCCCAAACGCCCAGCCTTTGCACCTTTATTTTGCCAGCCACCAGCGAGACGCCGCGTCGCCTGATGCACCCCAAACGCAAAACCATCGGTATTCGCGTGCCCACCCATCCAGTCTGCCAAGCCTTGCTAGAGGCCCTTGGCGAACCCATGTTGACCAGCACATTAATGCTGCCCGACCACGAATTTCCAATCGACGACCCTGAAGACATCGTCATGCAACTCTCTCATCAGATCGACGTGTTGCTCGACGCAGGTATCGCCACCCGTGGGCAAACCACGGTGGTTGATTTATCGGGTGACGTTCCCTCCTTGATTCGGCAAGGCATGGGAGATGTGCGCAACGTTTTAGAGTTGTGATGCAGGTCACAACTCCATTCTGATGGGTCGCCACCAAATCGGAACACCACAAATGGACAAAACATTCATTTTTGACGATCTGGTTTGACACTTTCTGACGTTCTAATGCCTTTCCTGACAAGGCTTTTGCTATACTTGCGCCGACTTTTGAGTGTTTTGGACAACAATACATGTCAGTTTCGCGGGTCCTGTCGGGCATGCGGCCCACCGGTTGGCTGCATTTGGGTCATTATCATGGCGTGCTAGAGAACTGGGTTCGTTTACAACACGAACACGACTGCTACTTTTTTGTGGCCGATTGGCATGCCTTAACCACTCATTATGACGACCCACGCTCACTGGCCAAACACACCCAAGACATGGTGATTGACTGGCTGGCGGCCGGTGTTGACCCCGACAAAGCCACCATTTTTGTGCAATCGGCCATGCCTGAACACGCCGAGCTGCATGTATTGCTGTCTATGGGCACGCCGCTGTCATGGCTTGAACGCGTCCCCACCTATAAAGACCAGCAAGAAAAACTGCGCGAAAAAGACCTCGCCACCTATGGTTTTTTGGGCTATCCGTTACTGCAAAGCGCCGATATTTTGTTGTATCGCGCGGACAAAGTGCCTGTCGGTGCCGACCAAGTCGCCCACGTCGAACTCACCCGTGAAGTGGCGCGTCGTTTTAACCATTTGTATGGCCGTGAATTTGATGCTGCCGAAAAACACGCCACAGCACTGGCACAACTAGACAAAGACACCGCCAAAAAATACCAACGCATGGCTAAAAAATACCAAGAGCAAGGCGATGCCGACTCGCTCAAATATGGCCGACTCTTGGTTCATGCCCAACAACAGTTGTCTGCCGAAGATCGTGAACGACTGCTTGGCGGTCTAGAAGGCTCAGGGCGGGTTATTTTGCCAGAACCCACAGCACTCCTGACCGAAGCCTCCAAAATGCCCGGCTTAGACGGCCAAAAAATGTCTAAATCGTATGGCAACACCATTAGCCTGCGCGAAACACCCGACAACGTGCGTGACAAACTACGCAAAATGCCCACCGACCCCGCTCGGGTACGTCGTACCGACGCAGGCAACCCTGCCCAGTGTCCGGTGTGGCAACTGCACACCATCTATAGTGACAGTGCCGTGCGTGACTGGGTACAGCAAGGCTGCACCAGCGCCAGTATTGGCTGTTTAGATTGCAAACAACCCGTCATTGACGCGGTCAATCACATGCTGTTGCCCATGCGTGAGCGCGCAGCCGTGTTTGAACAAAACCCAAGTCAGTTAAATCGCATCCTGTCCGACGGAGCAGCACGCGCACGAGAGACCGCGCATGCCACACTATGTGATGTTCGAAAATCGATGGGTCTGATTGGGTCTTGGTCGCAATAGCCCCATGAATGCCACCACGGCCACTGCATCAACCCATGTTCGTGTTGATGACGAATGGTTTAACGAACTGCCCGACGACCTCTACATTCCGCCAGAAGCCTTTGCCATTCTGCTGGAACGGTTTGAAGGGCCACTGGATTTTTTGTTGTATTTGGTCAAGAAAAATGGCCTTGATTTGCGCAGCGTTGATATTGCGCCAATTGCCAGTCAGTACCTGTCTTACATTGCACTGATGCAAACGTTAGATGTTGAACTGGCTGCTGATTATTTGGTCATGGCCGCATTATTGGCCGACCTTAAATCAAGGCTGTTATTGCCCAAACCCAGCCGAGGGACTGTCATTGACGATGACCCTCGACGTGACTTACTGGCACGCCTTGAAGCCTATGCAGGCATCAAAGCGGGCGCACAACAGTTGGGCAAGCAACCTGTATTAGAGCGTGATGTTTACCGTGCGCAAGCACAGACCGTCATGCTCAATAACGCGCTCAACAGCCCCTGCTTTGAAGCAGACTTGTTGGCGCACACCATGCGTGCATTGCTGGGTCGGCCTCAACCGGTCATCCATGCAGTCACCCATGAAGCCGTGCAGCTTGCCGAGCGACTAGCAGCAGTGCAGCACGCGGTACAACACGGACAACCCGTGCGATTTGACCAATTGCTACGCCCCTCGCAAGGGCGTGTGGGCATTGTGGTGACACTGATGGCCGTGCTTGAACTGCTACGCCAAAGCAAGATTCGGTTGCTGGGTGATGGCATCAGCGCGCCTCTGTGCATTGAGGATGCCCGCCATGCCGCATAATGGCACAGACCTCAACCAGCTCGAAGCGGTGCTGTTTGCCAGCGAACATGCCGTACCGCTGTTGGTATTGCGGCAAGTATTGGGGGACCACAGCACTCGGCAGCGCGTGATCGACGCACTGCAAGCGCTGCAACAACGCTACGCGCAAACGGCACTCGAACTGGTCGAAACAGCCAGTGGCTACCGAATGCAAGTGCGCGCCGTACACGGTCCTATGCTGGCGGCATTGTGGCCAGAACGGCCCATGAAATTATCGCCTGCGTTACTCGAAACCCTGACGGTGATTGCCTACCGTCAGCCCGTAACGCGAGGTGACATTGAACAACTGCGTGGGGTGACGGTGAATAGCCAGATTCTACGCACATTGTTTGATCGACAATGGATTGTAGAACGCGGTCATCGTGACGTTGCGGGTCGCCCCGCATTACTGGTGACCACTCGGCAGTTTTTAGACGCATTTGGTTTGCGTTCTCTAGCGGAACTGCCACCACTTGGCGATACTGTGCAGCATTTATCGGCAGTCAATCTCCCGATGGCGACAGAACACCAAGTGATGAACGCACAACAAGATTCTGAACTGAGGTAAACACATGAGCGAAAAGCTGCAAAAAGTCCTCGCCCGCATGGGGCTAGGATCCCGCCGATATATGGAGGAAGTCATCGCCGCCGGTCGGGTCAGCGTCAATGGCCGTATTGCCACGGTCGGTGAACGCATTGAAGCAGGCGATGAACTGCGCATTGATGGTCGCAAGCTCAACTATCAACACGAAGAACAAATGCGTCGTCGTGTACTGGTCTATTACAAACCAGAAGGCGAAATTTGCTCACGCAATGACCCTGATGGCCGCCCAACCGTGTTTGAACAACTGCCACAAATGGCCGGTGATCGCTGGGTGATGGTCGGTCGTTTGGACATCAACAGTACCGGCTTGCTGCTGTTTACCAACGATGGTGAACTGGCCAACCGCCTGATGCACCCTTCTAGCGAAATTGAGCGCGAATACGCCGTACGCGTGATGGGTGACGTCACGCCTGAGGTGCGCCAAACCTTGCTGGCGGGTGTTGAACTAGAAGACGGTCCGGCTAAGTTTGAATCGTTTGCCGAGATTGGTGGCGACGGTATTAACCGTTGGTATCAAGTGGTGGTCAAAGAAGGTCGCAACCGTGAAGTGCGCCGTCTGTTTGAATCGCAAGGTTTAAAAGTCAGCCGCTTGCTGCGCACCCGTTACGGCACGATTATTTTGCCGCGTGAACTGCGAACCGGTCGCTGGATCGAACTCGACAAGCACGACATTGACCACTTGGTGCAAAGCGTACAATTAAAACCCCGCGTCGGCACCGGCCTGTATGGCATGGCGAAACGCCGCGCCGAGCGTCAAGCCGACAACCCGCTGCCTGCGCGTCGTGGTGGGTATTTGCGTCAGCAAAAACGTGATAACAGTGGCGGCAATAGCGGCGCGTAAAGACATGCGGTACGCCAACTGACCACAAAAAAACCGCTTTGCTCAGCAAGGCGGTTTTTTAACATGTTGATCTCATAAAAAGCATGAGCCGTTCAAATCCAGATGACTCATCACCCTAAAGCACGCGAATGACCGCTGTCTTTTTGATGATTGGCGTTGATTTATATCTCTCGGTAGAGACTCAAGTCCACACCATGTCCGGTTGCAAAGGCCAAAAACTCGGCTTCGGTCATCACCTGTACGCCTGCTTTTTGCGCCTTGTCTAGCTTGCTACCGGCTTTTTCGCCAGCCACCACAGCCCGTGTTTTGGCCGACACACTGCCCGACACCCGTGCGCCGAGCTCTTGCAAAATTTGCGTGGCTTGTTCGCGGCTAAACTCGGTCAATGTGCCGGTAATCACCCAGCTTTCGCCGGTTAAGGGTTGACGTGTGCGCGCCATGGGTGCAGGCCAATGAATGCCCGCCGCCAACAGCCGTTCTAACACGTCAAGGTTATGCGGTGTTCGAAAAAAGTCATAAATCCATTCGGCGGTAATTTGGCCGACGTCGGGCGTTTTTTGCAGGGTTTCAAGGTCAGCGGCTCTGAGGGCATCTAGCGTTTGGAAGGTGTCGGCCAGCATACGCGCGGTGTTTTCGCCTGTTCCACGAATGCCAAGGGCATAAATCAGCCGTGCCAAGGTGGTTTTTTTGCTGGCTTCAATTGCGTCTAACAGGTTTTGCACCGATTTTTCGCCCATTTTTTCAAGGGTCAGCAGTTGCTCACGGTGTTGATGCAACTGATAAATATCGGCCACGCTATTGAGTAAACCAATGCCCAATAGGGCTTCGACCCAACGGTCACCTAAGCCATCAATATCCATGGCTTTACGGGCGACAAAATGCCGAATGGCTTCAATACGTTGGGCAGGGCAATACAAGCCACCGGTACAGCGTGCAAGGGCTTCGCCATCAGGTTGTACCACGGGTGAGTCACAGACAGGGCAGCGTTCTGGCAAGCGCACATAGGCGTTGGTGCCTTTCATGGCGTCGGGGCGAAACTCCAACCAGACGCGCTCGACTTTGGGAATGACGTCGCCGGTGCGATACACGCTGACGGTGTCGCCAATCCGGACATCCAGCCGATAGATTTCGCCAATGTTGTGCAAAGTGACGTTGCTCACCGTGACCCCACCGACAAATACGGGTTTTAGCCGTGCCACAGGGGTGAGCGTGCCAGTACGACCGACTTGCCAGTCAATGCTTTCAACGGTGGTCAGCGCCGCTTGTGCCGGAAATTTATAGGCGGTGGCCCAGCGGGGTTCACGGCTTAAAAAGCCCAGTTGTTTTTGTTGACGAAGACTGTCGACTTTGACCACAAGGCCGTCAATATCGACTTTTAAATCGGGGCGTTCGGTTTGGATCTGCTCGTAGATGCGCTGCACATCTGCAATGTTGTCGACCACAAATTGGCGTTCGGCGATGTCAAAACCGAGGGTGGTCAGCCACGCCAAGCTGGCAGATTGAGTGATCTGCCCATGATCCGGCTCGCTTTGTGCAATCGAGTAGGCATAAAACGCCAACGGACGCGCAGCCGCAATGCTGGGATCAAGCTGGCGCAGGCTACCCGCTGCGGCATTACGGGGGTTTGCAAAGGTTTTATCACCGCGTGCTTGGGCGTCACGGTTGAGTTTGTCAAAGCCATTTTTGGGCATTAATACTTCGCCACGAACTTCCAGCAAGGCAGGTACAGCCTCGCCCACCAGTTGTTTGGGCAAATTCCGAATGGTCAATGCGTTGTGGGTGATGTCTTCGCCAGTTTCGCCATCGCCACGGGTGACCGCTTGAATCAGTTGCCCATGCCGATACAGCAGCGACACTGCTAAGCCATCTAATTTAAGTTCTAGTTCGTATTGCAGGGTTTGGTTCGGCAGTCGCTCGCGGATGCGTTGGTCAAACGCCAGCAACTCATCATAGTTAAAGACGTTGCCTAGCGAGAGCATGGGAACGACATGGCTAACACTGGCAAACTGCCCCAGCGCTTGGCCGCCGACTTTGCGGGTGGGGCTGTCGCTTTGGGTCAGTTTGGGGTGTTGGTCTTCAAGGGCTTTAAGGCCATGAAACAGTTGGTCGTATTCGCCGTCATCAATGACGGGGGCATCCATGACGTAGTAGGCGTGATTATGCTGGGCAATCAGGCGAATGAGCTGGCGCATTTGATCAACAATGGCGTCATCAGCCGATGCGGGAGAAGAGAATAAATCGGCCTGTTCGTTCATAACGCTGCGTCCTGATCACCACATCATGTTGATGTGGCGCATCATAACGCAGGCAATCAAGAGGCTGCACCTATTGCTGTGATGTCACGTTACACACATAGCCGCCCAATCATTCGACGTGTGGCCGAAATTCCAGCACTTGATGACGATAGTGTTCACGCAGTTGTTTGGTCAGCGGCATCATGTGTTCGTCAAACACGTCAGCGGCAAGGTCACGCGCCAATAATCCTGCAATACTGTTCATCATGTCATAGCCATGTACAGCCTTGACATTGGGCAGTGCCAAAAAGAAGGTTAAGCCATCAAACTTCTCTTGCGTCATGGTTTCAAGATCAAAGTTGGTCGGGCCATCTGGCGTATAACGCAAAACGCTAAACATGAGCGACCCCTGACCATTGGCCTCTTCAAATCGATGGAACAGCGACATTTCACCAAAGCGTAAACCGTACTGACGCAGCAAATGCAACACACGTTCGCCATTCATAGGCCGGCCACTGTTGGTGAGGAGCTGCAAACAAATAATCATTTGTGCTTGCGCTAAAGTGGTGCTTTCGTCACGGCGCGCACGATCTTCAAGGTGGGCATCAAGCAGGCTGCTTTCGCCTTGCCAATCGTCGACATTGGCCCGTTCAACAGGAGGCACCATTTGCGCTGTCGCGTGGTCTAAATCACTGAGCATGTGATCAAGTTCAGCAGCATCCGTACGTTCAGTCAATACAGGTGATACCGTGGGGGCAATCCGTGAATCGACTGCGGGTGATGCTGTGGGACTCAGCAAGTCGGATGAGTCACTCACATCATCCATGCGGGGTACATCACGATGGGCGCGAATGTCTGGCATATGCAGGTCGGTGCGGGCATCCACAGGGGCAAGGCGTTCGGAGTCGGCCACGGTGTCGGTCAATAAATGACGCTGCGCGCGTGGAACAACTGGTGGGCGTCCGTCAATCTCTGGCGTGCTTATGGGCGCATCAGACACAGGTGGGCGCGGTTTGCGCAGCAGCAAATATAACCCTGCCACAATCATGATCATCGCGAGCGCAAGGCCCAATGCGACCTGAATATCCAATGCCTTTACTCCTGTGTAATGCCAAAGGCCGCGGCCTGCTCAAGATTAACGGAAACCAACCGAGACACTCCAGCCTCTGGCATGGTCACACCCAACAAATGGTCAGCCATGCTCATGGCGAGCTTATTATGGCTGATATAAATAAACTGAACCTGTTGCGAGAGTTCGGCAACCAAACTGCAAAACCGTTGTACGTTAGCATCGTCAAGTGGGGCGTCCACTTCGTCCAACAAACAAAACGGTGCGGGGTTCAGCCTAAAAATAGCAAACACCAATGATAAAGCGGTCAAGGCTTTCTCACCGCCTGATAACAGGGCAATACTGCTATTTTTTTTGCCTAAAGGTTGCGCCATGAGTCGAACACCGGACTGCCAGCCGTCTTCTAGGGTCAAACTGGCCTGCCCTCCCCCAAACACTTTGGGAAATAAAATCTGTAGCTCGGCATTGACCCGATTAAAGGTGTCCATAAACAGACTACGGGTTTCTTGGTCGATGGTGCGCATGGCGTCTTCAAGCTGGGCGATGGTCTGCTGAAGGTCGTCCATTTGATGGGTGAGTTCATCATGCCGCTGCGTCAGCTCAAGCAAGGCAGCGGGGGCGGCCAGATTCAACTCGCCTAATCGGGCGAGTTGACGCTCAATGTCGCTCATTCGGGCTACGCGCTGACCCTGATCAGGCAGGGCATCAACTTGAAGGTCGGCAGACAAGGCGGTCAGTTGTTGGCTGCGCTGCTCGAGGCTTCCTTTGAGCTGTTGCCAGACCAGCCGTTGCTGCTCCATGTCGTCACGCAGTTGGTCTTCGTCCTGTTGGCCTTGTTGGCGCATTTGGCTCAGACGTTGTTGCGTGGCCTGAACAGTTTCAAGCTGGGTTTGGCGTGTACTCCAGCGTTGTCGGGCGTGTTCAACCGCCATCAAACTGGCTTGTTGTCGTTGAATCTGCGCGGGGCGTTGGTCTAAAACCGCTTGGTATGCCTGCTCCACCTGATGCAAGCGGGCCTGTAAGGCGTGTTGCTGTGCCCCCACCCGTTGCTGCGATTGACGGGTCACGTCTTGGGTCGATTGTGCCACTTGCAATGCTGTTTGATACTGCTGGGCCTGTGCTTGCTGCTGCCGACTGTGCTCTCGGGCGTCATCCCGCTGCTGGCGAATGTGGCTCAATTGCTGCTGTTGTTCAATCAATTGCTGTTGTAGCGGTTGCTGGCGCTGCTGCGTTTGCAGCACGGCAATATTGAGGTCTGACAGTTGCTCGAGGTCATCGTTTAACGCGTCTTGCACCTGTTGCTGTTGCTGTTGTTGTTGCTCAATCTGCTGTTGGTTCAAGGCGTGTTGATGCAGCAGCCGTGTTTGTTGCAGGTCGTATTGGTGAATGTCCCGTTCGAGTTGCGCCACACGGCGCTGCGCATGGCTGAGTTGCTCGGTCAGTGCGGTGGCTTGTCCCTGTTGCTGTTGCTGGGTGTCGCTCAGCTGCTGATAGGGCAAATCGCTGCGCTGTAATGCATCCACTACTGTGTCTAGGCGTAATTGTCGTGCCAATCGACCTGCCGAGGCATCAACGGGCTGCTGATAGACGTCAATCAGCCAATCTGCGCCATACCACAAGCCGGTGGGGGTCAATAAACTTTGCCCTGCCGCCAACTGCGACCGTAAGGCTGCTGCCCTGTGAGGTGTTGCCACCAGCCCCATACCCTGCCACACGCTGTACACGGGTGACGCGACCCAATCGGTCAACGGTTGCACATCTGGATGTGCCAACACCGTACAGACGGGCGTAGGCGCGGTGGACAATTGATGCGACTGGCCTGCCACGGTTTCATCAGTAACAGGCGCAGATAACCATACCGCAAACACCGCATCCATCAAGGCCACATGCGCTTGGCCTGCGGGGGTTAGGGTGAGCTGCTGCGCCCAGACCTGATCTGTGGTGGGCTGCTGCGCAGCGGATGTATGGGGCTGCTGATGAATGGATCGCAGGGCGTTTTTTTCGGCTTGCCAATCGGTGCGCTGCTGATGCAAGGCTTGCCATTGTTGCTGTGTGTCAGCCATGGCGTGTTGCAACGCCTGCTGTGCCTGCTGCTGCTGGCTGATCCGTTGCTGCCACTGAACACACTCAATCTGGCAGTCTTCACGCGCTTGTGCCACATCATTGCGGTCATCGCTTGTGTCTTGCGCCATCAACTGACCCAAGCGCTGTTGAATCTGGCTGAGTTGTTGTTCTTGCTTAAGCCGTTGCCGTGACAATACGGTGATTTCATGCTGTTGCTGTGCCAAGGTCTGCGCCAGCGCTTGCACATGCTGCTCGGTGTGCTGCATCACCTGTTGCTGTTGATACCACGCCTGATCCCACTGTTGAACCTGCTGCTGTACTGCCTCGCGCGGAGGCAATGCCGCAAGCTGCTGGGTCAACCGTGCAATGTCTGCCGATAATACGGCTTGGGTGGTGGCGTCATCGTGTTGCTGTTGTTGCACGTGCTGCAACTGCGCGGTGAGTTCGGTCTGTTGCGCATCAAGGGCGGCTTGTTGCTGTTGCCCCTGCTGATCTGCGCTGTCGGCGCGTGCATAGTCTTGTTCGCAGGCTTGCCAACGTTGTTGCTCGGGTTCGGCGTCAGCGAGTAAGGCATTTAGGGTGCTGCTGCTGTGTTGCCAGTCTGCTTCGGCTTGCTCACGGGCTTGACGCAACACCCGAAAACGCTCGCTCATGTCTGCCAATTGGGTAGTCACGCCCTGTTGCTCATGGGCGTATTGCTGGTATTCAGCCGACCACTGCGCCACTTGCAGCTGGCGATGCTCGGCTTGGAGGGCTTTATAGCGTTCGGCTGCTTGGCTTTGACGTTTGAGCGTCTTCATCTGGTCTTGTAGTTCTTCAGCCACATCATTTAAGCGGGCTAAATTGAGGCGGGTATGCTCAAGGTGTTCGGTGGTTTCGCGGCGGCGCGCTTGGTAACGCGACACGCCAGCGGCTTCCTCTAAAAACACGCGTAACTCGTCGGGTCGTGCTTCAACCAAACGATTGATCATGCCTTGTTGAATCACTGCATACGAGCGCGGCCCTAATCCCGTGCCCAAAAAAATATCGGTAATGTCACGCCGACGACAGCGCGTGCCATTTAAAAAATAGTCAGATCGGCCGTCACGCGTGACTTGTCGCCGCACCGACAACTCGGTGTAACTGTTATACGCGCCGCCTAATTTGCCAAGAGTGTTTTCAAAGATCAGCTCGACACTGGCCTGACCCACCGGTTTACGCTGTGCTGTGCCCGCAAAGATGACGTCGCTCATTGAGTCGCCACGCAATTGGCGCGCCGATGATTCGCCCATGACCCAACGAATGGCGTCAATCACGTTGGATTTGCCGCAACCGTTTGGACCCACCACCGCCGTCAGCGGGCCTTGAAAACGTAAAGTCACCGGATCAACAAAGGATTTGAATCCGGCCAGTTTAATGCTGTGCAGTCGCATGTGTGGCGCTTCGGCCAACCCCTCAAAATAGCGGCATCAACGCCGTGATCGTTGCGCCCACGCCAGCTCGATTTGCTTCATACGGGCGAGAGAGTCCAGCACCAAATTCCGCAAATGACGGCAAAAATCTTCCATAAAGACTTCGGCCTGATCCCCCTTGCGAATCAAAATGGCATCAATCACATGGCGAAACAGGTCAAACGCTTCTTGCAGCTCACGCTTAGAGGTATTGAGAGTTAAAAAATAACTCCGGCGCAATGCAGGCAATAGGTTTTCAAACATATCAGCTAAATACGCATTGCTGATCATGGTGTGGGTTTGCTGCAAAAACACAAACACCTGATCATAAAACTGCTCAATGTCGCCCGCCCGCACTTGCTCGGCCAAGGCGGTCATCAGCTGGTTCATTTGCTCGGCATCGGTTTGACGCCAACACTCGCTGGTACGATGCACCATGCTGCCCAAAATCAGCATACTGACGTCAAATAACGACTTAATTTGCTGAACAGACATCTCGGCCACAATCGCGCCACGCCTTGGATAAATATGAATCAGGTAGCTTCGTTCGAGAATCAGCAGCGCTTCACGCACTGACCCACGGCTCACGTCCAAGTCACGCGCAATGCGTAGCTCTTGAATCCGCTCCCCTTCAACCAACTCGCCGGTGATGATCTGCTCGGCAATGTGTCGAGCGATTTGCTCGGACAAACTTTCCGCGGCCTGAAATCCCATGCTGAACCCTTTTCATGTACGAGACCCCCCAAAGGCCAATGTGGTTGGCATAACTGTCAGTGGGGATCGGTATCTTTGTGTATATCAAACGAATGTCACAGCAGCATGTAGAATTGTCTGACAAAAAGACACTCTGAGCGAGACCATTGGTCCGTTGTTCTGCCTTGACCGATCAACGGTTCAATGTTCACCCCTTAGCCTTGTGATTTTGCAATAAATACCAGTCCCACCACCAACAGCAAGATCGAAAATAACCGCTTTAAGGTCGCCGCTGGCAAACGATGCGCCAAACGCGCACCCCACGGTGCGGTCAGTACGCTGGCCACACTAATACCAATAAAAGCAGGAACATGCACAAAGCCCACCGCACCTGCGGGCAAATGACTCGCGGTTGACCCAAACAACGCAAAACCCAGTGCACCCGCCACCGCAATCGGCAGACCACAGGCCGACGAGGTGGCGACGGCTTGCTGCATGGGCACACCATAACGGGACAAATACGGCACCGTTAAACTACCGCCACCAATGCCAAAAATGGCTGACGCCACGCCAATTACCCCACCTGCACTCATTTGTGCGGGCAGACTCGGCAGACATTCGGCCTGTCGTTGTGCTGTGTGGCCTTTAAACATGCGCCATGACACCCACAAAGCAAAGCCACCTATCATCAACTGTAAAGTCGGTGCAGGCAGCATCTTGGCTACTTTTGCCCCTGCAAAGGCTCCAAGTAGTAAACCTGCCGCCAAATGTTGCACCAACACCCAACGCACAGCACCCCGTTGATGATGGGCATGGACGGCACTGATTGAAGTCACGATAATCGTGGCCAGCGAGGTGCCTACCGCCAAATGGGTCAAGTGTGTCGGATCAAAGCCTTGTGCCGTAAACGCCCACAGCAACACCGGCACAATCACCAAGCCACCGCCCACCCCAAACAACCCTGCGATCAGCCCTGCGACCGCCCCCAATCCCATATACAGCAGTATCGATATGTCCACGCGTGATGCTCAACCGGTGCAAACAGCCCTTAGTATAGACCCTTGTGATGCCGACGCACGGCAACAGGCATTGCGTGCGGCGCTCGCGTCACAGTATGAAGCCAGCGCCATTCGGTGGCTTGTACAGACCTCGTCCACCAGTGACATGCTTCGACAGCAGGCCATCAGCCAAACCGGGCCCATGCCTGCGGTGGTGGTTGCCAATCAACAGCAGTCGGGCCGAGGGCAGTCGGGGCGCGTGTGGCAGTCTCCGGTTGGCAATTTATATCTGTCGTTTTTAACGCGGCTGGCCAGCCCCGTCCAAGGTCGATTGGCGCTTGAAGTCGCACTGGCCGTGCTGGACATGCCCTTGTTGCAACAGGTGCCACAGGTGGGGGTCAAATGGCCGAATGACCTGCATCAACGTTGTGCCACAACGCCCCACACACCCGATGGCAGCGCCAAATGGGGCGGCATTTTGATTGAACCCGAAGGCGCTCACCACGTCATTATTGGTATTGGCATCAATGCCACTCGTATGCATGTCACCGACCAAGCCGTGACCGACCTTGCAACCCTGTGCCAACAACCAATTGATTTGGTCGAGCTTGCCGCACAAACCGTACAGGCACTACAACGTGCCTGTACCACCTTTGACGCCCACAGCCCACACTTGATCGAGCGTTTTGCGGCGCGTGACCTATTGGCAAATCATGCCGTCGTGGTTCAGCATCCGGCGCATGCCGACCTTCACGGCATTGCCCAAGGCATTGATGACCAAGGTGCATTGCAAATAAAAACAACGTCAGGGTCGCATTGGCTGTATAGCGGCCATGTACGGCGGTGTGCAACTGCGGCCATGCCGCCGACGCCTTAACAGGAACCTACGTTATGCCAAAACTCTGGATCGATTTGGGCAATACTCGCCTTAAATATTGGCTCACCGCTGGCGATCACGTGCTGGCACACGGAGCTGAGCTACACCTGCAATCACCTGCCGATTTACTGCTTGGGCTGACCGACCGCTTTGTGGCATTTGCCCCAGAGACTGTTGGTATTTCATCGGTGTTAGATGCGACAGCCAATGCACGTTTGGCGCATACACTGGCACCACTGGGTGTACCGGTTCAATTGGCACAGGTGCAACCGAGCTACCTTGGTTTAACCGCTGGTTATGACGACGCCAGTCGCTTGGGCATTGATCGCTGGCTACAGGTGTTGGCCTTGGCAGGGCAACAGCAGTCGGTGTGTGTGGTGGGCTGTGGGACGGCGCTCACCCTTGATCTGCTGGATCACCAACAGCATCACGGTGGCTTTATTCTGCCGAGCCTGTATTTGCAACGTGAATCCTTGGCGCAAGGCACACGGCGAGTTCAAGTGCCCGACGGCGCGTTTAATGATTTGTCGGCGGGTCGCTCAACCCAAGATGCTGTCCATCATGGCATTTTGTTGGGCTTGGTGGGCGCAATTGAAAAACTGTTGCGCCATGACCCTCACCGCCACATTGTGATGACGGGGGGCGATGCGCTGTTGATCAGTCGGTTTTTAGATTTGCCCAATCCATTGCGGATCGAGCCAGACTTGTTACTACAGGGGTTACGCCGTTACTTTGGTGACTGACTCACCGCACCGTGCCCCCATAAAAAAACCCGCCGAAGCGGGTTTTTTGAGATTTTTGCGCAATCTGTCCGATTAGACAGCAGCGTCAACGATCACATAACGACGGCCAAACGCGCCTTTAACGGCAAATTTGACGATACCGTCTGTTGTTGCAAACAGGGTGTGGTCACGACCCATGCCTACGTTGTTGCCTGCGTGGAATTCTGTACCACGTTGACGAACAATGATGTTACCTGCAACGACTTTTTGGCCGCCGTAGACTTTAACACCGAGCATTTTTGGGTTCGAATCACGACCGTTCCGCGTGGAACCGCCGGCTTTTTTATGTGCCATGAGAGTAGCTCCTTGGGCAAGTGCGTGAAATTACAGGTTAATACCGGTAATTTTGATTTCGGTGAACCACTGACGATGGCCCTGCTCTTTGTGGTAATGCTTACGACGACGATGCTTGACGATACGGATTTTCTCGCCACGGCCATGACCCAGCACTTCTGCGGTCACGCTTGCACCAGCAACGCTAGGCGCGCCGATTTGGATGTTGTCGCCATCCACAACCATCAAGACTTCAGCAAATGTCAGCGCTTCGCCGGTTTCCGCTTTGAGCAATTCAACTTTCAAGTACTCGCCAACGGTCACACGGTGTTGCTTACCACCACTTTGAATCACTGCGTACATAATGTACTCCAACATGCCCGTATTCGCCGTGTCAGCAAAGGAAAATGCTGCGCTTCAGACGGTCGTCACTGGGGGAATTTGCAAGGTGAAGGATTGTAGGCAAAACGTCTAGAACTGGCAAGTTTTTTGCTGTTTTTTGCACCATCCGATACGGTCTCACCACGATGAGACTGCGGACTGGCACATCATCGCTATGGAAGTTGTCATTGTAGGTCGATAGCATACAAGGGTTTTCGAATTGAACGGCCCGTTGTGGGCATGGCATCACGGTAAAGCATAGGTAGTGGCATGGTAGATTTTAAGCACGACATTTTGGCAGTTGTTGCAGACGACTTTGCCGCAATGGATCATTTTATTCATACCGGTATTAACTCTAAAGTGCCGCTTGTGATGACCGTTAGCCAACATGTGGTCGAGGCAGGGGGTAAGCGGATGCGCCCTCTCATGTGCTTACTTGCTGCCCATGCTTGTCAGCCAGAACGCCAAGACGGTCATGACAAATCGATGCGGCTAGCCGCAATCATCGAAATGCTACATACCGCAACATTGGTACATGACGATGTGGTGGATGAATCTGGATTGCGTCGCGGCAGACCCACCGCCAATGCCACGTGGGACAACGCCACGGCGGTCTTGGTGGGTGACTTTTTGATTGCACGCTCCTTTGACTTACTGGTCAATCTGGAAAACTTTACCTTGATGAAGGATTTTTCGTCGGGGACTTGCGAGATTGCCGAGGGCGAGGTGTTGCAGTTGCAGCATCAACATAACCCCGACTCCACCGAAGCCGACTATTTGCAAATTATTTATGGCAAAACCTCACGGCTGTTTATGCTGGCAACCGAAGGCGCGGCCATTTTAAATGGCTGCACCGTGTATCGGCAGCCGTTGCGTGACTACGCCGCCCATTTTGGCAATGCGTTTCAGATCATTGATGACATTTTAGACTACAGCTCGGACGCCGAAACTCTAGGCAAAAACATCGGCGATGACCTGATGGAAGGCAAGCCCACCCTGCCGCTGATTGCAGCCCTACGCCTGACCCAAGGCGAACCCCATGCCCTGATTCGCAAAAGCATTCAAACCGGCGGCGTCGATCATCTGCAACAGGTGATTGCACTGGTGCATGACAGTGGCGCGTTAGCCTACTGCCGTGAGCGTGCCGCTGAAGAAACACAATTGGCAATTGCCGCGTTGGATGCCCTGCCCGCATCGCGCTACCGTGATGCCTTGGCAGGCTTGGCGACCCTTGCCCAAAGCCGCTTAAGCTAACCCATGCTGACCTTTCACGATCTTCTCGATGACATGGCCAGCAGCATGGATCAGCCGCGTGCTGAGCTGCTGGTGTTATTGATTGATCGTTTACGTCCCGCATCGTGCCGTGATGCCGATGACACCCACCACCGTTTACGCCGCCTGATCGACACCTTAAAGGCCTCGCCGACACGGCGGCAGGTGCTGCACGATTATGTGTTGACCTTAATGAGTCAGTTTCATCAGGTCAGTTTGTATGCCGACAGCGGCATGTTGGGCAATGAAGGGTTTTTTCCGGCCATGCGGCAACGGCTGATTCGGCGCGTGCTGCCGCCGGTTCGGCAACCCAATCAATTGCGTGATGTGTTTGAGCAATGTTTTCATCAGCCTTCTGATGCCCGTTGGGTCGCGTTGATTCAACCACAAGACTGGGCGGCGCTGTGGTCACTGTTTGATGCCCCAACCGGCCACACCACACAGCACACGGCATTGCGACAAGTCTCACGCAATCGCATCCTAAGTGCACTCATGTTGGTGTCGTATCGCATCACTGCGATTGGTCTAGAACCCGCCTTGATTCGTGCATATCCCGCCATTAACGAATTTAAATCGCCTTTTTTGGCACAAAACCGCGAGATTATTGATTACGTCGAGGCAGAAAAAGCCCGTATTGAGCAAGACGTTGCACAGCAGATGCAGCCGTTGCCCCTAGCCGACCCCAAACCGGCCTTGGTCATGTTGGATCAATGCAATGACATTTTGCAGCGAGTCAAGCGCAACACCCGCAAGCAAGGCGTCACCATTGGTTTAACCAATCTGCTGATTCGCTTAGAGCAACACTTGGCACGGGTGACCCTGTTGTTTGACGTGCTGGACGCTGACCCCAAACGCGTCCATACCGGACTCACTGCGCTGTTGCAATCGGTCACTTGCGCCCAACACGAACAAACCAGCGTGCGGGCACTGATGGCGATCAATACCGAACTGTTGGCGCGACAAGTCACCGAAAACGCCAGTCGTATGGGCGAACACTACGTCAGCACCGACCGCAGTGGCTTTTGGCGCATGTACCGGTCGGCAGCGGGGGCGGGGCTGATCATTGCCAGCATGGCAACTCTCAAAGTGCTGACGGGCCGCTTGGTGTTAGCCCCGTTTAGCCGTGCCGTGTTGTACAGCCTCAACTACAGTTTTGGCTTTATGTTGATCCATGTGCTGCACTTTACTGTCGCCACCAAACAACCCGCCATGACGGCGGCAGCGCTGGCGGCTACGGTTCAACACAGTTCGGGCAGCAGGCAAAATCAGTTAGAAAGCCTCGCCCAACTGGTGGTCAATATTATGCGCACGCAGTTTATTGCCATTTTGGGCAATATCTCGATTGCCATGCCCACAGGACTGTTGATCGCATGGGCATGGCACACGCAATGGCATGAACCGTTGCTCAGCGCCACCAAAGCGGCGACGGTGTTACATGATATTCATCCGTTTCAGTCGCTGGCGCTGTTTCATGCGGCGATTGCAGGGGTGTGGTTGTTTATTGCCGGCCTGATTACCGGTTACTACGACAATTTGGCGGTCTATCATCAGGTCGGTCCGCGCTTGCGGCAGCATGTGCGCTTGCAACGCTGGTTAGGGCAGCCTCGGCTAGACCGCATGTCCACTTACGTTGAAAACAACCTTGGTGCGTTGGCCGGTAATTTTTGGTTTGGTATCTTTTTGGGCAGCACCGGCACGCTCGGGTTTATCTTGGGGCTGCCCATTGATATTCGGCATATTGCGTTTGCATCTGCCAACTTGACCCAAGCGCTGTTTTGTCTAGAAAGCCCGCCCAGTCTTGGTTTGGTGCTGATCTCCTTTTTGGGTGTGCTGATGATCGGCATGACCAACTTAATCGTCAGTTTTGGCCTGACCCTGTTTGTGGCCTTACGCGCCAGACGGGTGCAGTACGCGCAATGGCGACCCTTACTGCAATTGCTTTGGGCGCATTTTTTAACCCGTCCCTCCGATTTTTTTTGGCCGCCCAAGCCCGTCGATGCTGCGGCTGAACGCCGTCGCGATCACACCCGCGCCTAAGCGATGCTGAACCACAGCGCATGATCAGCCTTGTGTTTTTTGATCAACTAAAATCATTGTTTAGCATATTAAATAAATCCCTTACCCAGCCTTTTGCCAACAGCACATACAGCGTGTGACCGTTGATGACTGCCATGTAGTTTTTTGCAACAAAGCGGTTCAACGCTTGCATTTTTTCTGTACCAGTCAGTACACTCGAGCCAAATCGTACTGATTAGTACATTTTATATGACCCGCATCGACGGATTATTTTTCCGGCGCGGGTGGCCTGTTGTTCACCTGATTGTTAGGTGTGTTAGCCCTCTGATTCCTTTGAACCTGTTGCATCTTTAGCCCGTCATCTGCGCACCCACGCACCGTGTCAGCCTTGGTGCCAAGCCACGAGAGAAATTCTTATGACCGATACGTCGTATCACCCCTCATTCACTGCCTTGGCATTGGTGTTGGCAATGACCGGCAGTTTGGTGGCCTGTAAAGCGGACGCCCCTGCCAACGCTGCCAGCGCACAAGGAGCAACCGCTGCCCCACCGCCACCAGACGTTGTGGTGGTGGTTGCGCAGACGCAACCGGTCGAGCGCAGCATTGAGCTGGCCGGTCGACTGCGTCCTTATCAAATCGCCGAGGTTCGGCCGCAAGCGTCAGGGATTGTGCTCAAACGCCTGTTTACTGAAGGCGAGAACGTCCAAGCCGGTCAAGCGCTGTATCAAATCGACGCGGCCAGTTATCAAACCGCCGTCAACAGTGCCAAGGCGGCTGTGCAACGCGGTCAGGCCAACCTTGCCGCACTGAATATTAAAGCTCAACGCTACAAGCAGCTGATTGGCATTAATGCGGTGAGCAAACAAGAATATGACGACATCATGGCGCAAATTGCCTTGGCACAAGCCGACCTGTCGGCCAGTCAAGCCAACTTGAGCAATGCACAAATTGGCTTAAATTATGCGATCGTGCGTGCGCCGATTAGCGGGCAAAGCGGCACGTCTACTGTCACCGCAGGGGCATTGGTCACTGCCAGCCAAACCACGCCGTTGGTGACCATTCAGCAACTCGATCCGCTGTATGTGGACATCACCCAATCTAGCGCCGAGATGCTCAAGATGCGGCAAAGCATTGCCAATGGCAGTGTTGAACGCGACGGCAGTACCCACATTCGGCTGACCTTACCCGATGGCAGCACCTACCCGATTGCTGGTCGCTTGCAGTTTTCAAACGCCAGCGTCGATGAAACCACCGGTTCAGTCACCCTACGTGCGGTCATTGCCAACCCACAGCACTTGCTGTTGTCGGGCATGTACGTCAAAGCCTTGGTCAACCAAGGCACGCTCCCTGCGGCCATGCTGATTCCGCAACAAGCCGTCACGCGCACGCCGCAAGGTGAAGCCTCGGTCTTGGTGGTGGGCAGCGACAACACCGTCAGTCAGCGGGTGATTCAAGCACCATACACCCAAGGCGACCAATGGGTGGTGACCAGCGGCCTGACGAGTGGCGAACGCGTCATCGTGGCCGGTAGCCAAAAAATCCGCCTGATGCCCAACATGCCTGCACCCAAGGTCAATCCGGTGATGGATCAAGCCGCGCCAAGCGCCACATCCACCGCACCGGCCAAGTCCTAACCGTCGACAGGAGCTGCCGTTATGTCCCGTTTTTTTATTGATCGACCGATTTTTGCATGGGTGATTGCCATCATCCTGATGCTATCGGGCATTCTGTCGATGTTTAGCTTGCCGATCTCGCAATATCCAAGCATCGCACCGCCGGCTATTGCCATTAACGCCACCTACCCTGGTGCGTCGGCACAAACCGTGCAAGACACCGTCACCCAAATTATTGAACAACGCATGAAAGGGCTAGATGGCCTGATGTACATGTCGTCATCGAGTTCGGGCAATGGTACGGCCACCATCACCTTGTCGTTTGAAGCGGGTACTAACCCAGACATTGCACAAGTGCAAGTGCAAAACAAACTACAAGCGGCCACCGCACAACTGCCGCAAGAGGTACAACGCCAAGGCTTAACCGTCAATAAATCAGCGCGTAACTTCTTGCTGGTGTTGGGCTTTGTATCGACTGATGGCCGTATGGATCGCACCGACATTGCCGACTATGTCAGCAGCTCGGTGGTTGACCCGCTGTCCCGTGTGGAGGGTGTCGGCGAAACCCAAGTGTTTGGCTCATCTTATGCCATGCGCATTTGGCTAGACCCCGCCAAACTCGCCAGCTATCAGTTGACCCCTGCTGATGTGTCGGCGGCGGTTCAGGCACAAAACGCCCAAGTGTCGGCGGGTCAAATTGGCGGCACACCGTCGCTGGCCGGTCAACAACTCAATGCCACCGTCACCGCACAAACCCGCCTGCAAACGCCCGAGCAGTTCCGCAATATTTTGCTCAAGACCGCAGGCAATGGCTCACAGGTTCGTCTGAGTGATGTGGCGCGTGTTGAGCTAGGTGGCGAAAGCTATGACGTGATCTCGCGCTACAACGGCAAACCTGCCGCTGGATTGGGGATTAAATTGGCCGCTGGTGCCAACGCGCTTGCCACCCGTGATGCCGTGCTCAAACGCATCAACGAAATGAAAGTCAGCTTTCCGCAAGGGCTGGATGTGGTTGCGCCCTATGACACTACGCCGTTTGTGCGCCTGTCGATTGAAGAAGTCATCACCACCCTGATCGAAGCCATTGCGCTGGTGTTTTTGGTGATGTTTCTGTTTTTGCAAAACTGGCGCGCCACGATTATTCCGACCCTTGCTGTACCCGTGGTGCTGCTGGGTACATTTGCAGTGTTAAAAATCTTGGGCTTTTCGATCAATACCTTAACCCTGTTTGGCATGGTGTTGGCGATTGGCCTGCTGGTGGATGACGCGATTGTGGTGGTTGAAAACGTCGAACGCGTGATGGCCGAAGAAGGACTGTCACCGCGTGAAGCCACCCGCAAGTCGATGCAGCAAATCACCGGCGCGCTGATTGGCATTGCCATGGTGCTGGCGGCGGTATTTGTGCCGATGGCGTTTTTTGGTGGCTCGACAGGGGTGATTTATCGGCAGTTCTCGGTGGCACTGGTGTCAAGCATGGTGCTGTCGGTAGTGGTTGCGATTGTGCTGACCCCTGCCCTGTGCGCGACGTTGCTCAAACCTGTAGACCCAAACCATCACGCCAAAACCGGTTTTTTTGGCTGGTTTAACCGCCTGTTTGACCGCGCCGCCCATCGTTATGAATTAGCCGTTGGCGGAATTTTAAAACGTGGCATTCGGTTTGGTTTGGTCTATGTGGCGATTATTGGTTTGATGGCCGCGTTGTTTGTCAAACTGCCGACCGCCTATTTGCCCGATGAAGACCAAGGGCTGTTGTTTACACTGGTGCAACTGCCTGCGGGTGCGACCCAAGAGCGCACACTGGCCACCATGAAACAGGTTGAAGACTATTATTTAACCCAAGAGAAAGCCAATGTTGCCTCGGTGTTTGCCATTACTGGCTTTAGTTTTGCCGGTAGCGGTCAAAACATGGGTCTGGCGTTTGTGCGCTTAAAAAACTGGGATGAACGCAAAGGCGCAGGCCAAGATGTCAAGTCCGTGGCGGGGCGTGCCATGGGGGCGTTTAGCCAGCTTAAAGATGCGATGGTATTTGCCATTGCGCCGCCCGCCGTGATTGAACTGGGCAATGCCAACGGTTTTGACTTGCAACTGCAAGACACCGGCAACATTGGTCATGATCAACTGTTGGCTGCCCGCAACATGCTGCTGGGCATAGCTGCGCAAAACCCCAAATTGGTGGGTGTACGACCCAACGGTCAAGAAGACACCCCACAATACAAAGTGACCATCAACCCACAACAAGCCGGTGCAATGGGCGTGTCGTTGTCTGATGTCAACAGCGTACTGGCAACCGGCTGGGGCGGCAGCTATGTGAACGACTTTATTGATCGGGGTCGGGTCAAACGGGTCTACATGCAAGGCGACGCCAGCGCCCGCCGCAGCCCCGAAGACCTTAACCAATGGTATGTGCGCGGCAATGGCGGCCAAATGGTACCGTTTGCCAGCTTTGCAACCGGACAATGGACGTATGGCGCACCCAAGCTTGACCGCTATAACGGCCTGTCGTCCTTCAACATTCAAGGCAGCGCCGCGGCGGGTGTCAGCTCGGGCGAAGCCATGAAAGAAGTCGAAGGCATGATTGCCAAGCTTCCGGCAGGCGTTGGTTTTGAATGGAGCGGCTTGTCGTTTGAAGAGGTTCAATCCTCGGGTCAAACCCCGCTGCTGTACTCGATCTCATTGTTAGTGGTGTTTTTATCACTGGCCGCCCTGTATGAAAGCTGGTCGATTCCGTTTGCCGTGATGATGGTCGTTCCCTTGGGTGTACTGGGTGCAGTCATGGCCACAGTGGGTCGCGGTTTGTCCAATGATGTGTACTTTCAAGTGGGCTTACTCACCGTGATCGGGCTTGCCGCCAAAAACGCCATTTTGATTGTCGAGTTTGCCAAAGACCTGCAAGCACAAGGCCATGACCTGATGTATTCCATTTTGCACGCGGCACGGCAACGCTTGCGCCCCATCATCATGACCTCGTTGGCCTTTGGGCTGGGCGTATTACCGTTGGCCTTAAGCACTGGTGCGGGTTCGGGCAGTCAAAACGCCATTGGCACAGGTGTACTGGGTGGTATGCTCGGGGCAACCCTGTTGGGCGTGTTTTTTATTCCTTTGTTTTATTTTTGGGTACGGCGCTTGTTTCAACCCACAGACGCACACACGCCACCCCAAGATCAGCCACAGTCGGTGGAGACCCAACCATGAGCCGGACGCTGTTAAACCCGTTGACTTCACCCCGTGCACGGCCAGCCTTGCTGGTCAGTGTGTTGGCCTTGAGTCTGGCCGCCTGTAGCCGTCCTGTACTGCGCGAGGCCGACCCCATGCCGGTTGCCACGGTCATTCCGCAGGCCGCCTACCCTGCCACCGACACCCCAGCCGAGCAAGGACCGTCAATTGCCGCCTTGGGCTGGCAGACTTTTTTTGCCGACCCCGCGCTTAAACAATTGATCCAACTGGGCTTAGACCACAACCGCGACTTACGCACCGCCACGCTCAACATTCAGCGGGCGCAAGCGCAGTATCAAATCCGTCAATCGGCACAGCAACCCACCGTCACGGCCAATGGCTCGGTCATGCAGCAAGGCAACACCGACCACAGCAACACCGCCTACAGTGTCGGCCTTGGCGCAACCGCATACGAGCTTGACCTGTGGGGACGGGTCGCCAACCTCAAAGGCGCGGCGCTAAACAACTACTTGGCCACGCAAAGCGCCCAACAAGCCACCCGTATTGCCTTGATTGGACAAATCAGCCAAGCCTACTTGGCGCTGGCCTTTGACCAAGAACAGCTTAAACTGGCACAACAAACCCTGAGCGCCCAACAAGACAGCCTCAAGCTGAACCGTAAGCGCCAAGAGGTCGGCATTGCCTCGGCGGTACCGGTGCGTCAGTCTGAAATTAGCGTCGAAACCGCCCGTCTCGCGATTGCCAACACTCAAACGCAGTTGGCACAAGACCGCAACCTGTTGGCATTGCTGATTGGTCAACCTGTACCCGTGGCCTTACTGCCCAGCAGCGCCCCTACACAGGTGGTTAGCCCAGCCAGCCTGTCGGCGGGTCTGCCCAGTGACCTACTGCGCAACCGCCCCGACCTAGCCCAAGCTGAATACGCCCTCAAAGCCGCCGGCGCCAACATTGCGGCGGCGCGAGCGGCGTTTTACCCCACCATTAGCCTGACCGGAACCTTGGGACTGTCTAGCACCAGCCTGTCAGACTTGTTTAAGTCTGGCGCGTTTAACTATGGCATTGGGCCGAGCATTAGCCTGCCGATTTTTGATGCAGGCGCACGTCAAGCCAACCTAGCGATGAGCCAAACCGACCAACACATTGCCCTGTCGCAGTATGAAAGCGCCATTCAAGCGGCGTTTCGTGAGGTGGCGGATGTACTGGCAACCCGTAGCACGCTGAATGACCGTTTAGACGCACAACAACGGTTGGTCGCGGCGACGCAGGCCAACTACACGTTGGCACAGGCGCGTTATAAGGCAGGGTTAGATAATTACCTGACTGTGCTAGATGCCCAGCGCAATTTGTTTAGCACGCAGCAGGCAGCGATTAGCCTGCAACAGGCGGCGCTGATTAGTCAGGTGAATTTGTATAAGGTGTTGGGCGGCGGTGCGGTTGACCCAGCCGTGACTGATACAGCAGCGGCGACACCGTAAACTTGTGTATTGATGGGTGATGCAAGACACATCAAGCATCTTGCGGATGCTTGGTGTGATAACGGGAGAGTACAGTGGTGACGTGCGGCGACGTCCGTTTGAGCGACTGATTATGCGGTTGCGGATTCAAGATAGTGCTTAATCGCCAAGAGTCTTTTTTTCATGTCTTTTGAAAAAATATATGCCACAACAGGAAGAAATAACCGACCAACACCTCCACCTTTTAATTCAAAGTTATATGTAAAAATCAGCAAACTCTGTACTTCACCCAGCGTCTTAACATTCCAAGCACCGCTAAATCGTTTAAGAATGAATGGTCCTCTAATCATGGTGACTGCGGCCACATGTGGTCTGTCGAATGACATATATCGAGAAACCATTGCTGAACCAAAATGATTTTTACAGTATGAGTCTACACCGACATCAGCATGCTCTGCACCGTCACACAAGTATGCTTCCGTCAAATATGGATCCCACTCAAGACGCCTTGAATAATCTTGAGTGAGATCAAACAACTTCTGTTGGCAGCAATCCACTTCGATCTGATGTTTTATGGTTTTCATCGTATCATTCCTCTACCGTATCACTCAGACAAG
>JBEANQ010000005.1:0-35253 GCA_041165345.1 Pseudomonadota bacterium
ATGAAACACCAGCTGTCACTATTCATGATGAAGGTACACAACGGTTTGCTGTAGTAAGTGTCGGATCTGGTGACCGCAGCAGTCCGCTGAATAAAACAGCTTTTGCAAATGGTGTGTATGCAATTTTAGATCGTGATGTAGCGCGTACAGATTTATACACGATTGCAGATGATAAATTGTATACAGCAAATAAGACGATAGATGCATTTAAAATATCACCAACCAGTTCTGATCAAACATCTATGATTGCTGATCTTACTACCGATGCATCACCTACTGCTCAGGATATTGCAGGTTGGTATTATCAATTGAGTGTGGTAAGCGATGGTTATAAGGCGTTTGATGATCCTATTGCAATTAATGGGGATTTATATGTGACTGTATTTAATCCAAATGCTAGTACGGTAAGCAATACATGTTCTGCTAGCATCTCAGGTGAAAGTTCGGTTTATCGATTTTGCTTACCTTATGGTCGTTGTTCAGATATCGGCACTAATACCAATGGATATTTTAAGTTTAAAATTGGTTCTGGCATTCAGTCAGTCAGTATAGGAAGTGACCCTAATCAACCAGAGACGCGTCGGTTGATTTTTAATCAACCGAATGTCACCACAACGATTGATAATGAGTCTGGAAAACTCAGACGGTTTTCTACTCCACGACAACTGATACCAACACGTTGGTATGAAAAATTACCTAAGTAAATGGGAGGTAATATCAAATGAAATTAATACGAGCTTCCTTTGGTTTCACATTGCTAGAATTAATGATTACCGTCATGATCGTGGCACTCTTGGCAGCGCTTGCGCTGCCAAGCTATCAAACTTATGTGCGACGCGCTGCACGATCTGAAGCACAATCAGCAATGCTAGCTTTAGCTGAGCAATTGATACGTCATCGTGCACGATATTTAAGCTATGTAAACTTCTCACCGCAAATGGGTTATGTATATACGGGTAGCGATAATAAAGATATTTACTTGCCAGTAAATTCGACTGCTTTGAATTATAAATACAAATTAACAATTGTTGATTTGGCAAATCGCTCTTTATCACTAACATCATCAACTGCATCAGGGCAAGGCTGGTTAATGTTGGCAACACCGAATCCCAATCATAAAGTCTTGAGTGTGAACGACTATTTGTTATTAAGCACACAAGGCTTGCGTTGTATGACCAAACAGTCACTATTAATAACGGCTGCCGACTGTGGTGCTGCTAGTGAGGGCTGGAAATGATTTCAAATAAAGGCTTTACTCTGATAGAGTTGATGATTGTTATTGCTATTATGGGTGTTTTGGCTGCGATTGCTTATCCTACCTATCAAGATTACATTAAACGTGGGAATAGAGTGGACATGCAGTCAACTTTAATTCAAATTGCGACTCGGCTTGAGGCTTATAAATCAGTTAATGGAAGTTATCAAGGAGCTGCGTTAACAAATACTGGAATTTATGGTTACACGTATTACCCTGTGAGTGGTAAAAAAACATATGATTTAAGTGGTTCAGCATTAACATTAAATGATACAAATGGTGATTCAATTGCTGATAGCTGGGTGCTAACGGCAACACCTTATTCACCAGGGCCTCAGGTGGGTAATGGAGTAATTTGCTTAAATGACCAAAATCAGCGTTATTGGGCAAAAGATGCAACTGCATGTGTATTAAGCGCAACATCTAAATGGGATGGCTCATAATTTTGCCTCCGTTTGGTTCGTGGGCTGTTGTGAAAGTTATTGTCGATGGCATTAGTCATCATGTATTGGTGGTTTTTGCATCAGATCGTCTTTGTCACTTCACCTGAGACGAAATTTGTCGTAAAATACCCGCCTTTTTGGACCATCGGTCCGAATTTCATTTTTTCGAGAGTCAGAAGTCATGGTCGTTATCCGTCTTGCCCGTGGTGGTGCCAAAAAGCGTCCGTTCTATCAAGTCGTGGTGACTGATAGCCGTAATGCACGCGATGGTCGTTTCATTGAGCGTATTGGTTTTTACAACCCAAGCGCACAAGGTGTTGCTGAAAAAGTTCGTTTGGATGCGGGTCGTTATGACCATTGGATCAAGCAAGGTGCACAACCTTCTGATCGCGTTGCTGCATTGGCAACTCACAATGCAAAGGCTCAACCAGCCGCTTAAGTCGTTTTAAAGGCGGGTGTGCTGCTTATGTCTGTGTCGTTGACACCTCCTGCTGATTTGGTACGGATTGGTCATCTCAAAGCACCTTACGGCTTACAAGGCTGGTTTTGGGTGTATGCAGAGACTGATCCGATGACCAATGTGTTTGACTATCAACCGTGGTGGGCGCAAACCTCAACCGGTTGGAAGACCTTCACCGTGTCACGTTGGCGGACGCAAGGTAAGGGTTTAGTGGTTCGGCTGAATGAAGTCCCTGATCGCACAATGGCTGAGCAACTCAGCGGAACAGCGTTATGGATGCCGCGCTCACAACTGCCTGTTGCGCCTGAAAACGAGTATTACTGGTCTGATTTGATCGGTCTGTCCGTGTACGGATGGGCAGAAGACGGCGAAACCCCCGTATTACTGGGTGTGGTGGCCGAGCTGTTTGAAACCGGTGCGAATGATGTGATTGTCGTTCGGGCCTCAGCGGGCAGCGCAGAGGGTGAAGAGCGTCTGATTCCGTGGCACACCAGCACTGTGCGTCATATTGATTTGGCGGCTCGCCGAATGGATGTGAACTGGGGCGTAGACTACTAGGTCTTCTGCACGTTGTTCAGAGGGCGCGTTATGTGGTTTGCAGTGATCACCCTGTTTCCTGAAATGTTTGATGCGGTGCGTGAGCATGGCATCACCGGTCGAGCCATACGGCGCGACCAAACCACGTTGCATTGCATTAATCCGCGTGATTTTGCAGAAGGTGGTTATCGTCGTGTTGACGAACGCCCCTTTGGCGGTGGGCCGGGCATGGTGATGATGGCAGAGCCGTTGGCCAAAGCCATTCAACATGCGCGTGAGTTGGCTCAGTTAGCCGGTTTAACGGATGTACCCGTGGTGTATTTGTCACCACAAGGTCGTACCTTAGATGAAACAGGCGTGCAGACGTTGGTTCAGCATAGCGGTTTAATCTTATTGTGCGGGCGGTATGAAGGCATCGATGAGCGTTTAATCGCGCGGTATGTCGATCAGGAATGGTCGATTGGTGATTATGTGCTAACCGGTGGCGAACTCCCTGCCATGGTGTTGATGGATAGCTTGATTCGTCGTTTACCTGATGTCATGGGTGACAACGCGTCGGCAGAACAAGATTCGTTTGTCGATGGTTTGCTTGATTGCCCACACTACACCAAGCCTGATGACTTTGAGGGATTGGCAGTGCCTGAGGTACTCAAAACAGGCCATCATTTGAACATCGAAAAATGGCGCTTTTTACGTCGTATTGAGCGAACGCGCGCCAGACGCCCTGAGCTATTGCAAGGGGTGGTACTGAGCAAGCAGCAATTGCGCTGGCTTCACGATGAACAGATGTCTTTGACCGAAGACTGATTCGGTTGGCCGGTTTTGCCGGTATTCACGCGCGATGATGGTTTTTGCATACAAAAACTGTGGTCGTGATACGCAACGGGTGTATGCGCATGAGCCTCTGCCCCCAGCCAAACAGTGTCGATGATCGACGTGTTTGGCATTGATAGGAGTCCCCACCATGAGTGGCAAGCATCCTCTAGTTCAAGCAGTTGAACAATCCCAGTTGAAAACCGATCTGCCTGTTTTTGCACCCGGCGATACCGTTATCGTTCAGGTTAAAGTAAAAGAAGGCACTCGTGAGCGTCTACAGGCATTTGAAGGCGTTGTGATTGCCATCAAAAACCGTGGTCTGAACTCTGCATTCACCGTTCGTAAAATTTCGAATGGCGTGGGTGTTGAGCGTGTATTCCAAACGCATTCGCCTGTTGTTGCTGGTATTACTGTTAAGCGTCGTGGCGATGTCCGTCGCGCTAAACTGTACTATCTGCGCGGCTTGACTGGTAAGTCTGCTCGTATCCGTGAAAAACTGCCAGCACGTAAAGTGGCTGCAGTTGCTGCACCAGCACCTGCTGCTGAATCAGTGTAGACGTGTGATGCGGTTTAAAAACGCACCTTCGGGTGCGTTTTTTAATGGGTGATCACGGGTGGAGCTGGGAGGTCACAGCAGATGCGGTGTGATGGGCTGTTGATGCCGTACGAGGGCTGACGCAATGTCGATGCGGTTCTGCGCCACCACAGCGCCCCCTGCGTGCAACAGCTCGCGCAACACTGGCACATTGTGCAACGCATGGCCCTGTGTGGTGTTTTCAAACATCACATACAGCACATCACAGTCGGCTTGGCGGGCCAATATGCGCTGCGCCCAAACTTCAAGCTCGGCCGTGCTGTAGCGATAATCATGCCGGTCGGCGGCGGTTTTTCCGTCCCACCATTGCGCGTCATTCCGACCATGCAGGCGGATATAACCGGTGCGCTGAGTTAAGACTAAATCGGAGACGGGCATTCCCGCCAACTGCGGGTAATCGACCGAGACCCAAATGAGTCCCGCTCGCTCAAAGGCTTGCTGAACTTCACGCACATGCCAACTGATATGCCGAAACTCGACCGCCAAAGTTTGCCCTTTAAACCATTCAACCAATTGTGCCAAGTAACGCCGATTGGCTGGATTACGTGGAAATGAGTACGGAAATTGCGCCAAAAAAGGCGCTAAAACCCCAGCATCGCGCAGGGGTTGTGGTGATCGTATCATGCGCTCGGCCCAATCAGCCGTGGCCGTGCGCTGATGGGTAAAGTCCTGATGCAGTTTGACGGCAATTTGCACGCGGCTGTCACTGTTTCGCAACATACCAGCAAAGGCTTTTTCGCCTGCAATCGCATAAAACGTACTGTTGAGTTCGACGCTATCAAAGGCTTGCGTATAGTGACGCAGATAGTCGGCTTTTTTGCAGTCCGGCGGATACAGCAAGCCTTTCCAGTCGTCGTTGCTATAGCCACCGGTGCCCACATAGACGCGCATGGCTTAGCTTTGCCGTGTCAATAAAAATGCCGCAATGGCACGCAAGCCGTCGGCGGATACGCCCAGCGGGGTGAGGGCAGCCAAGGCTGATTGATGCAAATCAATGGCGCGGGTTTGAGCGCCTTCCAAGCCCAACAGCACGGGATAGGTCGATTTGTGTAGTTTTTGGTCTGAGCCGGCCGGTTTGCCTAATGCTTCTGTGGTTGCCGTGACATCAAGCACATCATCTTGTACCTGAAATGCCAACCCCAAATCACGGCCAAACGCCACCAGTGCCGTTAATCGTGCATCGTCTGGTATCAGCCTACCAGCCAATGCGCCCATCTGAATGGCAGCATCAATCAATGCACCGGTTTTATTCACATGAATTTGCTCTAACGCGGCTTCATCAACGGCGCGGCCTTCAGCCTGTAAATCAAGCACTTGTCCTACCACCATGCGGCCTGATCGTTGAGCCAATACCGCCAATTGTCGTGCTGACTGCACCAAGTCTGTCACTGGACTGTCACATTCTGGTGCAAAAACCGCGCTCGACAACACCTCAAACGCCAGCGACTGCAACAGATCACCCGCCAATAACGCAGTGGCCTCGCCATAACGCACATGGCAGGTGGGCAGACCACGACGTAGCGCGTCGTCGTCCATACAGGGCAAATCGTCATGCACTAAGGAATAGCAATGGATGAGTTCCACAGCCACGGCTGCACGGCGTGCGGCGGCATTGATGGAACAACCAACGGCTTCACACGCGGCATACACCAACGCAGGGCGAACCCGCTTGCCACCGAGCAATACCGCATGGCGAACCGCAGCCTGTAAGGGTTCTGGCAAATGGGCATGATCCAGCACGTGGGTTAAATCGGCCTGAACACGAGCGCGTGCGGCGGCTAATTGGGCATCACCGGTCATTGCATTTTCTCCAGCCCATCGCATCTGTAAAGGCACATCAGGCGTGTGTGGTTGGGCGTTATAGGGGGTGGCTATTGTCCAAGATTTACGGGTGCAAAAGAAGCATTTCACACCATATCGATTAACTCCCGAAAAACTGGCATGTTTTTTGTTAAGAGAACTTGAACGTTTAATGACAGTTTCATTTCAACTCGCGGACTGATGATCATGATGAAGACACCTCTTACCCTTCTTGCCGCTACGGTCAGCACCCTGATTGGCTTGCCTTTGAGCGCTGCCCATGCCGAGTCGGCCGACGTGCTGTGGCAAAAAGGCAAAGTCATGCTGGATGCACGCACGCGCTATGAATACGTGAATGATGACTCTGCTAAAGATCCTGCTGAAGCCTTAACCGTGCGGATTCGCCCTGCATTTCAGACCGGCACATGGAACGGATTGAGCGGTCTTATTGAAGGTGAGGCCACCGCCGCTGTGGTGGATGACTACAACAGCACCCGCAATAACAACATCAAGCATCTGAACGTGGTTGATCCAGAAAGCGCCGAAATCAATCAGTTGTTGTTGAAATACGTCTACAGCCCGATGTTTGATGCCACGCTCGGTCGTCAACGCATCAACCTTGATAACCAACGCTTAATTGGCGGTGTCGCATGGCGTCAAAACGAACAAACCTATGATGGCCTGTCGTTTAATGTGAAGCCCACCAAAGAGCTGGGGTTTTATTACGCCTACATCAATCAAGTGAATACCATCTTTGGTAGCAAAGATCCAAAGCCCACATTCAAACAAGCTCAAGCCAGTACACAAGACAGTGATATTCATGTAATGCAGGCTAAATATGCTTATAGCCCGTTATTGAGTGTGGTGGCTTATGGTTATTTGATGGACTTTAAAGATTTGGCCGCGTCATCTAATAGCACCTATGGTATTCGTTTCGCTGGCAAACAAGATGCGCTGCGCTATGTCGCTGAATATGCAAAACAGAGTGATTATGCCGATCAACCCGTCAGCTACAGTGCTGACTACTACACCCTTGAGCTCGGTTACACCTTGCCCGCAGGTCTGCCAAAAGCCGACGTCAGTGTTGGCTATGAAATGCTGGGAAGTGATGGTGGGAAAATAGGATTTCAAACGCCATTGGCCACCAAGCACAAATTTAATGGCTGGACCGATATGTTTTTGGCGACGCCTGCCAATGGTCTGACCGATTTGTATATGGGTCTCAATGTCAGCGTGCTTGAAAAAGGCAAGTTGATGGTTGAGGCACATCAATATGAAAGCGACAAAGGCGGCATTGAGTATGGCAGCGAGTACGGCGCGTCGTTTAGCCATCCCTTGCCGGTTAAAGGCTTAAGCGCACTGGGTAAATACTCCAGCTATAACGCCAAAAAAATGGGCGCAGATACCGATAAAATCTGGTTGCAGTTGGACTATAAATACTAAGTACAAGCACTGGCTTGCGGTTGTGTGGACGTGGGTCGCCTAGGCGGTCCACGTTTTTTGGGTTTAATGGTGCTGCTCTGTGGCTTGTTGCTGCCACATGGCCGCGTAGCGACCCTGAGCTGCCAACAGGTTTGCATGGGTACCCCTTTCAGTGATTTGTCCATCGACCAACACCACAATCTCGTGCGCATCGACAATGGTGGACAGCCGGTGGGCGATCACCAAGGTGGTTCGACCTTGGCTAATATCGCGCAAGTTGGCTTGAATGGCGCGTTCGGTTTGGGTGTCAAGGGCGCTAGTGGCTTCATCAAACAGCAAAATGCTGGGGTTTTTTAGAATGGTACGGGCAATGGCGACCCGTTGTTTTTCGCCGCCTGACAGTTTTAAACCGCGTTCACCCACCACGGTGTCATAACCGTCAGGCATTGCCAAAATAAATGCATGAATATGCGCCAATTGTGCGGCTTGGGTGATTTCTGCGTCGTTGGCGCTAGGCCGACCGTAGGCAATGTTGGCGCGGATGGTGTCGTTAAACAGCACGGTGTCTTGCGGCACAATGCCAATCGCTTGGCGCAAACTGTGTTGTTGTACTGTGCGAATATCTTGTCCATCAATACGGATCATGCCGCTGTCGACATCATAAAACCGAAACAACAACCGACTGAGCGTGGACTTACCTGCACCAGATGGCCCGACCACCGCCAACGTCTGACCGGCCGGAATATGCAGTGAGATGCCGTTTAAAATCGGGCGGCGTGGGTCATAGCCAAAATGCACATCTTCAAACACCACGTCAGCGCCTTGGGTCAGCAGCGGTTGGGCATGGGCCGTGTCAGCAATGTCACGGTTGACGGACAGCAGGTCAAACATGTTTTCCATGTCGGTAAACGCCCGTTTAATGGCACGGTAGATAAACCCCAAGCCATTCAACGGTTGATACAGTTGCAACAGGTAGGTGTTGACCATGACAAAGTCGCCGAGGGTCATGGTGCCCGCCACAATCCCTTGAGCCGCCATGATCATCATCAAGGTTAACCCGACCGAGATAATCAGGCTTTGACCGACGTTGAGCATCGATAGGCTGGTTTGGCTTTTGACTGAGGAGTCTTCGAGTTTGCGCAGCAGGGCATTGTACTTGTGCGCTTCGAGGGCTTCATTGCCAAAGTATTTGACGGTTTCAAAATTTAGCAACGAGTCAATCGCTTGGGTGTTGGCGCGGTTTTCGTCTTCGTTCATTTGCCGATAAAACTGTGTGCGCCATTCGGTCACCACAAAGGTAAACCCGCCATAGACCAGCACAGTGAGCAACGTCACGAGCGCAAACCAGCCATTAAAAAAGTGCCACATCAACACGGTGACTAAGCCAATTTCAAAAAACGTTGGAAACAAGCTAAACAACAGATAAGACAGCAGGGTATCAATGGCGCGTGTGCCGCGCTCAATTGAGCGATTCATGCCGCCGGTTTGCCGTGCCAGATGAAAGCGCAGTGACAGTGCATGTAAATGCTCAAACACCTGCACGCCCACCACCCGAATGGTGTGTTGCTGAACCCGTGCAAACACACTGTCACGCAATTCAGTAAACATCAGCGCCGACACACGTACCGCGCCATAGGCCAAAATCAAACCGACCGGCACAATCAAGACCGAGGGCTGTGTCACACTTAAGGCATCGACTGCGTGTTTATATAAGACGGGTAAAAAAGCGGTGATCCCTTTGGCGGCAAACAATAAGGCCACAGCAAGCAGCACTCGCGCCCGTAGACCATACGCATGGGGGGGCCATAAATAGGGTAGCAGCAGCTTTAAAATGGTGATGCCATTGCTGTTGCGCGTGGACTGAGGGGGAGGAGACGAGAGATGCTTCACACGAAGAGTCGATCAGTGGCCGGCCAAAAGACCTTGATGGCAATAGGTTACACTGATTCCAAGTTCTAATCGTAGAGCGGTCTGCTATGATTCCATCAACCAATGGCAGCTTTGGCCGGTAGGAGTACGCATTTGAGCGGCAAAATCTGGAACATTCCAAACATCTTGACCCTATCACGCATTGCCTTGATTCCGGTTTTTTTGATCATTGCCTATTGGCCGCCCGCCATTGGGGTGTCCGGTCACGAGGGCAGTATGCTGCGCCATATCGTGCTGACGGGACTGTTTATTTTGGCTGCTATTACTGACTGGCTTGATGGCTACTTGGCGCGTGCATTAAATCAGTCATCGGCGTTTGGTCGCTTCTTAGATCCAGTGGCTGACAAGCTCATGGTGGCGTCGGCATTGGTGGTACTGGTGCAATGGCAGCCGACCATCAGTATGGCGTTTGCCGCGATTGTGATTATCTCGCGCGAGATTACCATTTCGGCATTGCGTGAATGGATGGCCGAACTCGGTGCGCGTACCAGTGTGGCTGTGTCGTATGTGGGCAAACTTAAAACGGCGTTTCAGATGATTGCCATTAGTGTTTTCTTGCTCAATTGGCATCCGATTGAGCCGTTTGCGTATGTGTTGTTGTACGCCGCAGTGGGTCTGACCTTGTGGTCAATGGTGATTTATCTTAAAGCGGCATGGCCGTGGTTAAAGCAAGCCTAAAAGCATTTACTGTTCTTTACAAAAGCCTGTTTTTTGACCGTTGTTTGGCGCTGGCAAGTTGAATTGTTTTGCGCAATGCTGTGGGTAGAGCACCGCTGTGCGGTTATTCGAAGTGCTCGCCCAAGGAATCCAAACAAAACAACAGTCATGATGACAGGATGCAAACATGAATATTATCGAGCTGTCTGAAACAACCCAAACACCCGTCAGTACGCTGCATTATTTTGAGTCGCTCAATTTAATCAGTGCGGTATTGACGCCCAGCAACGAACGCTTTTATGACGACGAATCTTTGGCACAGGTTCAGTTTATTCGTAAGGCACAGCGTTTGGGGTTTAGCTTGGATGAGATTTTGCAAATCTCGATACGCACCCGAGTGGGTCAGCCTGCGTGTCAAATGCTGCAACAGATGCTGGAGCAAAAAATTCAGAATTTAGATGATCGCATGCAAGAGTTGGCGCAGATGCGCCAAACCTTGGTGGGGTATTTAGACCGAACCTTGCATCAAGATCGCAATGGCAATGCCTGTTACTGCGGCCTGATGCAGCCCGATCCGTTGTATCCCTAAACGTTAAACGTCTTGGCGCGCCATGCGGTCGGCGACCCACATGAGCGCGGATTTGGGTGTCAGCCGTGCCATTAATGGAACCGGCTTGTTAATCCAGCCGGTCACCACGCTGCGTTGCCCTCGATTGAGGGCTTTATAGGCGGCCATTGCCACGTCTGCCGCGCTGTCTTTAGGGACTTGGTTGAGCCGTGCGTGTTCGTTTTGGGCAATGTCATGAAACTCGGTTGCGGTCGAGCCAGGGCACAGTGCGGTCACTTTAATGCCTTTGCTTGCGACTTCAACATGCAAAGCGTCGGTAAATGACAACACATAGGCTTTGCTGGCTGCATAGATAGCAAAACGCGGGCAGGGTTGGTAGGCCACAATGCTGGCGACGTTTAAAATACGGCCGCTTTGTTTGCCTTGCATGTCGGGCAGTGCCAAGCGGGTGAGTTCGGTTAAGGCGACAATGTTCAGGTGCAGCATTTGGCTGTTGCGGGCGGCGTCACTGTCTGCAAACAGGCCGTTTTCACCAAAACCTGCATTATTGATGAGGGTGTCAATCTGTAAGCCTTGGGCGTGAATCGCGTCCACCAGTTGGCTGGCTGCGCCGATTTCTCCTAAGTCACAGGCGATCACACGGACGTCGGTGCCGTGTTGTTTTTTGAGGGTTTTGGCCAAGTCTTGCAGGCGGTTTTCACGGCGGGCGACCAACACCAAGACTTGTTGTTCGGCGGCGAACAAATGCGCTAACGCCAAACCAATACCAGAGGATGCGCCAGTCAATACGGTTGCAGCAGTCATAAGTGCCTCATGGGTGGACCATTCAAAGGACTTCTGGTTTAACCGGTATGACCGTTCCGCACAAGCCGAAAAAAACGATGACGCGTTTAGGGTGTGGGGGTATTGGGGTCAGCTGGACGCGGTGGTTGCGTCGCTAAAAACCGCTCAAACCCTTCAATGCTCCACTTGAGTACCCACGGAATGCCCAGCCATGCAGCCATGCCAAAATAACTGCCACACAAAAACAGCAAGCTGGCAGCGGCGTAAATCAGCACGAGGGTTTTGCCTGCACTAATGCCCAGCCGATACAGCAAAAAACCACACATCAGGCTGCACGGAATCGACAGGCTAATCAGCGCAAAAGGCAGATAATGCAGCACGTCGGCCATCAAGGGTGAGGCATGTAATGCGGGTAGGCTGGCCAAGGTGCCCGCAATTAAAAACGCCACAATGGCCAGTTGCACCAAGCGTAAGGCGATGGTGTCGAGCTGTTTGGCGCGTGCAAACATTAAGGGGTTACTCCATTGGGATCACGACACCAGCTTTCGGCCAGCAAGACGGCGGCCATAGAGTCGGCGCTGGGCGCACGGCCACGGCGTTGCTGTTGAATCTGGCTGACGGCCTCGCGGGCGTCACGGGTAGACAGACGTTCATCGACCATCCACACCGGTTTGTTGAGGCGGTGCTTCAGACGACGGGCAAATTTTCTTGCTCTCAAAGAGAGTTCAGATTCGCTGTCATCCATGTTTAGGGGTAGGCCGACCAAGCAGGCATCGGGTTGCCATTCTGCAATAATGCCCAGCAGTTTATCCCAATCAGGAATGCCGTCTTTCATGGCAAACAAGGCCAGCGGTGAGGCTGTTCCGGTGAGGGTTTGACCAAAGGCCATGCCCATTTTTTGCGTGCCAAAATCAAATGCCATGATACGCGCCGCGGGTGCAGGGTCATGCATGACCAATCTCACTCGACAGCCAGCTCATGTTGATGCCAATTTTTTGGGCGGCGGCATTCCAGCGTTGGTCATAGGGCAATTGAAACAACAAGGCCATGTCAGGCTCGCAGATAAACCAGTCACCACGGCTGAGTTCTTGCTCAAGCTGACCGGCTGCCCAGCCTGAATACCCCAGCATCATTTGGTAGTGTTCGACGCCTTGGTTTTGCGCAATGGCTTCTAAAATGTCTTTGCTGGTGGTGATACAGACGTTTTCACTCACGGCAATCGACGAGTGCCACACCGGTTGGCCGGTATGCAGCACAAAGCCGACCTCGGGGCGCAACGGCCCTCCTTCTAACACGGCATGCGGGGCAACATCGTCAGCGGCAATTTGTAAGTCACTGAGTAAGTCCTGCAAATCGACAGCGCTCGGGCGATTTAAAATTAACCCCAGTGCGCCGTCAGCATCGTGGCGTGCAATATAGACCAATGTTTTTGCAAAAAAATCATCACCCAGTTGAGGCGGCGCGATTAAACATTGATGAGCCAGATTAGGTTTGGGCATACACAGATCCTAGAAGTAACGCTGCCATGACAGGCCACCATGCTTGGCTGGCGAAGGAAGCATGACCGAACAGCCACAAGAGGGCAAGGATCAGCCTCGCCCCAATAAGCTACGCGCATGATCAAGCGTGGTGTGGGTAATGGCGACCCCACCAGACATGCGAGCCAGTTCGTAGACACGTTCGTCATCGGTTAGTTGTCGAATGTGGCTGGCGGCTTGTTCATGCTGCTGTTTTTCGACCAGTAAGTGTTGATCACCTTGTGCGGCCACTTGCGGTTGATGGGTAATGCACAGCACTTGTACGTGCTGGCCAAGCTGTTGTAGCAAGCGCCCCACAATTTCGGCAGTCCCACCACTAATGCCGACATCGACCTCATCAAACACCAGTACGGGGGCTTCGGCATGTTTGGCTTGCATCACTTGCATGACCAACGTGATACGGGAGAGTTCGCCGCCTGATGCAACTTTGGCTAACGGTTGTAAGGGCATCCCACGGTTGGCCGAAAACAGCAGCTGGACATCCATTAGTCCATCGGCATTGGGGGCAGGCAGAGGCGAAAAGGCAAAGCGACACTGCGCTTCTGGCAAGGCCAATGGTTGTAGTTGTTCGCTGAGTCGTTGCGCCAAAGGCGCGGCGGCGGCTTGTCTGGCGTGATCTAGGGTCTTGGCGGCGTGCATAAAGGCTTGCTGCGCCTGTTGGGTCTGTTCGGCCAGTGCTTGAGGGTCTGCAAGCTGCGTGAGCGCAAGCAGTTCGGTTTGCCATGTGTCCAGTTGAGCCATCAGCGCATCGGGTGTGACACGGTACTTACGCGCCAATCGGTGGTATTCACTTAATTGCTCATCTAAAAGCAGCAGTCGGTTGGGGTCTAGTTCTTGTTGTTGGGCAAATTGGCGTAGCGTGCTCAGCGCATCTTGAATCACGCCTTGTGCGACAGCCAGTTGGTCGGCCACAGTGGCGAGGGCAGGGGCGCGACTGGCTTGTGCTTCGGCACGTTTTAACAGTGCGGCAAGGTGTTGCAAGAGGTTGTCATCCGCATCATCTAGGCCATCAATCAGGCTTGCGGTGTCTTGCATCATGCTTTCAAAGTGGCTTAAGCGGTCGTGTTCTTGTTCAAGCAAGGCATAGTCGGTTTGTGCCAGTGGCAGCAAATCCTCAATGGATTGCTCGAGTGCTTGCTGGCGTGCTTGGCGCTGCGTTTGTGCCTCTAGCGCCAAATGAAGCTGTTTGGCATGGGCTTGCCACGCTTGATATAAGCGCCGCACGTCAAGGGCATGGGTTTGCAGTTGCGCCGCAGTATCTAAAAAATGCAGGGCATAGCGAGGCCGCAGCAAGTGTTGCTGGCTGTGTTGACTATGCAGTTGAACCAATAGACTGCCCAGATCTCGTAAATCTGCCATGCTGGCCGGCCGGCCATTAATCCAGCCTTTACTGCGGCCATTGGCCAAAATGACGCGGCGTAAATGGACTTCATCCTGTTCGTCTTGAAGTTCGCGGCTGCCCAGCCATGTCTGTACCACGGGCAGTTGTGCCACATCAAAACTAGCAGTGAGGTCGGCTTTTTCGGCACCAAACCGAACGCTTTGAGCGTCGGCGCGTTCCCCTAAACAGGCCGATAACGCATCTAAAAGTAATGATTTACCTGCGCCGGTTTCACCCGTGAGGACAGTAAACCCCGTGGCCAAGTCTAAGTCGACATGGTCGGCAAGGGCAAAGTTTTGCAAGGTTAAACTGGTGATCATGGCAAGCAGCTCAAAGAAAACGTCGATTAGCAGCGGTCTCGCCGCATGGTACACCAGTGCTGTTTAAAAACGCAGTAGGGCTACTTGTGTCAGGTCATAGCTTGTCGTGCTACGGATTGTACAATGGGTTGTCAGACTGGTTCGTGGGCAGATGCTCAGCTAGAATAGCCCCATCATTGAGGAGCCAACCATGAACCAGTCGCAATTTGATCACGTTACCGTTATCAAGAAGGCCAATATTTTTCAAGAAGGCACCTGCTTGTGTATTAGCCATACTGTGCAATTTGATGATGGCACCCGCAAAACCCTTGGCGTTATTACACCGGGTACCATCACGTTTGCAACCTCCACCCCTGAGCGGATGGAGTTGATTGCAGGCGAATGCCGTGTCAGCCTGCCCGGTGCCACAGAATCTGAGCTGTTTCGTGCGGGCCAATTCTTTTTTATTCCTGGTGATGCCCAATTTACGGTTGAGGCACTAGAGTCCGTCGAGTATGTCTGCCACTTCGAAGGCTAACACACGACCGTCTTGATGCGAACCGACCCGCATTGTTGCTAAATGCAGCGAAACCCAGCCATTGTGCTGGGTTTTTTGTTGTAAACCTGACCAGTCGTTCACGCTTGACCCAGCCAATTCGATAGAATGCCCCCCATCAAACCTGATTCATTTTTTGGAAACACACCCATGGCCAAGCCCGAATATCACTATGGTCTGCACGCCGTTGAAGCGTTGTTGAGCAGTCAGCCAGAACAAGTGCTTGGCCTGTTTATTTTGCAAGGTCGTGAAGACGAGCGTATTGCCAAAATGGTTCGTCAGGCAGAACCGTTGGGCGTGTCGGTGCAAAAAGCGACCCGCTCGACGCTGGCCAAGCTGGCTGATAGCCCACAGCACCAAGGTATTGTGGCCGCTGTGCGTCCAGCCACTGTCTATGATGAAACTGATTTGCGTGAGTTGATTGAGACCACCCCCAACGTCCTATTGCTCATTTTGGACAATGTGACCGATCCGCATAATTTGGGTGCCTGTATTCGTACCGCTGCGGCGATGGGCGTACATGCAGTGGTTGCACCGCGTGACCGTGCCGCAGGTTTAACCCCAACAGCCCGTAAAGTCGCAGCCGGTGGGGCAGAGGCGGTCAAGTTTGTGCAAGTCACCAACTTGGCACGCACCTTGAGTGTCATCAAAGAGCAAGGCGTATTTATTGTTGGTACTTTGCTGGACGACACGGCCAAGCCTTTGCATGACTGCAACTTAAAGGGCGCGATGGCCATTGTCATGGGTGCAGAAGACACCGGTTTGCGCCGTCTGACCCGTGAAAGCTGCGACCAACTGGCCTATATCCCCATGTCTGGCACATTGCAAAGCCTAAACGTCAGTGTTGCTGCGGGTATGGCGATTTATGAAGCCACCCGCCAGCGCGCGGTGTCATGACCACCCCATTATCGCCAGAGGCACAAGCACGTCATGATCAATGGGTCGGTTATGGCCTGTTGGCCGTGACGTTATTGATTTGGGGCAGTTTTACCTTGCTATCACGCATGGCAACGGTACAAGCACTGACACCATGGGACATCTCGGGGTTACGTTTTTCGACTGCCGCACTGGTCTTAATCCCTATTCAGGTCTGGCGGCGTGAGTGGCGCTTTCTGTTTGATACCCGTTTATTAGTCTTGGCCATGATTGGCGGCACAGGCTATGCCTCGCTGGCGTATCTGGGGTTTACCTACTCGCCAGCAGCTCATGCCGCCATTTGGCTCAATGGCATGTTGCCATTTTGGACCGCATTGGCGGCATTTATCATCCTTAAAGAGCCTTTTAGCCGTGATATTCGCATCAGTCTGGTGGTGATTGCGGCGGGGTTGATGGGCATGATTGCCCTGATGATGTACGAACGTAGTTTTCATTTGGGTATTGGTGATTTATTTTTTCTGCTGGCGGCGGCGTGTTGGGGGTTTTATACCGCTTATCTTAAGCGCTGGTCATTTCCACCATGGCAAGCCATGAGCGCGGTCGCAATTTGGTCGTCTGTGATTTATTTGCCGATTTACGTCTTATGGTTGCCCAAAGGTCTTAGCCATGCCACAGGAACCCAAATTGCCGTACAGGCGGTGTTTCAAGGCGTTTTTGTGGTGATTATCGCCATGCTCAGTTACATTGGTGCAGTTGAGCGTCTAGGTGCATTTAAAACAGGCAGTATTTTAGCCTTAGCGCCACTATTGGCTGCATTGGCGGCCGTGCCACTGTTAAATGAGCCATTAACTCCTGCGCTGATTATTGGCCTGCTGGCAGTGAGTATGGGAGCTTTACAACCATGGCGGTTATGGCAAAAGACCTAGCAGGGTTACCGGTCAGTGTAAGCGGGTCAGCAATTCAGCAGTCACAAGGACGCCGAGTGTTTGGCGAGGGCTAAATACTGCTGATGAAGCGGTTGCAGCTGGGTGTATAAGGCGCCCAGATCATACTGATTATTGACAATATCATGCGCACGTTGTTGGCGCTCATGGCGTGGCAGTTGTGCGGCCATAATCCGTGCAATGTCTGCGGCAGACTGCCCGTCTCGTTGTGCGGCACGTTGTTGCTGAACAGCCTCTGGCACATCAATTAACAACACACGATCAACCCATTCATGCTGATTACTCTCCAGCAATAGGGGAGACACCAGCATGACATAGGGTGACTGCGCGGCGTGTAATTGCGTCAGCATCAGCTCACGAATGCGAGGGTGTGTAAACGCCTCTAACTGTTGCCGTGCGCTAACATCACGAAATACCTGTTGTCGTAATGCCGCTCGATTTAGGGTTTGATCGGTGTTTAAAATGTCCGAGCCAAAATACTGCACAATATCGTGCCAAGCGGCCTGATGGGGCTCAACCACCGTTCGGGCAATCACATCGGTATCTACAATCGAAATGCCTTGCAAGGCAAACCAATCACTGGCAGCAGTTTTGCCACTGCCAATGCCACCTGTGAGACCAATAATCAATGGTTGGGTCATGATAAGTATGCAAAAACCAAATAACTGCTAACGATTTTAGTGCCCCATAACATGGCAATCCAACCTGCAATGGCTAAGTATGGCCCAAAGGCAAAGGGTCGGCTTTCTTTATAGACACAAAGCAAAATCAGGCCAATTACTGAGCCAATTAGTGACGACATCAGCAAAATCAGGGGAAGCATCAGTGGCCCCAGCCATGCCCCTAACGCCGCCAGCAGCTTAAAGTCGCCACCACCAATGCCATCACGCTTCATGACGGCTTTGGCAATCGCGTTAATGACCCAAAGAACCAAAAATCCCACCACTGCACCAACAATAGCTTGGGTAGGTGTAACAAATAGCGTTTGAGTATTGACCAATAATCCGGCTGCAATCAATGGCAGAGTCATATGATCGGGTAATAATTGTGTATCAAAATCAATGCCAGTGAGCGCAATCAGCATCCATGTCATGCCAAGTGCAGCCAGCATGGTGAGGGTTGGGCCAAACACAATAAACACCACAATAGAGGCCAACATGGTGCCGAGCTCAACCAGTGGATAACGAACCCCAATAGGATGGTGGCAACAACTACATTGGCCGCGTAGCGCAATCCAACTGATCAGTGGAATATTTTCATACCAACGAATCTGGTGATTACAAGAAGGACAGCGTGATGCAGGTAGGCTCAGGGTGAGCAGTGGTTCGTTGAGTGGCGGTTGTTCAGGATGCAAAAAAATGGTGCATTCTTGTCGCCAACCTTGTTGCATGATGAGAGGTGTTCTATGAATGACCACATTCAGAAAGCTGCCGACACAAAGGCTTAACCCTGCAACTAAAAACAGGGTAAGTGTTTGATTTGTAATCAATAAATAAGCCAGATTAGCCAACGACTGATCCCATTTGGAAAATTGGTAAGTACATGGCAACTACTAAACCACCCACTAGAATACCCAGAATAGCCATAATCAGAGGTTCCATCATGGATGTAAGGCCATCGACAGCATTATCAACTTCGTTTTCATAGTGAGTGGCGACTTTCTCTAACATGGCGTCGAGTGCGCCAGACTCTTCTCCAATGGCCACCATTTGAATGGCCATGGATGGAAAGCAGTTGGCGGTACGCATGGCAAATTGCAATTGCTGTCCGGTCGAAACATCATCTTTAATTTGCATGACTGCATTGCGATAAACCACATTATTCGTGGCACCAGCAGTAGACTGTAAAGCATCAATTAAGGGCACACCAGCTGCAAAAGTCGTTGCAAGGGTGCGGCTATACCTTGCAATAATAGCTTTGTAGACCAAGTCTCCAAAAATTGGCGCTTTAAGGGCAGCGCGATCTAGCAAATCACGAAACGCTTGACTACGTTTTTTCAGCTCAACTAGTCCACCTATCATGATGGAGACGACAATAATTAACAGCCACCAATATGCTTGCATCCATTTAGACATGTTTACCACCATTTGAGTAAATGCAGGTAGGTCGGCACCAAATGAACTAAACAAATCTTGGAAGACGGGCACAACTTTTAGCATCAAAATAATGGTCACAATAAGAGCTACAACGATAACAGTTGCAGGATATTTCATTGCTTTTTTGATTTTTTGTTTAAGCAGCTCACTTTTTTCTTTATAGATGGCTACTCGATCAAGCATAGTTTCTAATGCACCTGATTGCTCACCAGAAGAAACCAGTGAGCAAAAAAGATCATCAAAGTACTGAGGGTATCTTTTTAATGCACCTGCAAAGCTACTTCCTCCCTCGACTTCAGCTTTTAAGCCGAGTACGACTTCTCGTAGTGAGGGGTTATCTAAGCCTTCTGCCACAATTTCAAATGATTGCACCAGAGGTACACCCGCTTTCATCATGGTTGCCAATTGTCGCGTGAAAATAGCGATATCTAAGGCTGAAATCTTTTTCTTTGCGAGGCCTTCCAAAAGATTTTTAGATTTTTTACGAATGCTGGTGACGTTAATCCCTTGTTTGCGCAGCTGTGCTTTTGCCAATGCAAGGTTTTTGCCGGGCATTTCGCCTTTGACTTTTTGTCCGCGACGATTAGTCCCTTCGTATACGAAATTGGGCAGCAGTTCGCCTTTTTTTGCAGCCATGTCGATTCTCTGTGGTTATTCGCTGGTGACCCGATTGATTTCTTGGAGGCTGGTGAGGCCATCCATGACTTTTTTCAGACCAGAACGGCGCAAATTGTTAAAGCCTGCTCGTTTTGATGCGTCTGCAATTTCAATCGCATTTCCATCTTCCATGATAATACGGGCAATCTCGGGCGTCACTTTCATGACTTCGTAAATCCCCACCCGCCCTTTATAGCCATCACGGCATTCACTGCATCCTACGGGTTGGAATACGGTAAAGCCGGTTTGTAAATCTTCTTCAGTAAACCCCATTTCTCGCAAACTTTGTGCTGGAATGTCACTGGGCTTTTTGCAACTTGGACATAGACGTCGTGCCAAGCGTTGTGCAATCACTAGATTAACAGAAGTTGCGATGTTAAACGATGGAACGCCCATGTTGCGTAAACGAGTTAGCGTTTCAGGCGCACTGTTGGTATGCAATGTTGACATGACCATGTGACCAGTTTGTGCTGCTTTAACGGCAATTTCGGCCGTTTCAAGGTCGCGAATTTCGCCAACCATGATGATATCTGGATCTTGCCGCAAAAATGACTTCAAAGCGGTTGAGAAATGTAGCCCAACTTTAGGATTGACGTTCACTTGGTTAATGCCTTCCAAGTTAATTTCAACGGGGTCTTCAGCGGTCGAAATATTATTTTCGACGGTGTTTAAAATATTAAGACCGGTATAAAGCGAGACTGTTTTACCCGAACCAGTCGGCCCTGTGATCAATAGCATGCCTTGAGGTTTGTCGAGCGCATCCATAAACAGTGTTTTTTGGTCGGGGTCATACCCTAGAGCATCAATACCTAACATGGCACTGGATGGATCTAGAATCCGCAACACGATTTTTTCGCCAAACAAGGTGGGAAGCGAGTTGACACGAAAGTCGATGGCTTTAGTTTTTGAAATTTTAAGTTTAATACGACCATCTTGTGGGACTCGGCGCTCAGAAATGTCCATTTGTGACATGACTTTTAAACGAGCGGCAAGTTTGGTGGTTAATTGCACTGGAGGGCGTGCAACTTCGCGCATGACGCCATCAATACGATAACGAACGCGATATGATTTTTCATAGGGTTCAAAGTGTAAGTCGGATGCACCCATACGAATGGCATCAATCAGCAGTTTATTTACAAATTTAACAATAGGTGCTTCATCAACACCGCTACTGCCATCGTTGCTGTCTTCTTTTGTATTGTCCGTGGCAACATCAATGTCGTCCATGTCACCATCAAAACCCGCAAAATCACTGCCACCACTGTCATACGTGCGTTCGATAAGACGACTGAGCTTGTCGTCTTCAACCACAATACTTTCAATGGACAGTTTGCTACCAAAGCGAATGGCATCAATGGCATCTACGCGTGTTGGATCGCTCATCGCGACAAACAAGCGATTCCCACGTTTAAAAATGGGCAAAATACCGAACTGACGAACAATTTTTTCGTCAACAATGTCTTTAGGAATTTGTTCTTGATCAAGGCTATCAAGGTCAAAAAGAGGGTCACCAAACTCACGAGCAATCAGCCATGCAATTTGTGCGGCATTGGCAAGTTTGCGAGAGACCAAATAATTGACCAATGCAATTTTATCACGTTGAGACTCTGCCAATGCTTTTTGCATATTTTCGGCAGAAACAACACCCTCATTGACGAGTCGTCTAGCCAACCCGCCAAATGATACTACTTGTCCAGACATGAAGCCTCCATGAATCCATTTTTAGATGCCTCACATCCGTGAGTCACGTTGACTATAACCTAGCCATCAGGGTCGTACAATCATACAACAGGTTAAGGAGCTGTCTTACTGATCAGGAAAAAACGTGGTCGTATGATGCCATCGGGCCATTGAATGGGTTCGCAAAACATGGCTAAAGGACGCGCCCATATTGAAAAATCACCATACAAACACCGATAAATAACCAGTAACTCATTGGTTTCACTATGCTGTGCTAGGTGCAAGACCTCATAGTCATTTCCTTTGTAATGCCGATAACGTCCGAATGCAAGTTCAGTCTTGGGCCTTGCCATAATAATGTCCTTTAATACATCGCTCATTATAGTCATATTGCTTATCTGTTAAGGAGGCTGCCTGAGGGTGCGGGGTACGGAGTTGCTCTCTTAATAGCTCGCATTCATGCATAGTTGTGTGAGGTTGTGTGATGTGGTGAACACGCTGACTTGTTGTATGACGTGAAGCATCATGATTGCTATTTTTGGGCATATGACGCGGTTGGTCATTATGAACAACACTGATAGGACTGTGGATTTCAACTAGTTTTGCTTGTGGTTGCATAGAGGCTGCTCGGGCATCACCGTAGTGAATGCGTCCTTTGGCATCTGTCCAGCGATGTACCAATCGATCACTCGCATGTAACGGTTGACTCATCGTCAAGATGAGTCCAATAACGACAGTGATATGCTTCATATTCGAAAGAATCTAGATGTTTGCGGTAGAATCTCCGTAGTTTATTGGGAAAGCAAGCCTGTCATGACCGAGAAGATGCCAACAAGAACCCGATGGGTCATTGGAAATTGGAAAATGAATCCCGCCTCGCTGGCATCTGCCCATGCGTTGGCCAGTACTGTGGTACAGCACCTTAATGTGGCCACCGTGCGTGTGGGAATTGCACCCAGCACCCTCCACCTGTGCGCAGTACAGCCGGTGGTCGCAGCGCAACCGCTGGCGTTAGTAGCGCAAGATGTGGCAATTGCACAGGGCACTGGTGCGCATACAGGCGATGTCTCGGCGAGCCTATTGGCCGACATTGGCGTCTCGATGGTCTTGGTCGGTCATTCAGAGCGACGAATGGCACATCAAGAGTCAGATGCTTGCATCGCCCAAAAACTGGCTGCTGCATTACATGCCGGTTTGACTGCGGTGTTGTGTGTCGGGGAGCAGCTGTCAGAGCGTGAGGCAGGGCAAGCAGAACACGTTGTGTTGGCGCAACTACAGTACCAATTAGACCGTGTAGACCCCACACAATGGCAAGCACAAGTGTTGGTTGCCTATGAACCCGTGTGGGCGATTGGAACGGGCCGCACCGCCAGTCCGGCTGATGCCCAAGCCATGCATGCGGCTATTCGTGCCTGTTTACAGGCGCATGATCCGGCGGTCGCGCAGACCACTGTACTTTACGGCGGCAGTGTAAAGCCCGATAATGCGGCGCTACTTGCGGCCTGCCCAGATGTGGATGGTGCCTTGGTGGGCGGTGCGGCGCTGGATGCCGTCTCATTTTTACAGATTGCTCAGGCATTTGATCAGTAAGATCAATGCAAGCTGGAGGTCACCGTGGAAACGCTGGTGCTGGTTGTACATATTCTTGTGGCATTGGGCATGATCGGTTTGATCTTGATCCAGCAGGGCAAAGGGGCTGAAGCAGGAGCCTCCTTTGGGGGTGGTGCATCGGGTACGGTCTTTGGTGCTGCGGGTTCTGCCAATTTCATGACGCGAACCACCGCCATTTTGACCACGATTTTTTTCGTGACCAGTTTGACGTTGGCGATTATTGCCAAAAAGCAGTCAGAAGCCTTACTCAGCCTGCCTTCTAGTGCTACACCTGCAGTGGTGGCTACCCCTGTACCGACCTCGACTGCGCTTAAAAAAGCACCGGATCTGCAAGTGGGTACACCAATTACTGCAAATGCCCCTTCCAATCCCGCTACAGTTCCCGTAGACTGACGTCCTTCCTGCGGGGGTGGTGGAATTGGTAGACACGCTACCTTGAGGTGGTAGTGGCTTCGGCCGTGGGGGTTCAAGTCCCCCCTTCCGCACCATTGTCATGATTTGATGTGTTGACCAGACCATCAAATCGACATGAAGTGTTCAAGCAGTAAAATAAAGCTTGACGGGATGTAAAACGAGGCGTAATATCCTCGTTCTGTTGATGCGGGGTGGAGCAGTCTGGTAGCTCGTCGGGCTCATAACCCGAAGGTCGTTGGTTCAAATCCAGCCCCCGCTACCATATTTTCAAAGGAGCCCACGTTTGTGGGCTTTTTTGTAAGATGATGTTGACTTTGCGGTGTTATGACGCAAAGCAGTCATCAAAAAAATGGGCGTTATGCCCATTTTTTGTTTTGACGTTCGCCCGATCTTCCGGGGAATGCTTTCCTGCTCTGACCACAGACATGAACGGGAAATCAGGCGGACTTCCGTTTGATTGGCCTGAAGTGGAACGGTTCCAGACATCCCATGAAACAATCTTCTAAAACCCAGTCCTTGCATGATCTGATCGCACCGGCTGTGGCTGCCTGCAATGTTGACCTATGGGGAATCGAGTTCCTTCAGCAAGGTCGTAAATCACTGCTTCGCATTTATATCGATAAAACCAGCAGCAGCGAACCTCAGGTCGCTGATGTAGTCGTGGACGACGATCAAGAAATCCTGCCCATTGGCGTGGGTGTGCAAGACTGTGTTGCAGTGACGCACCAAGTCAGTGGTGTCCTTGATGTGCATGATCCCATTACGGGTGAGTATGCCCTTGAGGTGTCATCACCGGGTTGGGATCGGCCATTTTTTAGTTTGTCACAAATGACAGACTATATTGGTCAAACCGTTGCACTACGGTTGATTTCACCTGTCTTGATGCGCCGCAAACTCAATGGTGAGCTGGTGTCCGTGACAGATCATGGCATCTCCGTGAGCTGTGAAGGGCAGACCGTCGAGATTGATGCAGACAATATTGATAAGGCGCATCTGGTCTATCAGGACTAGGGCAACACCAGATCCGATTTAACCCATGCTATAGGTGACATATGAGTCGCGAAATCCTGACAGTCGTCGAAATCGTCAGTAACGAAAAAGGCGTGAGTCGCGAGGCAATCTTTCAAGCATTGGAAGAGGCATTGGTAGCGGCGACCAAAAAGAAATTTTACGAACACGACGACGAAGTCGAATTGCGTGTGTCGATTGATCGTAAAACCGGCGAATACGACACCTTCCGTGTTTGGGAAGTGGTGGCAGATGCCGACCATGAAATGCCTGCTTGCCAAGATGCAATCAGCGACCTAGATCCCAATGAGTGGAAACTTGGCGATATTCGTGAAGAGCAAATTCCGTCTATCGAGTTTGGTCGGATTGCCGCACAAATTGCCAAACAGGTGATTGTGCAAAAAATTCGTGAAGCCGAACGCGCACTGGTCGCCGACGCATATGCGGCGCGTGTGGGTGAGTTGATCTATGGTGAAGTGAAAAAACAAACCAAAGATGGCTTCATTATTGATATGGGCGGCAACGCTGAGGGCTATTTGGCTCGCGACGAAATGCTACCCAAAGAAACCCTGCGCGTAAAACAACGCATTAATGCGATTTTGTTTAACGTGAATCGGGATGGCCGTGGTGCACAGTTGTTACTGTCGCGTTCACGTCCAGAAATGCTGATTGCCTTGATGATGAAAGAAGTGCCTGAAATCGGTGAAGAAATCATCGAAATCAAAGCGGCTGCTCGTCATCCTGGTATTCGCGCCAAAATTGCTGTCAAAACCAATGACCATCGTATCGACCCTGTCGGCGCGTGTATTGGTATGCGTGGCACACGGATTCAAGCAGTACAGCAAGAGCTAAACGGCGAGCGCATTGACGTGGTGGTCTGGTCTGATGACCCCGCGCAATACATCGCCAGCGCGCTTGAGCCTGCGGACGTGCATGGCATTGTGTTGGATGAAGACAACCACAGTGCGGACATTATTTTTACCGCCAGCGATCAATTGGCCCGTGCCATTGGTACGCAAGGTCAAAACGTCCGTTTGGCGTCAGAATTGACCGGCTACAAACTCGACATGATGCTAGAAGACGCTTATTTGGCGCGTCAGTCGAGCGAAACACAGCAATATGTTGACATGTTTACGCAGCGTTTAGAGCTTGATCCTGAGCTGTCGATGGCGCTCGTCAATATGGGCTTTACCTCATTGGAAGAAGTGGCGTACGTGCCTGCTGAAACCTTTGACGAAATTGGGTTGGATGCTGACATGGTGACGCTGTTGCAATCGCGTGCCAAAGAAGTGGCTTTGGCTGACGCCTTACTGCAACAAGAGAGTATTCAAGACCCAAGTGATGAGTTGCTGAATATGGAAGGCATGACCCGTGAGTTAGCGTTTGCGCTGGCTGCACGTGGCGTGATCACAGTAGATGATCTGGCAGATCAGAGCATCGACGACATTGCTGACATCGACGATCTCGATGCAGACACCGCAGGCCGTCTCATCATGAAGGCCCGCGAATCATGGTTTAACTAGGGGTAGCAGCGCATGTCGGATAAAACCGTAAAAGAATTGGCACAGATGGTGCAAAAACCGGTCGAAAAGCTGCTGGAGCAACTGGCCGATGCCGGACTGCCCCAACGGACTGCCGAAAGCCTCGTGACAGATAGCGAGCAAGAGCGTCTGGTTGCGTTTTTAAAGCGTTCGCATGGTCAACAGCCAACCGATACCCGTATCACGTTGACACGTAAGACCACCAGCACCGCCAAAGTCGCCAGCACCAGCGGCAAAACCAAAAGCATTAACGTTGAAGTGCGTAAGCGCCACACGTTTGTAAAGCCTGACGCCGCCTCGATTGCTGCTGAAGCGCGTGCCAAAGCCGATGCTGAAGCACAAGCTCGTGCCGACATGATTTCGCGTCAGAAAGCCGAAGCCGAAGCCCGCGAAAAAGCTCGTCAAGCGACAGAAGCCCGCGAGCAAGCGGTGCGTGAAGCTGCAGCAGCACCAAAAGCACAGCCAACCGCTGCCAGCAAAAAAGATGCCCCTGCCAAGAAGCGGATTGTCAAAGAAGAGTCACCCGCTGAAAAACAAGCGCGTGAAGCTGAAATTGCACGCCTAAAAGCAGCAGAAGAAACCGCGCGTCGTGTGGCAGCCGAAGCCGCGCAACAGCGTACGCTTGAGCAAATGCGCCAAATGGCCACCAAATACGCCACGGGCGAAGCGGTGGTTGAGCGCAAGATTGACGAAAGCACCCCGTTGGCGCGTGGTTTGGTTGGTCGTGCCTACGAAGAATCGTTTGACAAAGAAAACCGCGAAATTAAGCGCGGTGTGGCAACCACCCCCAATGCACGTGCAGGTAAAGGCGCGCGTGGTGGTCGTAACCGTCAAGAAGAACAACGCATTCGCCCTGCCAACAAAGGCTTTAAAACCAGCCAAGGCAATCAACACGGTTTTGAAAAACCCGTTGAAAAGCAAGTGTATGATGTTCAAATTGGCGAGACCATTGTGGTTGCCGATCTGGCACAAAAAATGGCCGTTAAAGCCCGTGAAGTCATCCGTATGTTGATGAAAATGGGTGAAATGGTTCGTGAAACTGAAGAAATCGACCAAGCCACTGCGGCCTTGGTGGTTGAAGAACTGGGTCATAACCCGATTTTGGTCAGTGACACGGCGGTTGAAGACAACCTCATGGAAGCGGCTGGTCGTAACCGTGGTGACGAAAAAACTCGTCCACCAGTGGTCACCATCATGGGTCACGTTGACCATGGCAAGACCTCGCTGCTTGACTACATTCGCCGTGCCAAAGTGGCCGCAGGCGAAGCCGGTGGCATTACCCAGCATATTGGTGCATACCACGTTGAAACCGAGCGCGGTGTTATTACCTTTTTGGATACACCGGGTCACGCCGCATTTACGTCAATGCGCGCCCGTGGTGCCAAAGCGACTGACATTGTGGTCATTGTGGTCGCCGCCGACGATGGCGTCATGCCACAAACGGCTGAAGCCATTGATCATGCCCGTGCAGCCGGTACGCCAATCATTGTCGCATTGAATAAGATCGACAAAGAAGGCGCGGACTTTGACCGCGTGTTAAACGAACTGTCGGTCAAAGGCGTGACCACAGAAAGCTGGGGTGGCGATACGCCCGTCGCCAAAGTATCGGCCAAAACCGGTGCAGGCATTGACGAGTTGCTGAACCTGATTTCCATTCAAGCCGAATTGATGGAACTCACCGCATCAGACGAAGGCGCGGCGCAAGGTGTGGTGATCGAAGCGCGTATCGACAAAGGTCGTGGGGCGATTGCCAGCATGCTGGTTCAAAAAGGCACGCTTAAAACCGGCGATTTGGTCTTGGCAGGTGCGTTCTATGGACGTGTTCGTGCCATGAACGACGAGAACGGCAAGCCGATCAAAACCGCAGGCCCATCGATTCCGGTCGAAATTTTGGGTCTGCCGGATGCGCCGAATGCTGGTGATGAATTCTTGGTCGTATCGGACGAGAAAAAAGCCCGTGAAGTGGCTGATTTCCGTGCCACCCGTGAGCGTGAAGCCAAGCTGTCACGTCAAAACGGCATGCGTCTTGAAAACATCATGGCATCGATGGGCAAAAAAGACGTACCAAGCGTCAACATTGTCCTCAAAGCCGATGTGCGTGGTTCGCTCGAAGCCTTGTCCAATGCCTTGAACGACCTGTCGGTTGCTGATGTGCATGTACGGATTGTGGGTTCGGGTGTGGGTGCGATCACTGAATCTGACGTCACATTGGCCGAATCAACCGGTGCGGTCTTGTTGGGCTTTAACGTGCGTGCCGACAACGCAGCGCGTCTGAAGTGTCAACAAGATGGTGTTGATCTGCGCTACTACAGCATCATCTACGAGATGATTGATGATGTAAAAGCAGCCATGAGCGGGATGCTGGCGCCAGAACATCGTGAGAACATCTTGGGTATTGCGCAAGTGCGCCAAGTGTTCCGTTCCAGCCGTTTCGGTGCAGCTGCGGGCTGTATGGTCATGGAAGGTACGATCTATCGCAACAAACCGATTCGCGTGTTGCGTGATGGTGTGGTGGTGTTCCAAGGTGAACTGGAATCACTGCGTCGCCATAAAGATGACGTCAACGACGTGCGTGCAGGCATTGAATGTGGTTTAGGCGTTAAAGGCTATAACGACATTAAAGAACTCGATCAGATCGAAGTTTATGAAGTGCAGGAAATCAAGCGCACGCTGTAACGCGTGCCATTTGGAGGAGCGACCATGAGTCAGCGTCTCAAGCGGATGGGTGATCAGGTGCAACGTGAGTTGTCAGACCTGATCCGCCTATCCATTAAAGACCCTCGTTTGGGCGGGCTGGTCACCATTTCGGGTGTCAAAGTCAGCTCAGATTTGGGTTACGCCGAAGTCTATTTCACGGTCATGGGCCGTGAACTCGGCGACGATCAAACCGAGGCCGCGCATCGGGATACGCTGGAGCTGTTAAACGGCGCAGCGGGTTTCTTGCGTGCCGAGCTTGGCCGTCGGATCAAGACGCGGTTTACGCCCCGTCTGCGGTTTCACTATGACACCGCCACTGCGCATGGCAATTACATGACGCAGTTGATCACCAAAGCGGTTGCCGATTTGCCCGCACTCGCGGATGAGTCTGAGACCGCCGAGGCTGAATCCACACCAGACTAATCATCAGCGGTGTGGTGATGAGACCTAAAAACCGTCTGCGTGCAGGCGGTTTTTTTATGGGCGGTGAGGTTTAGGTGGGTGATGGGGTGGTGATCGCTGAGACATACACGGCCACAGCATTTAGGGCAGCATTGCCCGACAATTCATCAACTTGTAGGTCGTCGGTGAGGGCGTTTACATTCACACCCGCGTGTTGTTCGGCAATTTGCCATTGGGTGCCGTGCTTGTGATGTCCCCAACCATGTGGAATGCTGATCACCCCTTGCATCAGTTGATCGGTGATTTCGGCGGCAATCTGGACTTCACCGACCCGCGAGCGCACCCGAATCAGTTGTTCATTGACAATGCCCAACGCGGCGGCATCGTTAGGATGAATCATGGCCGTACACCGTGATTTGCCTTTGACCAAGCGCCGACTGTTGTGCAACCACGAGTTATTGCTGCGCACATGTCGCCGACCAATCAGGGTCATGGGATAGCCTTGTGAGGATTGCGCAGGGGTGTCGTGAGTGTGGGCATGAATATGACCAAAAAAATGTGCCTCGACCCGCATCACATCTGGGCAGAAATAGTCGAGCGCCAAGTGGATTTTTTTGTCCAAATGGTAGAGTGCCTCTGGCAACTGCGGTTGTAGTGGCCCTAAATCAATGCCTTGCGGATGTTGTTTGAGCAGGCTGACGCTCAGGCTTTTGCGTGGGTCTAGGCTGTGGCGTAAACCATACGGGCCGGTGCGTAACAGCAGCTCAATTAAGGCGGCAGGGCCTAACATCTGTAGCGCCCGTTGGGTGGCGCGGGTCAAAACGCTAGGTTTGTGTGCCATTCGGGCGCTTAAATCTAAATAAATTTGCCAGTCTTGGCGTGAGTCGCCTTGTGGGGCAAACAGGGCATTCGACCATTTGGCACTGTTGCGCACGGCAAAATTATGAAACACCAAGTCGTAGTGTTCGCGCTCAAGTGGGCCGACTGGGGGCAAAAGAATATGGGCATGACGGGTGCTTTCGGTTAAATAAAAATCAATCGCCACCATAAATTCAAGGCCACCGAGCGCCCGATCCAATTGCTCACCGTTGGGGGTCGACAACACCGGATTTCCCGCAGCCAACACCAAGGCTTTGATCTGGCCTTGGCCTTCGGTAAGAATTTCTTCGGCCAGTACCGCGACCGGTAATTCACCCGAAAACTCGGGCAGACCGCGAACCCGAGAGTGATATTTTCCCACATGTCCCCGACTGGTTTGGCTGGCAATGTCCGCAGCCGGACGCGGAAACATCAGGCCACCGCGTGTGTCGAGTCTGCCGGTAAGCAGGTTGATCAGCATGATCAAATATTGGCTGAGTGCGCCAAATGCTTGCACCGATACCCCCATGCGGCCATAGCAGACGGCGGTTTTGGCGGTGGCAAAATCATGCGTGAGGCTGCGAATGGTCGAGGCCGATAGCCCCGTCGCAGCGGCCACGCGTTCGGGAGGATAGGGTGCAACCCATGCGGCAATGTTGCTGAGATTGTCGGTGATGCCATGCAGCCGATGCGGCTTGATGAGACCATCTTGATGCAACACGTTGAGCATCGCCAGCAGCAGCAGCACGTCGGTCGCAGGCTGAATAAACACATGTTGCGTGGCGATGTCGGCGGTTTCGCTGCGGCGTGGGTCAACCACCACCACCTGACCCCCACGGGCAATGATGTTTTTCAGGCGTTGTTTGACGTTTGGCACGGTCATGATGCTGCCGTTAGAGGCCAACGGATTACCGCCCAAAATCAGCATAAAATCGGTGTGATCAATGTCGGGAACCGGAATTTGCAACTGATGCCCAAACATCTGATAACACACTAAATGATGCGGCAATTGATCGACCGAGGTCGCCGAAAATTTATTGCGGGTTTTGAGTTGTTTCAAAAGTCGTGTGCCAAACAACAACGATCCCATATTGTGTGCGTTTGGGTTACCCAAATAGGTCGCCACGGCATCATGGCCGTGTTGCCGCTGAATCCGTTTGAGTTCGGTGGCAACGGTGTCGAGCGCCTCATCCCATGACACCCGAACCCAACCGCTGGCCGTGCGTTTCATGGGGTGGCGAATGCGGTCGGGGTCTTCATGCAGGTCTTGTAGGGCGGTGGCCTTGGGGCAAATATACCCCTGACTAAACGGGTCGTTGGCATCGCCCTTAATCGACACAATCTGTTGACCTTCGGTTTTAATTTCAATACCACACATGGCCTCACACAAGGTACAGGCGCGAAAGTGAGTATGTGGGCCGCTGTGGTCGGCCGAGAGTTCGGCGTGATGTAAGGGCAGACGTAGTCGATTGATCATGGGGGCATCCAAATAACGGGCAGTGGCAGGCAGTGGGCTGGCTGGATATTGACCGTCTGACTGTACGAGCCTTTGCGGCAAAATACACCGGCTTCAAGATGGACGGATCAGTTTGCATAAAGCCAGTGACGATAGACGTATGACTGTGCGTGAGGTGATCAAGGCCAATGCCCATTTGAGCCGATCTGCTACCATCTGCGCCATTGTGTTTAGCATGGGTTTGGGTCGAATGAAGCAGCCACAGGTCAAAATTAAGCGTCGGGCATTGAGCGGTGTTTTTTTGCTCAACAAGCCGGAGGGTTACAGTTCTAATGGCGCACTGCAAAAGGTGCGTTGGTTGTATCTGGCCGAAAAAGGCGGTCATACCGGCGCACTGGATCCGCTGGCGACAGGACTGCTGCCCATTTGCTTGGGTGAGGCGACCAAGTTTTCGCATTATTTATTAGATTCTGACAAAACCTACCGCACCGTGGTGCGCTTGGGTCGTACCACCACCACTGGCGACCGTGAAGGCGACACGCTGGCCGAAAAACCCGTGCCTGCGTTGACCGACGCTGTGATTGAGTCGGCATTGGCTGGACTGCGTGGCCCGATTATGCAAGTGCCACCGATGTACTCTGCGCTTAAAAAAGATGGCCGCCCGTTGTATGAACTGGCTCGTCAAGGCATCGAGATTGAACGCCCAGCGCGTCCGGTTACGATTCACCGATTGGTGTTATTGGCCTTTGATGACAACAGCTTGACCCTTGATGTGGAGTGCAGCAAAGGCACGTATATTCGGACGCTGGCCGAAGACATTGGCGCAGCCTTGGGCTGTGGCGCACATGTGGAAACGCTGCATCGCACGCAAACCGGTCCGTTTGTGTTGGATGAGTCCATGACTATTGAATACTTAGAATCGTTGTCTGAGGCCGAACGCGACGCGCTGTTGTTGCCAACGTGGGCACCGGTCGATCACATGCGCCGGATTCAACTGGATGATGGCGAAGACTTTTATTTTTGCCGTGGTCAATCGGTGATGGTGGACGCCACGGAAGGGGAGGCGCTGGCCTTTGCCCACACACGATTTTTGGGTCTAGGCTGCGTCGATGACGAACGACAGTTTCATCCAAAACGGGTGATGGTGTCGTCGTCATAATCGCGCCGTGATGGCGACCGAACAGATCTGTCGCCATCACTGGCTGGGTTTAGACCGCCACGCTGTGTGTGCCATCTTGGCCAAACACCGAGCGCCGCTGATGCTTGGCAACCCGTGGACATTGGCGCGACGTCTGCATGAGTAGGTGAGCCAAAGCAGGTAAGTGAGTTCCCACCACCGACTTCCCACTGGTCATAATGGTTGCACTAATGTCACGGGCAGGGTCAGCCCAGCAAAAAATATTAGAAAACCCAATATGCCCAAACGCCTGCGCCGTCATTGGGCCAAAAATGCCGACGGGGTTATCACCCAGCATGGTGCCCAAGGCATAGCGCATTGGAGCCAGCAGTGTGGCATCAATGGTCGGGCGAGTGGTTTCTAACGTGGCGCGAAACACCGTTTCTGGACTAAAAATCCGTACACCGTCGAGTTCGCCACCATTGAGCAGCATTTCAAAAAACCGACACGCTTGATCGGCATCGGTATAAATATTACCCGCAGGACAAATCGTATCCATAAAGCGGGTGTCATTGGTCACATCAACCGCCAATTGCAACCCACCGCCCAACACATGATTTAAATATAAATCAGTGCCTAAAGCAGGATGAATCCCCGTTGCATAATTGACGGCGGCGTCTGGCCTAAACTCAGGTGCAAGGCCATAGTTAAAGCAGCGCATCCCCATGGGCTTTTCGATGGACTCGTGCAAAAACGCACGCAAATCCATGCCTGTGACCCGCTCAATCACCTCGCCCAAAATATAACCCGCAGTCACCGCATGATACGCCTGACGATGACCCGACGGAGAAACGGGCGCAGCCGCACAGAGTTTTTGCACAATGGCATGTCGATCAAACAGCAGCTCAGGCGTGACATCACCGTCAATACGTGGAATCCCACCACGATGACTTAGCAAATGAAACAAGGTTGCCCGCCGCTTCCCGTTAACCCCAAACTCCGGCACATAATGGCTGACAGGGTCAAGCAAATTGAGTTCGCCACGCTCGTCCAACAAATGCAACAGCATGGCCGTGACCACTTTAGACGCCGAAAACAAACAAACCGGCGTATTGGGCTGCGCTAACTGTTTGGGCGTGCTGGGCAGGTCATCTGGCCCATTGCCACGGACATGGCCAATCGACCGATGCAGCACCACCTGACCTTGTCGGCGCAGGCAAATGGACACCATCGGATGATTACCACCCTGATACAGTTTTTCAACGGCATGCCAAATACGTTGTACTTGAGCGTCGGTCATGCCACCTGCGGCTGCTAGGCCCTCATTTGCTGCAATGACGGTCACTGCCGAAAGATCACGGGCAATGTGCGCCGTATTGGTAGACAGAAACTTCATAAAACCGCCCAGTCTGATCAAAGATGCTTAAAGGTATGGCTCCGTTGTACTGCAAAACAATGGCAGTGCCTATCCTTGATGCTCGATAGACTGGTCATATCGGCCAAAATTCGCTACACTGCCGCCGTCGCTGTAGTGATGCACGGCGAACGCATCTTTCATTTGTTTATGCATCTCGGAGAAGAGTCATGGCATTAACCAACGCCGATCGCGCTGCGATCATTGCAAAACACGCCCGTGCCGAAAACGACACAGGTTCGCCTGAAGTACAAGTTGCACTGTTGACTGCTCAAATCAACGACCTGCAATCTCACTTCAAAGCACACAAGCATGACCATCACAGCCGTCGTGGTTTGATCCGTATGGTCAACCAACGTCGTAAACTGCTGGACTACCTCAAAGGTAAAGATGCAACCCGTTATCAAGCCCTGATTGGCGATTTGGGTCTGCGTCGCTAAGTTTGGCGACCACTGGACTAGGCAACGATGCCAATTCCGGTATAAAAAAGGGGGCGAATTTTTTTCGCTCCCTTTTTTTCATGTTGTAAGGTTTTAACGTTTCACCACTGTCGTGGAGAGGCTTCTAACTGCTGTCGTTTTAGGTCGTCAATGGTCGATCAGGACGCCATCCGTTAGGGGCCTCCACAAAGTCCATTAAAAGGTAACCCCATGTCGATGTTTAATATTGTTCGTAAAGAAATTCAGTTTGGTCGTGACACCATTGTGCTGGAAACCGGTCGCATTGCCCGTCAAGCCAGCTCGGTGTATGTCACGATGGGTGGCGTCAGCGTATTGGTTGCTGTGGTTGCTGCCAAGTCGGCGCGTGCCGGTCAAGATTTTTTCCCATTGACCGTCAACTACCAAGAAAAGCAGTACGCTGCTGGCCGTATCCCTGGTGGCTATTTAAAGCGTGAAGGCCGTCCAAGCGAGTTTGAAACCCTCACCTCGCGTCTGATTGACCGTCCGATTCGCCCGTTGTTTCCAGAAGGCTATGTCAACGAAGTTCAAGTGACGGCCACGGTTGTGTCCTCTGACAAATCCATGGACGCCGACATTGCCGCCATGATCGGTACGTCAGCCGCCCTCAGCATTGCAGGCATTCCCTTCAATGGCCCAATCGCAGGCGCACGTGTGGGTCTGATCAACGGCGAATACATCCTGAACCCAAACTACGCCGATATGGCCAAAAGCGACCTCGACTTGGTCGTTGCGGGTACAGACAAAGCCGTGTTGATGGTTGAGTCAGAAGCCAAAGAACTGTCCGAAGACCAAATGCTCGGTGCGGTTTTGTTTGGTCATGACGAAATGCAAGTGGTGATTGAAGGCATCAAAGCCTTTGCCGCTGAAGTTGGCACTGCGGCCAGCACATGGACTGCCCCTGCGCAAAACACCCCATTAAAAACCGCATTGGCCGAGCGTTTTGCTGCTGAAATCTCAGATGCCTATACCATCTGCGAAAAAC
>JBEANQ010000006.1:0-31857 GCA_041165345.1 Pseudomonadota bacterium
CACGGCTTATTGCTGTGGGGTTGAACCATGCCCGATTCGTCGGGCATTTTTGTATCTATATTTAGGAACAATATCATGTCGTTATCCCGTGCATCGTCTCTACTGATTCCTGCCTCCCGATTGGTATTGGCCAGTAACAACCAAGGCAAGCTCACCGAATTTAGCCACATGTTTAGTGCGCTACAACTGCCGCTCACGGTACAGACACAAGGCGAGTTTGGCATTCCTGACGCGATTGAAAACGGCCTGAGTTTTATCGAAAACGCCCTGATCAAAGCACGCCATGCCTCGCGTCTGTCCGGACTGCCCGCACTGGCCGATGACTCAGGCTTGTGTGTGCCGCTGTTGGGCGGCGCACCAGGGATTTATTCGGCACGCTTTGGCGGAGAACATGGCAACGACGCATTAAACAACCAAACGTTATTAAACAAACTGTTGCCGCATCGCAATGGACAACCGATTGTGGGCATTTTTGTCTGTGTCTTGGCCTTGGTACGGCATAGCGAAGACCCGTTGCCCATTGTGTGCCAAGGTTTTTGGCATGGTGAAATTTTAGAGACCGTACAGGGGGGTGGCGGCTTTGGCTATGACCCACTGTTTTGGCTGCCTGAGTTGGGCAAGACCAGCAGCGAGTTAGACAAAGCCCATAAAAATCGCATCAGTCATCGGGGACAGGCGATGCAGCATCTTCAGCAGATCCTCATGACTCAGCCCACGTCTGCATAACCCTCGCGGTCGTGTATGTCCCTGTCACGGTCACACGGCCAGCGTTTGCCCCGCGGGTTTGCTCAACAAACCGATAACCCTGCGGGGTCAACTGCACCACGCTAGAGGTACAGGTGCCATACACTGGCGATTCAATTAAAATCGACGAGAGCATTTTTTCCCAGACAGGCCCGATACCGGTATCGGGCAATTGGTCATCGGCGGCGGGTTGGCGGTCGGCCAGCACCTCCAACGCCACATCAACCCAGTCGGCGGCATCTGTATGCACCAGTGGTAACACTTCTTGGCCAACGCGCTGACGTAAGCGTTCAACCTTCGGCCATGGGTCATCAATGCTGGCATTTGACAACACATATAACCCCGCCGCCAATGGTGTGGGCGCTGTGCCACGATTGCTCACCACCACTGCTTGCTGTTGATCACCCACAATCAAGTTAAACCCCGCATAGTGTTGCAGGGCAATGGCTTCTGCAAAACGCAGGGGTGACAGCCCTTGGCTTAAATAATCGCGCACCAGCTCACCCCGAGACTGTAATCCTGTGCTGTGGGGTTTTTCACGATAATTGGTCAGCACCGCCCAACGACCCGTTGGGTCAATCCCCAACCATGTGCCCTGCGCCTCAAGGTCACGACCCGCCAGCACGTTGGCATCTGCCCACCACGCCAAGGTGGCCGTCGGTCGATGAAAAAATTCATCACGGTTATTGAGTAACAACACAGGCGTATTGGGCAAAATTTGCCACGCAAGCGCAACGATACACATCAGCACGTCACAACCTAGCAGGACCGGATCGGCTAGAATGCCGCATCTTTGTGCTGGCAACAATGACGAGGCCGTTCATGCTGCAGTATCCACACATTAACCCTGTCGCCTTAGACCTTGGGTTTTTTCAAATCCATTGGTATGGCCTGATGTACCTGCTGGCGTTTGGTTGCGCCTATGCCCTTGCCAGCTATCGCGCCCGTCGGCGTGAGGGGTGGAACGATGAGATGGTGTCCGATCTGATTTTTTATGGCGCAATGGGCGTCATTTTGGGCGGTCGCATCGGTTATGTGCTGTTTTATCAATTTGAGCGTTTTTTGTCCGATCCGATCTGGTTATTTAAAGTCTGGGACGGCGGCATGAGCTTTCATGGTGGCTTTATTGGTGTAATGCTGGCTATGGCATGGTTTGGCCGTAAGTATCAAAAAACCACCTTTCAAACGCTCGATTTTGTAGCGCCTTGCGTCCCGACAGGGTTGTTGTTTGGCCGGATTGGCAACTTTATTGGCGGCGAATTATGGGGGCGAGTGTCCACAGGCGGCTATGGCTGGCTCATGGGCTTTCCTCGCGCTGATCAAGCCGATCAAGACTTGATGTTGCAGCACCCCGAATGGATCTCGTTGGCGCAACGTCTAGACGGATTGATGTTGCTCCCTCGCCATCCTTCACAATTGTATGAGTCTTTTTTAGAAGGCTTGGTGTTGTTTGTGGTGCTGTGGTGGTTTTCCAGCAAACCCCGTCCCCGTTATGCAGTGTCGGCGGTGTTTTTGATGGGCTATGGTTTAGCGCGGTTTACTGTCGAGTTTTTCCGTCAACCCGACGCCGATCAGGGGTTTATTTTGTTGGGCTGGATGACCAAAGGGCAAATGCTGACCGCACCCATGATTTTGATTGGCCTATGGATGTTGTGGTATGCCTATCATCGTCGTGTGTATGATTGGGGCGTGGGACAACCCTCACGTTAAGTCGGCTGGCCTGTCGATCACTGTGGCTGTCATCACGTCGTCATGGGATGATGCTGCCATCAGCAGTGACGCTCAACAGGCCGTTTAGATCAGGACGATAATATTGAAAGCAAATGTGGGCATCATGGTGGGCAGCCTGTTGCTGCTATCGGTTGGCGGTGGCATGTGGTACTCGCATCAGCGCAGCCAAGATGGGGCGCATCGCCCTGCGCTGTCGGTCGATGCGTCGCAACAGAGCGTTATTCATGGCCTGATTGGTTCAGAAAAAGAAGCGTTTTTTAATGATCCTCGCGTGCAAGCGCGTTTGGCGGCACTTCAACTGTCGGTACAGGTCGATAAAGCCGGTTCGCGCAGCATGCCCAGTCAACTGAAAACCGGCCAATACGATTTTGCGTTTCCGGCGGGGACGGCTCAAGCCTTGCAAATTCAGCAGCAAAGCCATGCGCGCAGTACCGATGAGCTGTTTTATACCCCCATGGTGATTGCCACATGGAAACCTGTAGTCGCTGCCTTAAACAGCCAAGGGCTGATCAACACTCAAGGCCAGACGCAATGGGTAGATATGCGTGGCTTACTGCCATTGATGCTCAAACAAACCCGTTGGTCTGATCTCAACAGCCCAGCCAGCAGTTTTCGTAGTAACAAAAGCATCATCATCACCACAACCGATCTGCACACCTCAAACAGTGCAGGCACTTATTTGGCGCTGATGAGCTATTTGGTTAATCACGAACAAATTGTGCAAAACCCCACCGAAGCGACCCAAGCCGCCGACCAAGTCAAAGACCTGTTTGGACGGCAGGGCTACCAAGAAAGCTCCTCAGCCGCCCCGTTTGAAGACTACTTAGCACTGGGCATGGGCAAAACCCCACTGTTAATGACCTATGAATCACAACTGATTCAGTATCAATATCAGCAAAAAGGCGCGGTGGACAGCAACATTGCCGTGCTGTATCCCGTGCCAACCTTGTATACCAAACATGTGTTTGTCCCCCTGAACGCCCGTGCAGAGGCTCTACAACACGCGCTAGGCACTGACCCGCAACTGCTGGCGATTGCCCACGAGTACGGCTTTAGAACCAAAAATCCCGCCGTGACCAAAGCCGCATGGCAAGCTCAGGGCATTCAGACCCCCGACCGCTTGGATGACGTCATCGACCCACCCAACACTGCATTGTTGGATCTGATGATTGATCATATCAGCCAACCCGCAGCGGCTACCCCATGACCACGCCCGTCCCTGCGCCACCCGATTGGGCATGGAGCAACGCCTTATGGACTGAGTGCAGCGGCGTGGTCACGCAACTATTAGGACTGGCTGCTACAGACCCTCAGTTGGCACGCTACGAGCAAGCCATCGACCACATGACACGCTTAGAGGCGCAAGGTACTGCTGGTGATCTCACAAACGTTTTGCTCGACACGCAGACGCTCCACGTGATTGCGCAACACATTGACGATGTGCTGGCACGCGCACCGGCCAGCACGCCGGATTCATTCTGGCAAAAACTTCGCAGCAGCATGGATGCTCAACGGCCGCCTAACGACTTAGCAGCATTAAAACACCTGTTTGCCACGGTGTATCAACAGCGTGAACGCGCCCAACACCTGAGCTATCAACTACAACAGGCACAGCAACAACAACACCGCGAACAACAGCATCTAGAACAACGTCTGACCCGCCTACATGCGCTATTGCACGTACTGACTCATGCACTCAAAACCACGGCATTTGCCCATGCCGACACCGCCGAACGCATCACCCGACTAACCGAACGGCTCAATCAACGGCGGCAAACCCTGCAACAAGGTCAATTGCACAACCAGCAACAACAATTGGCCTTTGACTTGATCCAGCAACAACAACAGCAGATTCAACACGGCTTAGAACACGCCTATCTTCAATTGCAATGGATTGGTCAAACCCAACAACTCAGCGAACAAGCGGCATGGCGTGAACGCTTAATGCAATCGCGTCAGTCACTGCCCACTGTTCCCCAGCACGAGACCTCACGATGACCCTTCGCTCTCTTCTCGTTTTGCCCGTGGCCGTGACGCTATCGCTGAGTGTGCTGGTGGCTGGCTGTAGCCGCAGCCCCGACACCAACAATGCAGCCCCCGCAGACAACGCCAACACCTTTCATATTTTGGCGGCATCTGAACTCAAAGACCTCGAACCCGACTTGACCCAAAGCGCCCAAGCCGTCGGTGTCAGTATTAAAATCGACTATGCGGGCAGTCTAGAAATGGTCGACCGCATCAACGCCCATGAGCCGTTTGATGCCATTTTGCCAGCCAGTAGCGCATACCCGATGCTGGCGCTCAATGACAAACCCAAAGCACAAGACAAGCTGTTTTATTCCAAAATCGCTTTGGGAGTCAAAACCAGCAAAGCCCAACAACTCGGCTGGATCACCACGCCACCCACATGGGCGAAAGTGGTCAATGCCGTGCAAAGTGGGCAGTTTCGCTATGGCATGACCAACCCGATTGCGTCTAATTCAGGCATGAGTGCGTTGTTTGCCCTGACGCTGGCCAGCGCAGGCAAAGCCGACAACTTGCAAGCCAGCGACATTAAAAAACCCGTCTTGCAGCAGTTTTTGAAAGGCCAAGCCCTGACCGCAGGCAGCTCTGGCTGGCTGGCCGACACCTATAGACAAGAACAAAATCGGCTCGATGGCCTGATCAACTATGAAGCCGTGCTGATGCGGCTCAATCAACAGCCACAGCTGCAAGACAAACTGAGCCTGATTTATCCACAAGATGGCGTGATCAGTGCCGACTATCCCTTGATGCTGCTCAATGACGCCCACCGCACCGACTACCAAAAACTCGTCGCTCGCTTCAAAGCGCCTGCATTTCAAACGGTGATTGCACAGCGGTTTTTACGGCCAGCCAACCCTGCGGTCAAAAGCCAATTACCGGCCACCAGCGCCACTGAACTGAGCTACCCCAACCAACTGTCAACCATTGATGCCGTCTTGACCGCCTATCAACAAGACAGCAAAAAACCCTCCACCACCATTTATGTGCTTGACACCAGTGGCTCGATGGAAGGCGCACGCATGAGCGACCTCAAACACGCGCTCAACTACCTGACCGGACTCAATGCCACCAGCTTGACCGAGCGCCTGACGCGGTTTCAGCCCCGCGAACAACTCATCTTTTTGCCATTTAGTAGCGAAGTCAAAACCGCACAAACACTGGTGATTGACCCCAAACAACCCGATGTACAACGCCAAGCCATCAGCACGTTGGTCAATCAACTGTATGCCGATGGCGGCACGGCACTGTACGACGCGCTCGATCAAGCGGTGCAAATCGCCTTGCTCAAACAACACGCCAATCCCGAGCAAATCGTCAGCATTGTGCTGATGACTGACGGCGTGCAAACTGAAGGGCAATCGTTTGCACAATGGCAAGCACAAAGCCTGCCGCGTCTACAGAGCCAACACGCGCCGATTCGGATTTTTCCCATTTTATTTGGCGAAGCCCCCACCGATGAACTCAGCACCATCGCCCAAGAAAGCCGTGGCAAAACCTTTGAAAGCCGCCAAGACAACTTAAGCAAAGCGTTTCGTGATATTCGGGCGTATCAATAATGACCCAGCTGCTTCCCATGCTGTTGCGCTACCTTGGCAGCCGTCGCCATATTGTGGGCTGTGTGTTGGCTGTCCTCAGCCCAGTCTTGTTGTTTTTGCAGGTGATTGACCAAGGCTGGCTGTGGATAACCCTTGGCCTGTATGTCAGTGGCGCGTTGCTCACCCCCCATCGGCCAGCACCAACCCTGCCCAGCCTGCCGCCGGTCGAGCCTGTCACACTAGCGCAAGGCTTGCAGCACCTACAACAGCAATTGCAGCACCATCACAACAGCCTACCGCCTGAAGCAGTTGAGCGATTGACGCATATTTATCAACTGATTAACGACATGGCACAGCCCAACCAAGCGCGAGCCGGTGTGGACGAACGCCTGTTTGCCCTTGACGACATTGTGCAACGCTATATTCCCGAAATGCTGACCCAGTACCTCAAACTACCGCAGCGCTTTAGAGCCGAGCATGTCCTCAAGGGCGGCCAAACCGCCCAAGCCCTACTGCTGGAGCAACTGCGTTTGCTGGATGGCGAAGTCGAACAACTCAGCATCGCCATTGCCGAAAACGACGCCGCACGACTAGCCGAATTTAGCCAATTTTTGCAGCAACGTTTTGCCAAAGCGCCAGAATGGGATGAACACGGCCAACTCAAACCCTAAGCTGATTACCGTCATGATGGGCAACGATCTGACACACTAAGTCTTGCCCCGCCGCCTGCATCAGCCGATCATGCGGTCTTGTTTTTTTGTTGTAGAGCTTTGCCATGAGCACCGATGCCCGCCTAGACGCGATTGCCGTTCTGCCCCAACACATTCCCACAGATTTTGCCGACGCCGACGCGCTGCAAGCATTTTTGGCCGATACACGGGCGCAATCGATGCCTGATGACGCCCACAAACGCAGCATGACCGGCTGGTCAACCGACAACCGCTACGAAGCGATCATGGACGAAGTCGGCCAAATGGCCAATCTGCGCGTGTTGAGCTTTTTGCACGGTGAACACGCCCGCGACCGCCTTGAAACCGACGACAGCACCCTTGCGGTGAGCGTGATTGATGGCGAAAGTATGCATCTGGTGATTGATGCATTAAAGCAACTGCTCAACCCTGCCGAGCCGTGGTTTGGCGTATTTATGGCCGTTTGGCAACCCTACGGGTTTGATGTGACCGACGTATTTGCCGCGCTAGAAGAAGCCGACATCAACCCGCTACTGACCGACGACGAAGGCCGTGGCGGTGACACGCCGTTTTATGTGTTTCGATGCCTCAAAACCCTGCTGATGATGCTCGAATATGCCTACAAAAAAGGCTTAGACGTGCTGTATGTGATCGAATGCAGTGAATGATAGGCAGGCCGGTCGCGCTACGCTAAAATGCACCCGCTGCATTTTTTTACCCTTTTTGTCTGTGTCTAAGCCCCATGCAAACCTACCTTGATTTACTCCGTCTCGTCTGTGATCAAGGCGGGCAAAAATCTGACCGTACTGGCACCGGCACGCGCTCAGTGTTTGGCCATCAAATGCGTTTTGATTTGTCCAAAGGCTTTCCCATTCTCACCACCAAGCGGGTGCATTTTCGCTCGGTGGCGATTGAACTACTGTGGTTTTTGCGCGGTGACACCCACGTTCAATACCTCAAAGACCACAACGTCAGCATTTGGAACGAATGGGCAACCGCCGAACAATGTGCGCGTTTTGGCCGTCCAGAGGGCGAGCTAGGGCCGGTCTATGGTCATCAATGGCGCAATTTTGGCGCAACTCAATTACCTGACGGCCGCTATGCCAATGACGGGATCGACCAAATCGCTTGGCTGATCAACGAAATTAAAACCAATCCCGACTCACGTCGTTTGATTGTGTCAGGTTGGAACCCACGCGAGGCCACCCAAGTGGCCTTGCCGCCGTGCCATACACTGTTTCAGTTTTTTGTACAGGACGGCAAACTGTCCTGTCAGTTGTATCAACGCAGTGCCGATATTTTTTTGGGCGTTCCATTTAACATTGCCAGCTATGCCCTGCTTACCCATATGGTGGCGCAAGTCTGTGGCCTAGGCGTGGGTGATTTTGTCTGGACTGGCGGCGACTGCCACCTGTACAACAACCATCAGGCACAAGCGGCCTTGCAACTCACGCGTGACCCCCTGCCCTTGCCCACCCTTGCGCTAAACCCTGCCGTGACGGACATTTTTGGTTTTGGCGTGGATGACATCAGCCTGATGGACTACCAACATCACGCGGGCATTAAAGCTGAGGTTGCGGTATGAGCTGGCAAGGACTCGAGGTGGTGCATGTGGTCGCGGTCGATCAACAGCACTGCATTGGAATCAACAACAGCATGCCGTGGCACTTGCCTGCCGACTTTAAGCACTTTCGAGAGATCACCCAAGGCGGCGTGGTGGTCATGGGGCGCAAAACTTTTGAGTCGATTGGTCGCCCCTTGCCCAACCGCATCAACATTGTGGTGACCCGCCAAACCGACTGGTCAGCCGAGGGCGTCGAGATCACTCACAGCCTAGACGACGCGCTGAACAGAGCGGCACAAGTGGCTGTTACACAACAGAAGCAGTCGATTTTTGTGATTGGTGGGGCAGATTTTTATCAGCAGACTTTGGCCTTTGCAGACCGTCTAGAACTGACCCATGTTGAGCTTAATGTGCAAGGTGATGCCCACTATCCAGCGATTCCCAGCGATTTTATACCCGCCCCCGCTGACGCACATGTTGATGAAAAAAGTACGGTTGCCTTTAGGTTTGTGCGCTACCAACGGCAAGTCAGCCCGTCCTAGCGCCCGCACAAGCGGCACACACACCACACAAAAACGGGCATCACGCCTGTTTTTTTTCACCGATTCACAACAGCTTGCTCAACAGCCGTCACAAGGACGCACCACACAATCGGGCAACATACAAATACTCTGTGCCGTGTTGCGGCCTCACTTTGGAACGCTGACCCATGCGCCTGCTCCTTTGCTCGCTTAGCCTTGCCAGTCTGACCCTCATGGGCTGCCAACTGATGCCCACCACGCCCGTGACTCAGGCCACACCAACCCCCACGCCACTCACAGACACCCGTTGGCATTTACAGCACATAGATGGGCAAGCCATCTTGCCGAGTCCTCCTGAACGCGCGCCTTATTTACAGTTCAGTGCCACCGACCACCGTGTGACCGGCATGGGCGGTTGCAACCGCTTAATGGGCAGCTATACCCAACACGGCGACCGCCTTGATCTCGTCACCGCCAGTACACGCATGGCCTGCATGGACGACAAAGGCCAAGAAACCCGCCTCATGCAAGCATTGTCCACCATTCGGCGCTTTCATCTAGATGCCAAACAACTACACTTGCTGGATGAGCAAGGCAAAGCGCGCCTCAGCTTTGTCGCCGATTAACCGGTGCATCACCTGCTCCTCCCGCCTACCCTTTAAGAGAGTCTGCCCATGTTGACTGAACGCGCCATTGTTGGTGGTGGATGTTTTTGGTGTACCGAAGCGGTGTTTCGCGCGGTGCGTGGCGTGACAGAAGTCACCTGTGGCTATGCGGGTGGCGCACGTCCCAACCCCACTTACGAGCAAATCTGCACCGGTGTCAGCGGTCATGCCGAAGTGATTGCGATTGATTTTGACCCCACTGTCATCAGCTTTGCCGACGTGTTGGCAATTTTCTTTGCCACCCACAATCCCAGCACGCCCAACCGCCAAGGCAATGACATCGGCACGCAGTATCGGTCGGTGATTTTTTATTTAAACGACTCACAACAGCAGATTGCCGAGCAAACCATCGCAGCGCTTCGTGCAGAAGGCGTCACAGTGGTCACTGAATGCACCCCCGCACCGGCGTTTTATGCGGCCGAAGCCTACCATCAGCGTTTTTATGAAAAAAACCCCACGCAAGGCTATTGCAGCGTACTGATTCCCCCCAAGCTGTCCAAATTACGCCAATATTTTAGCCAACATGTGCATGACCCAACATCCACTTAATGGAACCATGAGCCGATTTGCCCTTGCAGATCGGCCGCATCATCATACGGTCATCCCATCACCTCAGCATGTTGCACCTTTCTATCGGGGCAGCCATTGCAGCGTGGTCATGCAGCATGTCCCCGTTTTGTTTTTTGGAGTGTCTTGCTCATGTCGCGCAATCCTTTAGCGGGGACTCATGGTCACTGCTACATGCTCTGGTTCATCCTGCTGTGTAGCGCTTCCATGCTACATGCGGAGACTCGCCCGACTACCCCCGCTGTTGCGGGCACATTAAATATTTATGCCACGGCAGACCGCCCCGAACGCCCTGACATCAGCGCCATCAATAAGACCACCATCACCCAAACCGACATGCTGCGCTACGGAGACGCGTCCGTCAGTGATGCCTTACGACGTGCCGCAGGGATTCAACTCAATGGCGCGGGTGGAGGCGCTAAAAAAGCCAAGTTTCGGGGGGCAGGCGCAGCACCCACCATTTTGGTCAATGGAGAGCCGTTGCAAGGCGGGCGGCGCGGTGATACCTCACTCGTTGATACATTTAGCGTGGATATGATCAATCGTATCGAGGTGACCAGACAGGCCAGCGTGACCCAAGGGTCGGTCGCAGCAGGCGGCGTGATTAATATTATTTTAAAAGATCCACGCGATGGCAGTCTGGGGGGCGTGATCAAAGGCGGCTATGGGCAAGCGCAACAACATGGCCAATCCAATGAAAAACGCCAGTTCAATGTGCAACTCGATGGCCGTCAAAACCAATGGGGATATAGCGTATCGGCGACGGACAGCCAATTAAGCACTCAAAACCACACTCAAATTGAACGCGCCAATGGCATCAATAGCACTCAAGTTCGGCAAAATACCGGTGCTTTTCGCATGATCGCCCCACGGCTGCAATACGAATTCGCCGACCATGACAAAGCCTTTGTGGATCTTTTTTATAGCGAACACAGCATCGACAATCGCAGCAACAGCGACCACCAAACCATCGACAGCAACCAAACCAAATTAAACACCCGATTTGAACAAAAAAACGGCCAGCGTAAGGACACATGGCGACTGTCAGGCGAATGGGTCAACGAGCAAGAGCGCAACACCCAGCACAGCATATTGAGCGGCAGTGACGACAGCACCGACCATTTTTCGGCCAGCTATAGCGGGAGTCAGCCGATCACGGCGGCCCATCAACTGAAGTTTGGCGCAAAATCCGAGCGGAGTCGCCTCAGTAGCGACATTGAAGCCGACCTGACCGAACAACGCCACGCGTTGTATGTGGAAGATAACTGGAGCATCACCCCCCGCAGCACACTCACCAGTGGCTTGCGCCAAGAATGGCTTCTGCGGCGAGGACTCGTGCAGGCTGACGACCACAGCCTGAGTCCTGCTGTGGCATGGCGCTTTCTCATCAGCCCTACATGGTCGATTCAAGCCTCTGGCAGTGTCGCCCGCAACACCCCCAAAACTGATGATCTATCACCAACGCTCACCCTCTCAACCAGTACAGATGCGGGCAGCTTAAACAACCCTGATCATGGGGGTAATCCTGCGCTACGCGCCGAACGCGTCAGCGCCACAGAAATCGGTACCAGTTACAACACCGACCAAGGAGGGATCAATCTGACCGTATTTCGGCGGCAAATTGATGACTACATTGAACGCATCACACGCCTCGAAAACAACCGCTATGTGCAACGCCCACAAAACCAACCCCATGCCATCGCCACAGGGATAGAGCTTGATGGCAGAATGAACATCAGCCAACACGGCGGACATTCGTTATTACTCAACGGACAACTCTCGACCATCCGTGCCGAGATTCAAAGCAATGGACAGGACGACCGCTTGGCCAGCGATGTCGCCCCTTACACCACTAGCATCGGTGTGTCGTACCAATATCAACCGTGGCATTGGTCGATCAACAGTAATGTGGGATATACCCCATACTATGAACGCATCGTTGATGGTCAATCGACTCGCAAAGCCCAAAACGCCCGCACCACACTCGACATCAGCAGCACCAAGCGTTTTGATGCAGGCTGGGCGATGACCTTGGCCGCCAATAATCTGTTATCCAGCGACCGCATCGATACGCTCTACACCAACAGCGGCCAATTCAGCCAACGCCGAACCGTCGCCTCATCACCCACCGTCTTGCTCACGATTGAACATCGTTTTTAAGCACGTCACGATACCGCAACGGCAAATGTTCAAGTCAGACTCGCCCTTGCAGTCCGCTATCTCTCACGTAAACGCCATTCAACTTTCGCATTCTTTCCACAGATGCATGTCATCCAATCGGTATGATCAAAACATCACCACCGACTGGATATTTTTTTGTGAACACGCTGTCTACTGTCCACCCGTTTCGCCTGCCCTATGCTTTGGGTTTACTGACCCTTGTGTTGGGCATGACCGCCTGTACTACACCCACCGTCCAACCCAGCAAACCCACCCCAACACCGGTGGCCAAAGCACGTGAACCGGTGATTGCACTGGCACTCGGCGGTGGCGGCGCTAAGGGCTTTGCCCATATTGGCGCAATTAAAGTGCTGGAATCTCATGGTATTAAGCCGAAAATTGTCACCGGTACGAGCGCGGGTAGTTTTGTCGGCAGCATTTATGCCAGTGGCAAAACCCCTTATCAACTTCAAGAAATTGCCTTATCTTTAGAAGAGTCAGACATTCGTGACCTCACCTTCACCAAGCAAGGTTTTTTGGTCGGTCAAAAACTCCAAGACTATGTCAACACTCAAATTGGCAATAAACTGATTCAGCAATTCCCCATCCGCTTTGCAGCCGTTGCCACTCAACTCGATACGGGTGCAAAAGTATCGTTTAATCGCGGCAATGCCGGACAAGCCGTGCGCGCGTCGTGCAGTATTCCCAATGTATTTATTCCAGCGACTATTAACGGTAAGCGTTATGTCGATGGCGGTTTAGTCAGCCCCATTCCGGTCACAACCGCCCGCGACATGGGTGCTGATATTGTGATTGCGATTGATATTTCGGCACGCCCCAAGGCGGGGCAATCTAGCAATGTGTTTGGTTTATTAGATCAAACGCTCAACATTATGGGTCAGCAAGGCATTGACAGTGAACTAAAAGACGCCGATGTGGTCATTAAGCCCGCCGTAGGCAACTTGGGGGTGGCAGACCTTGCCAGTCGGCATCAAAGTATTTTAGAAGGCGAGCGTGCGGCACAAACACAACTCAAGGCGCTCGATGCCGCCATTGCACGCTTTAAGCGCTCACCAGCGGCCTTTAAACCAGCATTGGCCGCCACGTTATAATCACAGCACTCACTCATGAGTGCTGTTGAGAAGCCGCGCCTCCAGACAACATGCCGCTGGGGGCTGCCAAAGATCGGCCATGACGCAAGGCGAGGCGTTGCATGACGGCAAAAATGACCAGCAAGACCGACCACACCACCCAACATGACCACAAATTATGCGACAGAAAATGCGCCCCACGCATCATCTGTGTCATGCCCATGCCCATGCCCAAAACAGCACCCGCCCACGCATAGCGCCATGCGGACCGAATACCTGCTGCACGCGCCACAAAATAAAATGCCATCACTCCAAAACCGCCCGCAGCATGTCCACCAGGTAAGCATTTGCCCTGCCCTGCATCCCCCATGGGCGTACCAAACAGCGGGTACTCCACGCCGCCACTACCTCCATACACGGTCAAATGCCAAGGACAAGAGTGCGCAGAGGTCGCCTTGAGCAACCCCACCACACTCGGCCCTAATACCATGGCCAACAGCACAAATCCCGCAGGCCAGCACCAAACACGCCATTGTTCACGCCAAATACTACCGACCAACGGCACGGCCAAACACAGACCAATCACAAACAGCATTTTTTTAATGCCATCATGCGCCAAGTGTGTCAGTGCCCAATCGTCTCGATGTGGAAAAAAAGGCGCGTGATCTCCCGCAAAGGGCGTGATAAACCACTGATCTATCGGCCATTTAGCAAACATCCATAGCATCACTACTGCCGACACACCTAGACCCAACAGTTGCAAGATCCAAAAACGCCGATCAGGCCAACGGCTCAACTGGGCGCTCATACACAACCCGCTGTCAAATCAAGGGTCGCATCTTTGACCTCAGTCTCGACCGACAACAGCCCCAAGATCGTATGAAACAGATGATCTTGTGAGGTGGCTTGGTCTTTTTTAGCGGTTAAACAGCCCAATAACGCGGGTCGTTGCGCCTGAAAACGCGGCGACAACCATGTCAGCATCGGGACGTGAGTTTGTTGGCTTGGCGCAAACAGATACGGTGCGCCATGTAAATACAAACCATGCTCACCGGTTGATTCCCCATGGTCTGACACATACCACATCACCGACTGATAGCGTGTCTCTTGTGCCTGTAGCTGCTGAATCAATGACGCCAAAATATGATCGGTATAAGCAATGCTATTGTCATACGTATTGATCAACGCTGCACGCGGGCAACCTTGAATCGCATTGGTGTCACAGGTCGGTGTAAACCGTTTAAATGCTGGTGAATAGCGTTTGTAATACGCCGGCCCATGGCTACCCGCTTGATGCAACACCAACACACGATCTTGCACCGGCGCATGTGCCAGAAAATCCGCCACCGTGTCATCTAAAATACCATCTAGACACTCATTGCCCTCACACCACGCAGCACGCTTGGTCGCCAATGGAGTAACCTGCTCGACTCGATCACACGCGCCTTTACAACCTGAATTATTGTCAATCCACGTCACGGCATAGCCCGCACGTTTTAAAATATCCAGCAAGCCTTCACGGTGCTTGGCTAAATCGGCATCGTATTGATGGCGGGTCATGCCCGAAAACATGCACGGCACAGAGACTGCGGTCGCCGTACCACACGAAGCGGTCTGGCTAAAATACGTCACCCGCTGTGCGGCCAACTCTGGGGTGGTATTGCGTGCATAACCACCTAAACCAAAACTTTCGCCACGGGCGGTTTCCCCGACCACCAACACCAGCAAGGTCGGCACATGTGGTTGAGTGCTCACTTTAAGCGAGCGATGTGCATCAACACCATACGGTACCAGTGGTAGTGGTTTTAATTTGGCATGGCGATTCCAATAGCGAATCAAACCGCCAATCGAGTTATGCGGCGTCACCAAATCACGTAAGGTCCGATGCTCACGAAACACCGCTGCATAATCGACATAAAACACCAACACCATCGCACCAATCAACGCCACACTACTCAGCACAGCCAACCCTTTGCTGCGCAATCGTTTTGTCCAAGGCTGAGTGGTCAGTGGTCGCCACCATAACCACATTAGAGGCAACACAGCAGCCCACATGAGCCGCCATGCAAAGTGCCCATTCATCATGTCGCCGACTTCTCTTACATCGGTCTCAACAAGATTTTGAATTTGTCCTTGATCAATCCCAACCCCAAAACTATCAATGCAATAGGATGTGAGGGCACTGGCGACCAAAAAGAATGAGAGCAAGGGGCGAGTCAGCAGTCCCCATCCCAGCAACTGCAATACCACACTCAAATACGCCCACAACACCATAAATGTTGCTGTCAAAAAAATCGCGGCATGTAGGCCGTTATAGGGTGTAAATCCCGATAATGCGTGAAAAAACGCACCATTGGCGGTGGCAGTGATCCACAAGGCCACGAGGGTAATCACCCAAACAGGGTGGCGTGAACTTAAGATTCGAAATAGCCCAGACAAGGACATAACAGGCTTCTACTCGATGGCAAATGCTGGTGTGCATACTTTACACCCAGAACCTTAACTCCACATTAAGAACCCTGTATGTTCTCGTTATGCAAAAATCGCCACTGTCTGCCGACTGATCGCCACCAATTGCCCAGACGCACTCCAAATATGCGCTTCAGTATGGGCATAACCCGCCGCAGCCGCGTCGGTACGCACCTGATACTGCCAATAATCAGCGCTGCTCATGTGACTTGGAAAATCAATAAACTCAACCGTCCAACACAAGCTGCTGGCTGGTGCAGGCGCACGATACAACGGCAGCACCGCAGGCGGCCAACTGTCAATCAAGCCCAACACATCAGCCACCCCAAACGTGACCGACGGCTGCTGATACCGCATCCACCCTGCAAAATTGGGTTCACTCGCCCCCGAAAACGGCAACGCGCCTTCGGCCCAACGCACATCCAGATGCTGCAAAAACTCTGGCATCACGCCTGCGATATAAGGCATTTGGGGCAGATCTTCTGCACGCTTTAACACAGGTGCAACATGCACAGGCGCGACCACAATGCCAGACTCACGCGCCTGCCCAAAACTGGCCAACAGTACGGCTTGCACTTTCCCCGCTTGAATCAAACGCGCCTCTGCTTGAATCACCGACTGACCGGTTCGCAACACCTCGGCACGTAATTCAGCCGCCCCCACCGTCACAGGACCCACAAAAGACACCGTGACAGACCGCAACACGCGATCCTGCCCCACCACGCCAATCAGCCGCGCCAGCAACAATGCCGCCACCAATCCACCATAGGTTGCGCGCCCTTGCCCCCATGTGGTGGGAATCTCGATGTGTGCTTGCTGTTGCGCTGCACTTAATATTGTCTCTCGCATGACCACACTCACCCATCAGAAGATGGCTTGATTGAGCCCTGCCCACCCAAACAAGTAAAGGGCGCAGCGGTCGTCGATTGGTACTATTGGTTATTGATCTGACTGAGTTTATAGGTCACGACATAGCTGGCCGGAATAGCCGCCAAAAACCCCAACACACTGACCATGATCATGTCATTGCCACCATCGCGCCCCACCACTAATGACGCCACCATCAAGATGCCCGTCACTACAATAGCGGCAATCAAATACATCACCAAACCTAAACGCCACATGTGTCCTCTCCTTTTCATTCACCATTATTATTTTTATACACCGATTTTATGTTTTTTCAATTGATTTCACATCATCACAACGCCTATTAAAACCAAGCAAAGCGCTCTGATTTAAAAACCAACTATTTTAATCAAGATTAAAATACACTCATTAAAAAAACCAACGGAAATCGTTGGTTTTAATGAACCACACGGCGCGCCGCCATTTTTTTATTCATGCAAGACCTTGTAAATGGTTCGCGCCAACACCGGCCCAATTCCTTTGACCGCCGCAATGTCCCGCTCAGACGCCAAAAGCACCTGCTGAATCCCTGCAAAATGGGTCAACAGGTCACGCCGTCGCTTGGGGCCTAATCCGTCAATCACCTCTAACACCGAGCCGCCTCGTTGCTTGTCCCGCTTGGCACGATGCTTGGTAATGGCAAAACGATGCGCCTCATCGCGAATTTGTTGAATCAAATGCAAGGCTTTGTGGTCATTGGGCAGTTGTGTGCTGCTGCCATCAACAAAATGTAGGGTTTCTAGCCCTGCCTTGCGGCCCTCTCCTTTAGACACGCCCATCATGAGAGGCTGTAGGTTTAGCTCGGCCATCACTGTTTTGGCCATATTTAATTGGCCTTTACCGCCATCAATTAAAATCAGGTCTGGAATCGGTTGTTTTTGATACCGTCGCATTAAAGCCTGACGCATGGCGGCATAATCATCGCCACCAGTGATATCCGTAATTGCATATTGACGATAATCACGCTTGCGCGCACCACTTTGATCAAATACCACACACGATGCAATCGGCGACTCCCCCATGGTATGGCTAATATCAAAACACTCAATCCGATTAATCGGTGTATTTAAAATTTCTTGCAGCAATAAAAACCGCGCTTGTATTTCTAACTGATTCGACAGTTTTGATTTTAATGCCCCCTCCGCATTAAACACCGCCAACGCTAGCCACTCGGCACGCGTTTCTCGCACACGGGTTTTGAGCTGTATTTTTTGGCTATACTGGGTGATCAGCGCTTCTTGCAATGCGGCTTGGTCGGGTAAGGCCACACTCATGATCAATTCTTCTGGGCAATCATCAGCATACTGAAAATAAAACGAGGCCATAAATGCCGATAACACTGCGCCAGCATCCTCAGACATTTCAATATCAGGGAAAAAACTTTTACCGCCCAACACCCGTCCGCCACGCACATTGATCACATGGATACACACCACGCCCGCCTGTTGCGCAATCGCTAGAATATCGGCCTCACCTTTGATCGTGTACACCGCCTGCTGCGCTTGTACCTCTCGCAATACCGCAATTTGATCGCGATAGACCACGGCTTGTTCAAAGTCCAATCGCTCGGCGGCGTCTTCCATCAAATGAATCAATTTTTGGTTTAATGCGCCGCTTTCTCCCTTTAAAAACCGCACAGTATTGTCCACGTCTTTGGCGTAGTCTTCAGGCGAAATCAACCCCACACATGGGGCGCGACAGCGCTTGATTTGATACTCCAAACACGGACGCGTGCGCTGGGCAAAAAAGGCGTTTTCGCACTGCCGCACCATAAACATTTTTTGCAGCATGGCCAGTGTTTCGCGGGCAGCATGGGCGCTTGGATACGGCCCAAAATATTGACCGGCTTGGTGCTGACGTTTGCCACGTCCCACCGCCAAACGGGGATAAGGCCGGTCGGCAGATACAAACACATACAGATAAGATTTATCGTCACGCATGACGATGTTATACGGTGGTTTGTGCTGTTTAATCAGCGTTTGTTCAAGCAACAGGGCTTCGGTTTCGTTTCGGGTGAGAATGGTCTCAATGTGCCGAATTCGCGCCACTAAGGCACGCGTTTTGGGGTGGTCAATCGTTTTGACAAAATAACTAGAGACGCGGTTTTTCAAGACCTTAGCCTTGCCGATATACAGCAACTCGCCATCTGCGCCGAGCATTTTGTACACGCCAGACTGATTGGGCAGACTGGTTAAAATCGCCTTAATGTGCGCCAAAACGGCGGCGCTATCGGTGCCGTCAGGCAGCGCTAAAGAAGAGGTTTTCATGCCCAAACGATGTGGCAAGCCTCACACAATTACAAGGGATTTTACGTTCATTTGACTTGCATGATCTGCCGATCAACCGCATCATTTGCCCGATGACGTCAAACACATGCACAGGATCGTGCGGCCAAACCCCACAGCGCCTGTGCTTTATTCGACTTGATACACGGAAGTTTTGCTATGTCCACGACACAAAGTGCTGATGATATCCGCACCTACATGCACCAAATGCTGACCAAAATGTTTGAAATTGGCGGCTCTGACTTGTTTATTTCAGTCGATTTTCCGCCGAGCATCAAATACCAAGGCAGCATGAAACCGATGAGCCAACAACGGCTCACCGAAGAAATGACCAAACGTCTGGCGTATAGCCTGATGAATGACAAACAGCGCAAAGAGTTTGAAGACAACCTCGAGTGCAACTTTGCCATCTCGTTGCCGAATGTGTGTCGTTTTCGGGTCAACGTGTTTATGCAGCAACTGCAAATTGGCATGGTGATTCGGACCATTGCAGCCGAAATTCCAAACTTTCAACAGCTACAACTGCCCGAAACCCTCAAAGACGTGGTCATGACCAAACGCGGCTTGGTGCTGGTGGTGGGTGCGACAGGGTCGGGTAAATCAACCACTTTGGCCGCCATGATTGACCATCGCAATCAAAATTCTGCGGGCCATATTATTACTGTGGAAGACCCCGTCGAATACGTACATAAAAACAAAAACTGCTTGGTCACCCACCGCGAAGTCGGTGTAGACACTCATTCGTGGCATAACGCCCTGAAAAACACCCTGCGCCAAGCGCCTGACGTGATTTTGATTGGTGAAATTCGCGACACCGAAACCATGGAACACGCCATCGCGTTTGCCGAAACCGGACATTTATGTCTGGGCACTCTGCATGCCAACAACGCCAACCAAGCGATTGACCGGATTATTAACTTTTTCCCCGAAGAACGCCGTGGGCAGTTGTTGATGGATTTATCGTCTAACTTGCGCTCGATTATCTCACAACGCTTGATCCGCACCGAAGATGGCAAGGGTCGCCGTGCCGCAATTGAAATTTTGCTCAACACGCCGATCATTGCCGAAAGCATCTTAAAAGGTAATTTCCACGTCTTAAAAGAGATGATGGCCAAGTCACGCGAACTGGGCATGCAAACCTTTGACCAAGCCCTGTTTGACTTATACAACACAGGCAAAATTGGCTATGACGAAGCCATTCGAAACGCCGACTCCGCCAACGAACTCCGCCTACAAATCAAGCTCAAAAGCGAGCGTGGCAGTGGTGGCTCGTTAGACAGTGGTGGCTTTAAGCTGATGGAAGACGAACCGGAAGAACCTAAAAAACAGTGGCTCTAACCACACGTTAGGTCACTACTGACCCGCACTCAACCGGTGGTACATCGTGTACAACATGCAGCACAGGGTTGAGTGCCCTCACCCCCCGCCGATACGTCATTACCTTACCTTTAAACTGATGCAACTTGAGCTGGGCAATGGTCGACTTGGTCATGCTATACACATAACCCAAGGCTTCCATTTGACGGGTAAATTGACGCTGTTGGCGGCGATCTGGATCAATAATCACCACTTCGACCCATGCGCTCGAATGCCGGTCAATAAAACCAGATAACAAGCTGGGATGGTTGGGTTCGTATAACAAATCACTGCCAATAATCAGATCAAACAGACCCAAATCGGGCTGATGTTTTTCCCAGTCACACAAGGCAAATACCAACGGTGACAGTTCATTTAAATGTAAATTGTGCAACAAAAAATCGGCTGCCATTGGGTGGTAGTCGCTGGCGGTCATAGCGGCACCTCGTCCATGCAACACCAAACTGGCCAGTCCCAACCCACAGCCCACCTCTAACACCCGTAAACCGTCGATCTCATGCACCTGCATCAGATCCGCCAATACTCGACCAGACGGCCATACATGCCCAAACAGCGGCCATGTAGAGGACGAAATGCCAGCCCGTTCGGCAGCACCGTCAGGATCGGCATACTGTTGTTTATCTTTTAAGGACAATAGATGAAAGGCGTGATCGCCCACCATGAGGGTTTGCAGGTTGGTTTGCACCGCATGAATTGCGGGCAACACCGAAGAGATCGACATCGCGTACTCAATGATTCAACAAAAATGATATGAATCATGAGCACGTCAGAAGGCGTAGAGTCCACCAGCCCAACACAGGCCGAAAAAGTGTACTCCTGCCGAGATGAACACATCCACAGGATGCGTCCAGCCTACAGGGTTTAGCACAACGCAGCCAGCAAAAGCCGCTGTATCGGGTGGATGGCAGCAAACACCGCTAAATGGACTCAGCCAACACCCGCGCAATGGTGGCATCTTTGTCTTGCCACAGACCATTCACCCATGTCTGAAACTGCTGGCGAAAGGTCGGGTCGTTTTCATAATCACCAGCGCGAATCGCGGCGGGAATCTGTTGTACTTGTATATCCACAATAATGTTAGGCGTTTGACCGGCCAAAAACTCCCGATAGCTACTGTGACCTTGCGGATAAACAATCGTCACATTCAATACAGTTTGAATATCCGACAACACAGTTAACGCATACGACGCACCCGCCGCGCGCGGTTTCAGCAAATGCTGATACGGCGACTGTTGTTTGGCATGTTTGGCAGGGGTAAAGCGCGTGCCTTCTAAAAAATTCATGACCGTGACGGGCGTCCCTTTTAAACGCTGACAGCGATCAATGGTGGTTTGTTTATCTTTGCCTTTTAGCTCGGGATGCTTGGCAATTTTTTCGGGGCTATAGCGCTTCATAAATGGAAAATCCAGCACCCACCAGCACAAGCCCATCACGGGTACCCAAATCAACTCTTGCTTTAAAAAAAACCGAGAAAAGGGCACCCGACGATTGAGCACCTTTTGCAACACCATGATGTCGGTCCAGCTTTGATGGTTAGACACCAACAAATAGGACTGATGTGGGTTTAATTGATCCAAGCCACGGATGTCATAGCGTGTCTGTTGGGTGGCGGCAAACATGGCATTGTTGTTGGCAATCCATTGCTCGGCAATCTTGACCGCCCATTGCTTGCCTTTATCGTTAAGCACCTGATGGGGCAACGCCCGCAAAAACGCGGTGCCAAACAATACCGGCGCAAGGCTAAAGGTATTGCCCACAAGGCCGAGACTATTAAGCGCTAACTTGATGTGCGCGGGTAACGACCAACATCCCATTGCAACCCCCTCCAATGCTTGGCCAAGGTGGCCGCTGTCACATGAATGCACAACTGTATATTAATACAATCATCGTTGCACAGCATCAATATTGCACAAGATCATGACTGATCAGGTCAGACGCAATACCGAACACCCCCAATGGCGAAACTGCAAAACCATCCAATCAAAAATGACAAGGTTGGCGCAACAAGCCATCACTCGACGTTGACACCGTATGCACAGCCTTCGGAAAACTTGTTCATTCTGTGACGAAACCATAAAAATCTATGACCGCTCCGTCACATCACAACGTTCTCGACACTGTCACTTGTCCTCAGTCTTGCCGTACACTTGGGGCACTTTTTTGGGTGGCTGTGCAATTGCATCCACCTTGGGTAAAAAAACCCGCTACTCCCCGTCCTCCCAACAGGAGATCAAAGGCATGATCCATTCTGGCAATGCCATTACCGTCCAAATGCTTTCGGATGGAATCGCAGAACTTCGTTTCGACCTGCAAGGCGAATCGGTTAATAAATTCGACCGCGTGACACTGGCCGACCTACAAGCCGCCGTTGCTGCCATCAAGGCCAACAGCGACGTTAAAGGTGTGGTGGTGACATCGGGCAAACCGGTGTTTATCGTTGGTGCAGACATCACCGAATTTGGCGATAACTTTGCCGCTGGCGAAGGCGCTATTTCTGGCTGGCACGGTCCAACCAACGACATTTTCAACAGCTTTGAAGACCTGCCTGTCCCGACCGTGGCTGCCATTAACGGCTTTGCACTCGGTGGCGGTTTTGAAATGTGCATGGTCTGCGACTATCGCGTCATGTCCACCGCAGCCAAAGTCGGCCTGCCTGAAGTCAAACTGGGCATCTTCCCTGGTTTTGGCGGTAGCGTCCGTTTGCCACGCATTATCGGTATTGATAACGCGCTGGAATGGATTGCGGGCGGTGCAGAACAACGCCCTGACGCAGCCCTCAAAGTCGGTGCTGTCGATGCCGTGGTTGCACCCGCACAACTGCAAGACGCCGCGATTGCCCTGCTCAAACAGTGCATCGAAGGTCGCATCAACTGGAAAGCCAAGCGCCAAGAAAAACTTGAGCCTGTCCGCCTGAACATGATGGAACAAATGATGGCGTTTAACAGCGCCAAAGGGTTCATCTTGGGCAAAGCCGGTCCGAACTATCCTGCGCCTAAACTGGCCTTGGAATCGATCCAAGCCAGCGCATCGTTGGACCGCGCCGGAGCATTGGCAGTTGAAGGCCAATACTTCGCCAAAGCCGCAGTCACCCCACAAGCGGGCGCACTGATCGGCTTGTTCTTGAGCGACCAAGTCGTCAAGAAAATGGCTAAAAAGTGGGAAAAACAAGCTCACCCAATCAAGCAAGCCGCCGTTCTTGGCGCGGGCATTATGGGTGGCGGTATTGCCTACCAGTCGGCCAGCAAAGGCACACCGATCATCATGAAAGATATCGGTAATGCACAGTTGGCACTGGGCATGAGTGAAGCGACCAAACTGCTGGCAAAGCAAGTTGAGCGCAAGCGTCTGACCCCAGCCAAAATGGGTGAAGTGCTGTCGTCGATTCGCCCAACCCTGAGCTATGACGAATTCAAAGACGTTGAAATCGTCATTGAAGCCGTCACCGAAAATCCAAAAGTGAAGCAAATGGTCTTGGCACAAGCCGAAGACGCCGTTAGCGACACCGCGATTTTGGCCTCAAACACCTCGACCATCTCGATCACGCATTTGGCTAAAAGCTTAAAGCGCCCAGAGAACTTCGTCGGCATGCACTTCTTTAACCCTGTGCATATGATGCCGTTGGTTGAAGTCATCCGTGGCGAAAAATCATCGGATCTGGCCATTGCCACCACCGTTGCGCTGGCACAAAAAATGGGCAAAGTGCCGGTTGTGGTCAACGACTGCCCTGGTTTCTTGGTCAACCGCGTGTTGTTCCCATACTTTGGTGCGTTTGATCTGTTGCTTAAAGACGGCGCCGACTTCCAACAAGTCGACAAAGTCATGGAAAAATTCGGCTGGCCGATGGGCCCTGCCTACTTGATCGACGTGGTCGGTATCGACACCGGCGTTCATGGCGCGCATGTCATGGCCGAAGGTTTCCCAGATCGCATGAAGCCTGATTATAAAGGCGCGATTGAAATCATGTATGAAAACAAACGTCTGGGTCAAAAGAACAGCGTTGGTTTCTACAGCTACACGCTCGACAAAAAAGGCAAGCCAGCCAAAGTGGTTGACCCTGTCAGCTATGAATTGATCGCTCCGATGGTCACCGGTGAAAAACGCGAGTTTGACCCACAAGAGATCAGCGACCGCATGATGATTGCCTTCGTCAACGAAACCGTTCGTTGCTTAGAAGACAACATCGTTGCCACCGCTGCCGAAGCCGATATGGCCATGATCATGGGCGTGGGTTTCCCTCCGTTCCGTGGCGGCCCATGCCGTTTTGTGGATCAAATGGGCGTTGCCGCCTACGTCGCCAAGTGCGACCAATACGCCCATCTGGGCAAAGCCTACGAAGCGCCGCAAATGCTGCGTGACATGGCTGCCGCCAACAAGAAATTCTACGGTTAAGGAGCTAGGACAATGGCAACTTTAAACCCACGTGACGTGGTGATTGTTGATGGCGTTCGCTCCGCCATGGGTCGTACCAAAAACGGCATGTTCCGCAACGTTCGCGCCGACAAACTGTCGTCCGAACTGGTGCGCGCACTGGTCGCCCGTAACGCGTTTGATCCAAACGAAGTGGAAGACGTGATCTGGGGTTGTGTCAACCAAACCCTAGAACAAGGCATGAACATTGCGCGTAACATCGCCCTGTTGGCCGAACTGCCGAAGACTGTTGCCGGTCAAACCGTCAACCGTCTGTGTGGGTCATCCATGCAAGCCATCCACACCGCAGCGGCGCAAATCGCAACCGGTCAAGGTGATGTGTTCATCATCGGTGGTGTCGAGCATATGGGCCACGTTGGCATGATGCACGGCATTGACTTGAACCCAGAAGCGTCCAAGTACTACGCCAAAGCCTCCAACATGATGGGCCTAACCGCCGAAATGTTGGGCCGCATGAATGGCATCACCCGTCAAATGCAAGACGAATTTGGCGTTGAATCACACCGTCGCGCATGGGCAGCCACGCAAGAAGGCCGCTTTAAAAACGAAGTGATTGGCATTGAAGGCCATGATGCCAACGGCTTTAAAGTGCTGTGCGACATCGACGAAGTGATTCGTCCTGATGCCAACATTGAAGCCTTTGCCAGCCTGCGCCCAGCCTTTGATCCTAAAGGCGGTACTGTGACTGCGGCGACATCGTCTGCGCTGTCTGACGGTGCATCGGCCATGTTGCTGATGAGTGCGGAACGCGCACAGGCCTTGGGTCTAAAACCGCGTGCGGTGATTCGCTCAATGGCCGTTGCCGGTTGTGATGCGGCGATCATGGGTTATGGTCCAGTACCGGCCACCCAAAAAGCCTTGAAGCGCGCTGGCTTGACCATTGCGGATATGCAGACCATCGAACTGAACGAAGCCTTTGCTGCACAAGGGATGTCGGTGTTGAAAGGTCTGGGTATTGCCGACAAAATGGACATGATCAACCTGAACGGCGGTGCAATTGCACTGGGTCACCCACTGGGTTGCTCGGGCGCGCGTATCACCACCACGTTGCTCAACGTGATGGAACAGCAAGATACACAAATTGGCCTAGCCACCATGTGTATCGGTCTGGGTCAGGGTATCTCGACCATTATCGAACGCGTGTAAGTAGTTGGAATAGCCCTCGCGAACGCGGGGGCTGTTTTTTAAATAGCCCACTAAAATCCATACAAAATATTTAATATGAAATGGATAACACTCATAAAAATTTTTGCTAACATACAGTTCTTATGATGTTTTATGTCGAGTCTGAAGTCTGATGAAAAAGCAACTTCTTGCAATTACCGTAATCTCTGCATTGGTGACTGGCTGCGCAGCACCTGCCCGTGTCGATCAAATGACTAGCACCAAAATCCCTTCTGCCAATGCTCAAGCTGCTGCACTAAAATCCAGCATTCAGATTCAGCCAGTCACTGGTGGCAAAGCAACCAATCCTTTGTGGACATCGCAGGTATCATCCGAAGCGTTCCAGTCGGCTTTAAGCGCATCATTGAACTCTGCTGGCTTACTGGGCACGACCACTGCACCCTATACTTTAGACAGTAAACTGGTCAGTCTAAAACAGCCTAAAATTGGCTTAGATATGACTGTCACCGCAACGGTTGATTATCAGTTAATGAACACAAGTAGCAAAGCAGCCGTGTTCAAAAAAACCATCATCACGCCATATACTGCAACGGTGGGTGATGCGTTTGTGGGGACTGAACGTTTAAAACTAGCCAATGAAGGCGCGATTCGCAAAAACATCGAAGAAATTATTGATGTGCTGCTTAATGCCAAACTACAAGATGGTCAAATTTCTGTAGCACCCTAATCGCTTGGGTTGAAGACTATCAAGCGTGTTTAAGCAATCTGAAGCGACTGTTTGTATAGGCAGTCGTTTCAATTTTTAACCTTTTTAAAAATCATGATTCAAATACAAAATATCAATGACTTCTGCTACAGATATTTTACGCGAAAATCAGCCAACCAAACACCGTCAAGCGTTTTCATTTTTATCAACCATTTAGACTACAAACGAACTTTTTTATTCATATATGTATCAATAATTTCCTGCTTACTCTTCGCCACTGGCAAGTCTGTATTTTTAAAACCCTCTAGCCGCAAACTCGCCTGATAGTTCGCCGCTTTAGTCCGCTCTACATACGCGCGTTTGGCGTCATCAGAAATACTCATCATCGCCCCCTCTCAACTATTTCCCCATCATCATACTGCAAACACATCCGACACACGCCACACCTCATCACATATTGCAAACGCTGCACCCCCGTCCATCGCACCCAACAATGCTATGATCGCGCCCAAGCGTGGGCGCCGACATCTTGATCAATACCAATGACCCACTGCCTATTTTGATTCGTCCAAACACAAGAGACAGACAATGACTCAACATCCCCTTCTTGCCACCAGCTTGCTCGCACTCTCCATTGCACTCACAGGATGCGGCGGCGGTAGCTCAACAGACACATCGGCGACTCCGACGCCTAATCTCACCCCAAAAAAACTGAGCCTGACCGGCACAGTCGTTGATGACAAAGGCCAAGCCCTGTCTGGCGTTGCCATCAGTATCGGCAGCCAAAACACCACCAGCAACACACAAGGTCAATTTAGCATTGCACTCAATAGCAGTGAGCAAAACCTCACCCTCTTATTCAAAAAAGCAGGCTTTCTCACCACTGCTCGTCAAATCCCTGTGATTGAGCTAACAGGACAAGCCCTGACCCTCAACATCAGCCTTAATCCAGACCAAATCAGTCAAACCTTTGCCAGTGCCACAGGTGTGACCAATTTGGCCGTGGCTGAGGCCAACGTCAGCATTCCTGCCAATGCCATTGTGCGGGCAGATGGCTCTGCTTTTACTGGTAACGTCCACATCGCCGCCAACTACTACAACCCAGACTCGCTCGCAGGCGCACAAGCGTTTGCCCAACCGTTTGCTGGTGAAAACCCCAATGGCAGCAACCGCATCGGTCTGATCACCGTTGGCGTGGTCGAAGTCAAACTGACTGACCCTACAACAGGCGAAGCGCTCAAACTCAAAGCCGGACAAAGCGCCACATTGACCTTCCCTGCCAGTAGCACCGCGCAAGACTTAGCCACCATTCCATTGTGGTATTACGACGAAACCAAAAAAATCTGGATTAAAGAAGGCCAAGTCACCAAGCAAAGTGATGGTAGCTATCAAGGCACGGTGCAACACTTCACCTTGTGGAATGTGGATATTCCCGTCGAAAACGGTGCAACCGTGACCGGTTGTTTTGAAGACGAAAAAACCAAACAACGCCTACAGTATTTTTATGCCAGCCTAGAAGGCCGTGGATTTTCAACGGGTGGTGGTGTGGGGGCAACGGGTCAATTTACGGCCATCGTACCCGCCAATACACCACTCACCCTCAATAATGTCATCGCCACGTTTGGGACATTTACACCTGTTAAAATCCCAAGCCTTGCCCCCAACCAGAAATATCAACTCAATGGCGGCAACTGTATTGCGGTCAGCACCCCAGAAACAGGATCGTTGCCCATTTTTTCACTGCCTTTTCCCACACTTCCCCCTGCACCAACACCAACACCAACACCAACACCAACACCAACACCAACAGGGGAGATTGTTGGATATACCCTCGATTATGTAACCAATGATCAAGATCAACTCACCGATGTGATGCTGCTGACACTACGCTTGACCCAAAATAATGGCAGCTCAAGCCTATCGTTTGGTTCGACATCGTTATACAACAAACCCATCACACCCACCGTCAACACACAATATGCAAGCTACTCACTCACCAGCCAAGGCGTGGTGCAATCGAGTGAAACGCAGATCCAAAATGGGGTCTACCAACACATCATGTATGGCACCAGCGTTGCCAATAACCAATACTCTCAGCGCTTGAGTAATGGATACAGCGCCAGTGCCACCCTCAGAAGTCGCCCCATTGCTGGACAAAATATGGTTGACCGCTTGGTCACCGATGGTTTCTCAGACGTGCCTACTACAGTGCAAGAAAAGCTCAATCAATTGCCAGTCAGTCAGCGCACCTTTGCCAGTAATACCAATTGTTTAATGCCAGCCTCTAGCAGCACTGCAATCGATGCGATTGAGTTTGATACGCTATTGAATATTCCAATGATGGGAACATCATTTGCGCAATATACCCAAACACTGATTCCGTCCAACAGGATCTCAGGCACTTGGAGCAATATCGCGTGGGCAGCATCCTCTACTCGTGATACCGACAATAGCGCAGAGGCGTATGTTCAATTTCAAAATCAAGTGTATGGAGGAACCTATGAGTTTGCAGGCGCTACCTCGGCCAGTGATGAATGTATGTGGTATGACGAAGCCACCAAAGATCAACTGGTTCGCATGATCCGTCAGGCTTATCCAACGCTATAAACCGCGCCAATGCCCGCCATCAAGGCGCTTTGATGGCTGGGTATTGATCTGTAAATTATTGAAAAAATTTCATATAATCAACGAAACACCCTTGTAAGAATATGCTGTCATGGAAAAACCCGCACCGTTTAAATCTTTTCATGATCAAAATCAAATCGACCAAGGGCTGCAAGCAACCAGCACATGGCTTCAATATGATCGTGCATTATTATGGCACGCGTTTTTTAGTCAAGACCTAGACCCATCACAAGCGCTACTCGCTGCAAAATTGTCCGAATCATTAGAACTAGAACCTGCTCGCTCTCAAAAAATGATTCAAAAAATCACGGATCAACTGCGGACGAAAGCTGGCAAGACCAACTGGCCGCACAACAAACTCAACCAGCCGATTCAAACCTTATTAAATACCGGAATCATCACACAAAAAGATCTGTTTTGGGCAGCCCATCAGTCTTGGGATGACAGTGTCAAAAGCGCTGCTAAAACATTATTGCAACTTGATTTTTTAAACTTCACAAATGCATACCCCACAGAAAAATCAACGCCTGCTGAAATCATAGAGGGCAAAAATTTTAGTGAGTCCGAAATTAGAAAAAACTTGTTATATTCTGGCATGGTCTTCGGCGTTTACTGCATGGTGGCGTTAATTTTTGTGATCCTGATGCTTGCAAATATATTTGGCGTTTTTAAAATAAATTATTTTATGGCATTTTTGATTCTTTTTTTTGCCCCCATCATGGCAGGCGCACTTTATGTGATTAAGCGAAATATTAAAAAATGCCTCAATCATCAGCGTGGATATAAAGCAGAATATGAAGCGTGCCAAATACTACAGCGACAACTCAATCAGACATGGACTATTTTTAGAAACATCAAACTACCGCATCGCTCAGATGACCTTGATATTGTATTACTCAGTACACATGGCATATACGTTTTAGAAGTTAAAGCATGGCGAGGACATTTTCGTGTACAACAGCACCAGTGGCATATTCAAAACAAACAAGGTCATTGGAAAAAAACTAGTTTTGGCAATCCACATCAACAAGCCAAAGGCAATGCGGTTCGGCTCAGAGATACGCTTAAAAAACAAGGGATTGATATTACATATGTTAAGCCTATCGTCGTTTGGCTGCCCATCGTGTTTGATGATGAGCGACGACTGCCTCCTCCCACCATGCAAGTGGAGCAAGCCAGCGAACTCATTTTATTTAGACAAGATTTGGCAGCATGGTGTGAACAACAGCAACAATTAGGCACCACGATGGATGCCACTACGGTTCAAAAAATCAAAGATTATTTGATCAAAACCAACGCGAGCAGATCACACCCTCTATAAGCCGACGCTCGACAAGGCACGTTGCTTTGCGGTACACCTAAGCCGACAACACGCCCTTAGAAACATCTCCATGTCTTGCACTGCTATTTTGATTCGCACAGGCATCAGCGGCATGTACGTCACCGCCCTGCTGTATGCCATGCCTGCCACAGCACAGGCTGACGAGACCACCCCATCGGATGCACCATCAACGCTACCGATTGCGCCGTGGGTCGATCAAAAGCACGCCAAAATCTGCCAAATCTTACAAACCCAAGCCAATATCATGGATGCATGGTTTGGCACGGGTGCCACCCGCGCCCCACAAGCCAAAATCAAACTATTGCTCGATCATTCGTGGGATAAGCACAACGGCTTAGACGCCAGCATTCGGGTTCGGGGTAGCTTACGTTTGCCCAATGCATCGAAGCGTTTTCGGTTAATGTTTGGTGATGACACCATCGAAGACGAGCAAGCAGCGGGGCTATCGACCCTCCCCACAGTTCCCCACATGGCGACGCCCAACAGCGACCCCACCACCGCAGGCAAGACCAATCCGACGCTGCAAAGCATCAACGCACAGGCACTAAAAGATAACGCCTCGATTGCCATTCGTTTGCTCGCGCCGCTCGGCCAGCACGTGACGTCTGATGTGGATATTGGCATCCGCGCAGGCACTGACGTGTACGCCCGTGCCGAGGTGGGCAAGACATGGCCGATTGATGCAAACAACAATGCGCTGCTGCACCAAACCGTACGATTTGGCCTCAAAAGCGAGCTGTACGCCCGCACAGACTTTGAGCTGCAATATGTGCCTATGGGTCAGCCGCAGGTGTTTTATCACACCAGCATGACCTACGCCGAGGCGGAAGAAGACAAGGGTTTGAGCTGGACGCATCGCATCTCGCGGCAACACATTGTGGCAACGCAAGCCGTGTGGTCGTATGGCTTACAGGTCAATGAGCATGTGCAAGACCAAGACTTATTACTCGACAGTTATGGCCCTTGGATGTCATGGGAACAACCGGTCTGGCGTGATTGGATTCGTCTGCGGGGTGATGTGAATTATTTTAATGATCGGCCGCAACATCGTGGGCATTATCCGTCGGCATTTGTACGTCTACAGGCCAATTTTTAGGCCAAAAAAACGGGATATGATGCCTAATGTCTATCATTTAAGAAAAAAGCGCCATGGCGCAGATTGCCGTGGCGCTTTTTTCTTGAGCTTAAATCGCAAAACGTCTGACTTTTGATGCACCAAAAGTAAGCAAAAGTGCCTTTTCGTGCAAAACTCGCCATCCATGGCTCGAACAATTGCACTCAGGCATCCCTGCAAAAAGCACT
>JBEANQ010000007.1:0-30708 GCA_041165345.1 Pseudomonadota bacterium
CTCCAAAAAGACGCGCTACCTTAACAAAAAACCACGCCTAACGCAGGCGCTAAACTGCTGACTGACGAAAACGCTCAACCCGCTCGGCCGTCGCAGGGTGCGATGATAAAAAATCACCCAGACCGCTCATCATGCTGGAGTCTTTTGATTTGGCCTTGTCGGTTGGCGTAGGTGGTTTGGCATCAGCATGGTCTAGCCGTGTCAAAATGTCGGCAAAATAATGCAAGGGAATGTGCTGTTTGACCATCACCTGATAGGCGTGGTCGTCGGCCTCGCGTTCAAAATCCCGCGAATAATGCATATTGGCCAACCCTGCAGGGAGTGCCGCCAACAGATTACTGGTGTCACCGGTCAGCGCCACAATCAGCACGCCCAGCGAGGCTCCACCAATCAGTTGCCGCAACGCATGGCGACGTATGTTATGGCCGGTTTCATGTGCCAGCACGGCCACCAACTCAAGGTCATTGTGGCTGAGTGCGACCAGTTCATCGGTCATCACCATGCGGCCATCCGGCAGTGCAAAGGCGTTTGCCCCCAATAAACCGCCCTCTCGAAACAACAACCGTGGCGCACCCGCAGGGTCAATATAACGCCCATAGGCCGCTTGAATCTGCGCTTGGCGGGTGGGTGTCAACGTGGATGCCGACAACAAGCCATCATCCAATTGCAGCAATGTTTGCTGGCCGAGGTCATCCAAACTGTCAGCAGGCAACGCCAACGCAATGTGGGTTGATAACGCCGGAATGCCATATTGCACCACCCCCGCCAACACCAAAACCGTCACCAACAGGCTGGCCACAATCCATGTTGGGCTACGTTCCCAACGCCACAGCCGGTTCCACCACAACGCCTGTGAATGCTGCAACCATGCCGGCACATCCAACTGTTGCAGCTCAATGCGCATATTGTCGGGCAGTTCAATCATGGGTGAGGCATGACCAATCGCGCCTTGAATCACCCAATCTTGCACGGTCAATACCCGCACCTGATCGGGCAGTTCAAGCCGAACCACACCACGTTGATCGGTTGCACACAACACCGCACGCTGCGCACGCGAGGTACGACCGTCATAAAACAACACACTGCACCGTTGTGCAGCCAGATCAATGGGTGGGGCAGATAACGTCATGAGACCAGCGTCCAGTCGTGTTACAACGACAAGTCAAAACCGACCAAATCCGCCAACTCTTCACCAAAGGCAGAGGGGTCGGCTTGTGCGTCGGTCATTAATTGCTCGGGGTCGTCTTGCCAAAAAATACACAACGAAGTCATCCGATACTGATGCATCCGTACCGCTGCCCACGGGGTAAAAATGCCCAATGTGAACGCCTTGACCATGTAGTTGCTAAAGGCAATCCACACATAACGCCCCATGCGCAAATCACTTTGAAACGGGCTATTGCCCACGCGCACATGGTTCCAACTGAGCCGAAACAACTGCGCCGAGATCGCCCAAAACACAAAGGCCATACCAATAAACAAGCCCAAAAACACTGGCACAAATACCAATGCAGCGGCCATGGTTGCCGTACTTGAACCCATCACCATTGCAATAATGCCGCCAATCACTGCCCCATACATCAACAGCAGCAGCAACATGGGAAACCACAACGCCCGATAAAACATGCCTGCGGTTGCGTCATAATGAAACTGGACTTGGCCGATCTGTAAATGGCTAAACTGATAACGCTTGTGCCGATACAAAAAATACGGCAACAACAAGCCCAAACTGAGCAAGGTTAAAAAACCCACGCCCAAATACACCACAAAAGCCTCACCGACCGTACCGGAAAATCGAAAACGCGTGTTGCGATACACACTATTGCGCGACATAAACCGATAGGTCGAACGTAACAGCCACGGCAAAAACACATAAAACAGCAGCAGCGTGACCCCACCGACCCATTGCAACGACTCATCTAAAAACCGCCCAGATGAAAATAAGCCATACAAGGCCAAAGCCAATAAACGCCCCAAAAAGATGTTTTTGGCCTGACCGGTAAACTCAAAACGCGCATGATCGACAGTGGTATGGGTATAAAAATAACGCAGGCGGCGCACCTTTGCCCACGGTGCATACAGGCTTAAGGTCACAATGGTCAGCAATACATTGACAAACCAAATGCCAAAATACTCGGAGGCATTGCCACTAAACGCAAACCGACTGACCTGCCCAACGGTAGGAGGTAACGGCGGTGGGCTGGCCGCCACAGCAGCCGATGAAAACGGATCAGGCAGCCGTGGGGCAGCGTCGGTGTTTTTTTCAAGTTCAATCATTAGAATTTAAACAGAAGTGATGATGCCCGATCATACCCACAAGTGGCGCTGCGGTTCTAGCATTCAGCGCCATCCTTGTCTGACAACACGTCATGCCTCAGCGGTTAAACGGGTCATATGAAACCGCACATGGTCACCGATCACACTTTGAATAAAATAATAGCCATGATCATAGCCCGCATGTCGACGCAAAGTCAGCGCTTGGCCTGCGCGGTGGCAAGCCGCCTCAAACGTGTCGATGCCCAACTGATTTAAAAACTGATCATTTAAACCTTGATCGACCAAAATCTCATCAAACAACGCACCGTTGGCCACCACTAAACGGCTGGCGTCATGGGCGGCCCACCGCGTGGGGTCATCACCCAAATAGGCACTAAAGGCTTTGACGCCCCACGGACAGTCCATGGGTGCCGCAATCGGTGCAATGGCAGACACTGACGCAAATTGTTGAGGATGCCGAAACGCCAAGGTCAGCGCACCATGCCCGCCCATCGAATGCCCCATCAGACTGATGTTGGTGGGCAAAAAATTCTGTTGAATCAAGCCATACAGCTCTTGGCTGATGTAGGTTTCCATGTGGTAATGGCTGACCCACGGTGCTTGCGTTGCATCAACATAAAACCCCGCACCCTGACCAATATCCCAATAATCCCCTGTCGCCACGGCATCGCCACGCGGGCTAGTGTCGGGCGAGATGAGCATCAACCCCAATTCAGCCGCCACCTGTTGCGCGTGGGCTTTAATGGCAAAGGTGTCTTCGGTACAGGTCAGCCCCGCCAGATAGATCAGCGCCGGACACGCTTGGCCTGCCAAGGCTTGCGGCGGTAGATACACACCAAACTTCATCTCACACTGCGTTGAGGTCGCCGTGTGCTGATAAAAGCGCTGTTCACCGCCAAAGCAACGATTGCTGCTGATCTGCTTCAGACGGACTGCTTGCATGATCAGTACACCACCACCGAGCGGATCGACTCGCCCGACTTCATGAGTTCAAAGCCTTTGTTGATGTCGTCTAAGGTCAAATGATGGGTGATGAGGTCGTCAATGTTGAGCTTGCCGTCCATGTACCAATCGACAATTTTCGGCACGTCTGTTCGGCCACGCGCACCGCCAAACGCTGAGCCTTCCCAATGGCGACCGGTCACCAACTGAAACGGACGGGTGCTGATTTCTGCACCGGCTTCGGCCACGCCAATGATGATGCTGCGTCCCCAACCTTTGTGGCAGCATTCCAACGCTTGACGCATGACTTGGGTGTTGCCAATACATTCAAATGAGTAGTCCGCGCCGCCATCAGTCAGTTGAATGATGCTGTCGACCACGTTGTCCACTTCACGCGGGTTGATAAAGTGGGTCATGCCAAATTTGCGCGCCATCGCTTGGCGAGCGGGGTTAATGTCTACGCCGATGATTTTGCCTGCGCCGACCATTTTTGCGCCTTGAATCACGTTTAAGCCAATACCACCCAAACCAAACACCACCACATTAGCGCCCGCTTCGACCTTGGCGGTAAACAACACTGCACCCACGCCCGTGGTCACGCCGCAACCGATGTAACACACCTTATCAAAGGGAGCGTCTTCACGGATTTTAGCGAGGGCGATTTCGGGTACGACAATATGATTGGCAAAGGTGGACGTCCCCATGTAATGCAAAATCGGTTGACCGTCTAAGCTAAACCGTGATGTGCCGTCGGGCATTAAGCCTTGCCCTTGAGTGGTCCGAATGGCTTGGCACAAGTTGGTTTTTTGCGATAGGCAAAATTTGCACTGACGGCACTCAGGGGTATACAGCGGAATCACATGGTCGCCCGCTTTGAGGCTCTTGACCCCCTCGCCGACCTCTAACACCACGCCTGCGCCTTCATGCCCCAAAATGGCCGGAAAACGTCCTTCAGGGTCAGCGCCTGACAAGGTGTAATAGTCGGTATGGCAAATGCCGGTGGCTTTAATTTCAACCAACACTTCGCCCGCACGGGGTGGCGCTAAATCGACCTCATGAATCGACAGGGGTTGTCCGGCAGCCCATGCAATCGCGGCGCGTGTTTTCATTGAAAAACTCCTTGATGAGTGGGTTGCGCCAACGCAGTCTGCGGCACGCTAGACACCGGTGGGGGAAACAAACGGTTTTCAAAACGCGGCAGCATCAGGGCAATATTGCGCCCCACCTGCATTTGTGGGCGCGATGGCTCGTAGCCTTGTTCGCGCTCAAGTTGGCGAATGCGCTTTTTGGCAGCCAAAAATGCATCACCCAGTGAGGATTGATTGCGCATGGCTTCAGCAAAAAACGCCCGACCAAAATAGGTGTAGTCGTCCTCATTGGTACAACCAAAAGAGGTTTTGTCAGCAGCAGATGCGGTAATAATCACGGTATCTGGCGATTGCAAAGCCGGAATAAAACTGCCCGAATAACAGGACGAAATCACCAACACCCGCCAACGAATATTGGATCGGTCGAGGGTTTCGCGCAGCCATTGCGGGTTAATAGGATCAAGTGCCAGCGGATCATTGGCCAATTCAAATAATTCTGGCCCACCATGTGAGGTCATAAATAAAAATAAAACGTCTTCGTCGGGATTCATTTGCTGCCCAATGCGCGCCAAACTTCGCTCAAGGCTGGTCTTGGTGGCCATGGGTAAGCTGACTTGAGTGGCCAAATTGTTAATCAGCCCCAATGAGCGACCCAAGGTGCCAAAACGGGTGTCAAATTGTCGTTGGACTTGTTCAATTTCAAATTTAAAGACATCTTGATAGGCGGCACCGGCCACACCTAAAAAATACCAATCGGTTTGACCCAAGACCCCTTGCTGCATTTGGCTGAGCAGATCATCCAATAAACGGGGTTGCGCATACAAGGCAGCCTCGGGCAAGGTTGGGCGTTGTTCTTCTATTTTCCAGATCGGTTGGCTATCTAGCGTGCTTTGCCACACCGTTAGAACAATAATAGTGCCCGCCATAATGAGGGCTTTTTCCCACCATGGCCATCGCAATTGACGCGAGAACACCCAAATCACCGAAATACTTTGCCAAATAAACAGCACCAAGAAAATGGTCGACATGTAGGGGTAAATGGCGTCGGGCAATCGGTCTAATTGACCAAGGTATTGCAATGCACTTTGTAACAACGCCACATTGATATCGGCAGCCAACCATAAAATGGCAGGGGCAAGCATCAACCGACCTAAGCCATGTCGTTGCGCTAAGAAAATACCTGCAATAAGCGCAATAAAAGGCCACAGTAAGTAGCTGACCAATCCTTGTAAATTAAAATGACCTGCTCCACTGACCGTTAACCAGCTATATAAGGTGTTGGCCAATGCTGCCATGATCGCCAAAAACATAAACTGCACAGCAGAGGGTGTGACCCACACAAACGCTCGCCGAGACCCCAATAGCATCCATAATGCAGCAGCTTGGTTATCGCGCAGGTCTTCCAAAAAACTGCGAGAAGGCTTTAGGTCGATCATGCAGCGATCCACTCATGTCATGTTGGCTATGCTAGCAAAAAACCAACGCCAGTCTGTTTGGCGTTTGCATCTGTGGCATGGGTCATAAAAAGAAAGACGTCAAATGATGACGCATCATTTGGCATCGGTAGCGTGCATTAGCTGTTTAAGGATGGTTCGTGAGGCCAGCGCAACAAATGACCTCGTGTGAGTGCATCAGCGGTTGGTGCGTAAGGTAACACGCCCAAACAGGGTGCTGATAAATAACGGCTCAAGGTGTCCACTTGCGCGTCAATCAAGAGGGTATCTGGATCGACAATATTGGCAATCCAACCCGCTAAGGCTAGACCATCACGCATAATGGCTTCAGCCGTCAATAGGGCATGGTTGAGACAACCCAACCGTATCCCCACCACCAAAATGACTGGTTGCCCCAGCAAACGGGCGACATCGGCCAAGGTTTCGCGGTCGTTAATGGGCACACGCCAGCCCCCAGCACCTTCAATCAAGACATGGCTGGCGGGCGTTGACAGTGCGCCCCGAATCAGTCCCACGATGCGATTGACGTTTAAGGTCACCCCTGCGGCTTGAGCTGCCAAATGCGGTGACACCGGCAACGGCAAACGAATCGGTGCTTGCAGGTCGGCATGTAAGGCCACGTTAGAGACGGCCGCCAGTTGTTCGGCGTCGCTGCTGATCCATGTGCCATCGGCCTGTTGCTGACAACCGGCAGTGACCGGCTTGACCCCAAAGCAGCGATAGCCCTGCTCGGCGGCACGCGCCAGCAACGCCGCACAGACTTGGGTTTTGCCGACATCGGTATCGGTGCCGGTCACCACATACACTTGACGTGGCAAACGTGGTGGGGTTTGTGGCGTTAATACGCTGGGGGTCACCTGTTCAGACATACACGGATTACTCACAAGCGGGGGCAACATCCCTGTTGGGGTCTCATTCAAAACGGGGGTCTGCACGGCGTTGGTCTAGCCATGCGGCAAAATCATCAGGAGCGCCATCGCCATGGGGTTGTTGCACAACGGGCACACGCAAGCGCAGCATCAACACCCGAAAATCTAAATCAACCGGCTGGCGATCCATCAGCCAACGCCGTAATTGCGGGGCATTGGGTTGATGGTCTGGCCGTGCCGTGCGGTCACCACCCATCTGACGCAATGCCTGCAACAGGGCGTGCAAATGAGCAAACGTCTGCCGAACGGTGATGATCTGATGGTCTTGGCGGGTGTGGTCGGTGGCGTCTAGCCATGCCTGTTCGGGTAAAAAATCAAACACCGGAAATCCATCAAAGCGCTGCTGCACATCGGCCAAAGAGCCTTGTACTGGAATCGCCAACCACAGCTCACCCGCTGGACGCACCACCCGCAACAGCTCGGGCAGAATGTCCACCCCCAGCCAGTGCAGGACAAAATTACTGATCACGCCATCCAACATGCCATCAGGCATGGGCAGTTGGCGCAAGTCACTGCAAATGATTTGAATATCGTCTTCATGACGCAAGCCGTCCAGCATGGCTAAGGCACGGTCTACCGCCCAGACTCGTGCGCCCTGTGCGGCCAGCCGACGGGTCATCCAACCGGTGCCACAACCGGCGTCAAGCCACACTTGCCCTTGCACGGTGTGACTATGGTGCAGCCAATTTAACAAGGCATGCGCTGACTGCTGCTGCAACAGACTGGCCGCGTCGTAGGTGGCTGCCGCATGGTCAAAGCGCTGCCAAATGTCGGTCATGGCGCAGACTCAAGCGCCAAACTGGCAGCAAAATACCCATCAAAACGACAGGCATCACCGCTCCAACTGTGGTCGGGCGTTACCTGTGCCAAAGCAGGCGCATGACGGGGACGTTTGACAATCACCCGTGCCGCCGCCTGACGTGCCACGGCCAGCAGGTTATCACCGAGGTCGAGGTCGTCATCTAAGAGACGATGTAAAATTTGCATCTCTTTTTTGACCAAGGGCGCACGCTTTTGACTGACTGCTTTGGGAAACATGGGGTCTAAATACACCACATCGGCCTGTGCTTGCTGTAAATAGGTGGCTGAATCTGCATGAATCACCTCGATTCGGGTCATGACCTCGGCAAGCTCGGGATGTTGCGCGGCCTGCTGTTGCGCCGACTGCAACAGCAACCACAGCACCGGATGCCGCTCAACCAATTGCACCCGTGCGCCCAACCATGCCATCAGCAGCGCGTCATGCCCCAACCCTGCGGTGGCGTCAATCAACACGGGCTTGCGCTCTAACTGGCAGGCACGTGCGGCCAGCTCGTTTTTAATGCTGGCTCGTTTAAGCCGCCCCAATTGACCGACCCAATCAGGCTGCATTCGCATACCGTCGGCGGCCAACCAAAGGCCACCGTCATCGCACAGCAAAGCCAGTTCGGGCTGTTGACGCAATTGACGGGCGCTCAACGGCTCATCGTGCAGGATCAGTGGACAGTCGATCTGCCAATCGCGCAAGTGTTGTTGATATGCCTCGGCAACTGCTTGTGATTGATGCACACTCCGTAAGACGGTCGGTTGCATTTACCAATGCACCCAGCCTGTCAGGGAGGTCAGCAAAATCAGGGTGCCAAAGCCAATGCGATACCATGCAAACACGGTGAAATCGTGTTTAGACACATAGCGAATCAACGCCCGAATCAATAGCAAGGCGGAGACAAACGCCGTGATCATGCCCACGCCCAACACCGACCAATCAGCACCCACCAACAGATGATGGTGTTTATACAGGTCAAGACACCCTGCTCCCATCAACACCGGAATACCCAGAAAAAACGAGAATTCTGCAGCGGCAGTGCGTGACACTCCCATCAGCACACTGCCAATGATGGTTGCCCCTGAACGCGACGTACCCGGTACTAAGGCCAAGCATTGAATCAAACCAATCAGGGCGGCTTTTTTCAGGCCGATTTGCTCAACGGTGTGTTCAGTGATGAGCGGCTGGCGTTTTTCTGCCCACAAAATAATGATACCGCCCACAATCAAGGCTATCGCCACAGTATTGGCATTAAACAAATAGGCTTTGATCTGACTGCCCACCGTTAAACCCAAGATCATAATCGGGACGGAGGCGATCAGCAGGCCAAACACCAAGCGTAGCCCGTCCGCCTCAGCCCGAATCGCACCCATCAACGCGCCCCAGAGTTTGCCCCAGTATTCATAGATCACGGCTGCAATCGCGCCAATCTGTACCGCGACTTCAAACAATTCGCGTTTTTCGGGTGTCCAAAAATCTAGCAATTGCGCTGCTAGGATCAAGTGACCGGTACTCGATATGGGCAAAAACTCGGTGATGCCTTCGACCAAACCCATGATAAATGCTTGGATCAACAGCCAAATACTCATACATTCGCCTTACTGTTCAAAAGAATCACCCCATCATCGCCACATAAGCTTAAGACAACCTGAGGGCGCGTTGAGCCTCTAGTTTTTTCCATGCATCATCACGTAAATACACTGGCAACGCCTGCGCTGCGGACACAGTCAAACCCGCCTGTAACGCCGCCCAACCCAAACGGGCAATCTGGTCGGCATTGGCGGACACGTCACGGTAACGTGCCACAATGCCGTCGGCTTGTACGAGGTCGACGCCACTGCCTGCCAGCACCGCAGCGGGTGGCAACTGCACCGCAGCATAGCCAGCCAATTGCTCGGCACCCAACGGCTGCATCAGCCCTGTGGCATCTTGCTGATACGCCGCCGCGTAGACTTCGTTCATGCGCGCATCTAACACGGCCACCACGTCCGTCAACCCCTGCTGCTCATGCGCCGCTTGCGCCAAGGCTTGCAAAGTCGATACCGGTATCACAGGCAAGTCATGCGCCCACGCCAAGGCTTGGGTCACGGCGGCATTGATGCGCACGCCACTAAATGAACCCGGCCCACGGCTAAAGGCAATGGCAGAGAGGTCAGCAAGGGTGCAACCGGTTTCGGCCAGCACCTCGTCGATCATGGGTAGCAGCAAACGGGTTTGCTCACGCGCCCGCGCATCAAAGCGCCGCGCCCGAATCCCGCTGCCATCGTACAGCACCACAGAACATTGATCATTGGCAGTTTCAAGCGCCAGCAGCATCAAGAGACCTCGCAGATGGCTACAGTTTAGAGTCAGCGCGTGTTATACGATGCAGCCTGTGATGTTTCAATCGGAATCGACGGACTTATGCAGATATCGCCCCCACTTCCCCCGCTGTCCGCGCTCATTTTGGCCGGTGGTGAAGGCCGTCGCATGGGTGGGCTTGATAAAGGCTTGGTGGTGCATGAGGGTCGTCCCATGCTAGAACACGTCATGGCACGGCTGCCCGTACAGGTGGTTGATCGGGTGATCAGTTGCAACCGCAATATCGAACAGTATGCACAGTATGGGCGGGTGGTCAGTGACCAAGGGCAACACCGGTTGCCGCACACCTACGCCGGACCGATGGCCGGTTTGCTGGCGGGTGTTCCGACCTGCCAGCAAGAATGGCTGGTGGTGATGCCCTGTGACATGCTGCGCTACCCCACCGGTTTTGCTGACGCGGCATGGACGGCACTGCAACAGCATCAGCACAAAAACCCCCATGCCGCACGGCTGGTGGTCGCCCATGATGGCGTTCGGCGGCAAAACTTATGCCTGTTGATGCATCAGTCGGAGTGGCCGCATCTGCAAGCCGCCTTTCTGCACAGTCCTGCGGTACGTGACTGGCTTGATGCACGCCACGCCCTTGCCCTACATTGGCCGAATGCCGATGACTTTATCAACCAAAACACGCCCAACACCTCAGCATGATCAAGAAGATGCCTTACGCTTAAAAAGCATCAGGTTTAAAAAAAGGTATCCGTCGAGACCTGAAAGCGGCTCGACAACGCCTTAATGTGACGAATATTCAGGCGGCGTTTACCACTCAACAGCTCAGACACGACCGATTGCGGTGCAACGTCGGCAAGATCACCCTGCCCCAAGCCATGTTGCGCCATCAAGAAAGCCAACGCCGTTTGGCCGTCCACTGGCGGCATGGGCTGATGTTGGCATTCATAGTCTGACACCAAGTCGCCAAGCTGATGAATCAAGCCCATCAAGGGGTGCGACTCATCATCCCCCACCATATCTAACAACTCATCTAATGCGTCAACCAATGCATTAAAATCAGCGAGACTGTCTGGTTTGGTCAGCAATGGCGCAACGTAACGCCAGTGCTCAATCGCTTGTTTCGTGATTGCATTCATGTTTAGCCCTCCTTCCACTGACCCTTATCGTACTCACTGTGCGATAACACCTGCCGAATATACACTCGCTTCGCCTGATACATCACGACTGCAATCAATCGTATTTTATTACCACCAATATCAAAAATATGAAACCTCCCCACTTTATCCACAGCAGGAAACAACTGTTTCATTGAAGAAAAATCTGCTGGCTCATTCGCTTTCATCAGGCGATACCAACCATCTAAGGCGCTTGCAGCCTGAGGCCATCGCGCGATCGCTTCCACAATTCGAGAGTGAGTAATCACATGCATGTTTCAATATCGCAAAATGCTATAAAACCATCATAACGCTTGTTGTGATTCATTTGAAAAGAATGTCTGTCTCATCAGATGATGACGCCACCATTGCTGTTTTTACGCTATATCAAAACCCGACTTTTTATATACAGACGCGAATATCACAAAAAACCGACACATTGGCCGGTTTCTCTTGGCTCATCCAATACGATCAGCTGCTGCGTTCGGTTAAGCGGTTTTTTAACTCTTGCTGCAAGCCCCGAATCCGTACTTCGGCATCACGGCGGCTATCAAAGCCTTTACGGTGAATATCCTGCACTTCTTCAATGGTCGAGATCAGGGTGCGCTGCACTTGCTCAAGGGTCTCGACATCAATCACTGCACGTTGATTAATACGCGCCGTGCTGATGGAGGTTTGCTTGAGCAGTTCGGCGTTTTTGCGCAAAAACTCGTTGGTGGAGTCGTCAATGGTTTGCGCCAAGTCGGCGGCCTTTTTTTGCTCAATCAACGACACAGCCAGCATAAACTGACGCTTCCATGCCGGTAGGGTCAGCTCACGCACGTTGTGAAATTTTTCGACCAACGTTTGGTTGTTGTGCTGAATCATGCGGATCATCGGCAGGGTTTGCATAGCCGACATCTGCAACGCATTCAGGTCGCCCACGCGCTTATCAAGCCGCGACGCCAATTGCTTCAGGTCGCTAATGGCTTGTGCCTCTTGCGGGCTAGGCTGTGGGGTGTCAGCCAAACGTTGGTTGATGTGTTGCTCTAACGCGGCCAGTTTAATTTTGCCTGCCACAATCGACACGCCCAGTTGCTCAAACTCAAGCAAGGTGTGGTTAAACATTTGTTCGAGGGTTTGATTACGGGTGACCAGTGTGGTTTCGCTGGTATTGAGTTCTTTCATCAGTTTTTGAATATGCTGATCAACACTTTGAAACTTCAGCACAAAACCTTCTTTATGATTATTAAACTTATCAATCAATCCACCAAACAACGGTACTTTGGAGCGGCTATCACTTAAGGTTGAGAGGTTCAGAGATTTGGCTTGTACTACCACTTCACCCAGCTTGTCACCCATCTCACCCATGTCGCTTTGTTTGACTTGTTGCAAAATATGGTCGGCATAGCCTGCAATACTACTACCACTTTGACGGCCTAATTCGCTCACTTGTGCCGGATTATTGACCAAGTCCAATTGACCCACCAACTGGCGCACGTTGCCAATCAGATGCGCAGGCAGTTGCAGCTCGGCCAGCTCACGGGCGATGTCGGCATCGGTGTCAATGGCATGCGTGGGGGTTAATGCACCTAGCGTCGACGCTGGAGCGGGCGGTGTCGGCTGCGCCATGGTGCTGACGGGTGCAGGGTATTGCGCTTGCAGTGTGGGCATGGGCAATGGGTTGGCTTGCGCGGTCAAGGTTTGAATCGACGCTGCCGCTGGTTGTTGGGTTTGCGGCTGGAGTTGGTCGGCCGCAGGGGTTGCCGGTTGATTGCCCGTGTGGGCGTTAAACGGACTATTGGGTTTAAAGGTACTCATGGTGGCGTTCCTTGTGCAATTTTGAGGGTGAATGGGGTTAAGGTGGGGTGGATGATCCACGCAACTGATTGGCCGATTGACTTAAGCTGTCCATAAACTGTTGTTGAACCTGCATAAAACCATCGAGCGCATGTTGCTGCTGTTGACCCGACAGCACGGCCATACATTGTTGTTGCCACAGCGGATAAATCACCTGTTGCACGTCATTTAAACGCTCTTGCAGTTGGTGTAGCTGCTCAATCGAGACCTCAAGTTGACGCACTTGCAACGACGAGGAGTCTGCCAACGTACGCAAGGTGACCAAGCGCCGCGACAGACGTGCCGAGATGGATTCGGTCATTGCGTTGCTGGCGGTATCGGGGTGGTCTTCAAGGTGGATTAAAATTGCGGCGATGATTTCATCAAACTGATGGCGGGTTCGTCCGCTGGCGTCTTTGAGGTCAACCAAGCGCTGACGCAAGGTCGGCAGACGCGCCAAATGGGGTCGCAAGCCCTCAAGCAAACGGGTCAAAGCAATCCGCGTGTTGAGGTATTGCTCTTGGGTCAATACCGCAGGGGCGTCTTGCCCCAACAGGCGATTCAACCAACCGGTTTTGCGTTGATACGGCGCGCTAAAGGCCGCCAATGTGGCCAAAATGCGGTCGAGCAATTGCCGAATCTCTTGCAAGGTCGGATGCAGCATCAGGTGCGAGGCGTCATCAATCAAACGGTTGAGTAGCTCGGCAGGCGCTTGCCCCAATTGCAAGGCAGCGCTGGCGTCCATGTTGGGCAGTTGCGTCAACAGGAGCGCAATACGGGCAGGACTGGTGGGCAACAGCGACAACCCGCCCACAGCGTCTAAACGCGCGGCCAATACAGGGTCAACCTGATGGGTCACTGCACCCGTAAACAGCGGTGCAGGCACGCCCGTTGCCACTGCATCAGCGGCGGGCTGTGGACGATTTTGATCATGAAACGTTTTGATCATGCCTGTCTCGACACCTGTAGCGGCTGTGCGATCACGTTAGAGATACCCTTGCACAAACGTACCCAAATCAAGGTTATAACCTGCGCCAATCGCATGAAACTCAAATTGTCCGGCAGTGTTACGAATAATCGAGCCAATTTGTAGCGCTGTTTCGCTGCTAAATTCGGCGTCGAGGTCGTACTCGCAGATCACGGCGCCGGTGTCTTCGTTGTACAACCGAATGTAGGCACTGCGCAACAAGCCAAAATGCTGACGACGCTCAGCGGCATCATGAATCGTGACCACAAACGAGATTTCACGCACATCGGCTTCAAGCGATTGCAAATCAACCTGTAGGGTTTCGTCATCGCCCTCGCCTGCACCGGTGCGATTATCACCCGAATGCTGGACACTACCGTTGGGCGTGCTTTTGTTGTTATAAAAAATAAAGTGGCTTTCGCTGACTAATTTGGGTTCGTTTTGGGCATTCAGACGGCACACAAATGCCGACACATCTAAGTCTAGTGGTGGTGTACTGGCGGGCAACTCCCAGCCCAACCCAACCCGCACACGGCGCAGACTGGGTTCTTGTTTGTTTAAATTGATGCTATTGCCTTTTTGCAGATTAATCGCCATGACCTTTTTTCTCCTGATCAAATCCATGAATGCCTGCGGTACAGCACTCTATGGTGCGGCTTAACATAGCACAGCGGCACCGCACATCAAGCGCCCACCCCCACCAGACCTGCCCGATCAGGTACAAAAAAGCCCAGAATATCTGGGCGATTGAACAAAAATGAGTTCACAAAAAAAAGCCGTGGCGCTTAGCGTTCGTCTTCAGGAAACGAGGTTTCCCAGACATCTTGCACCGGTCGCACACCAACCAAGCGGTCTACCTGACGTTGCATCCGCTCACGGGTTTCGCGCCATTCGGCGGGCAAACGAGTCAAACGCCCCAACGATCCGGACATGTTTTGCTGCGGATAGGGCTTGGGCATGACGCGGTATTGCTCATCGGTCATCGGACCAATCGACGGATAACGCGCCACGGTTTGCGCCACTTGTGAATACAACAAGGCGCTCATATTTTGCTGCAAGGTGCGTGGGGTTAATGCAGGTGCAGCAGGGGTTTTGGCCAACCCTTTTAAGCGTTTATCGACACTGCCACACCACGGACTTTGACGCGCCACAATGGTGGGAATTAATTGTGCAGCAAGCCGAGATTGCAGGTCATCAAACCAATCAATGGCTTGTTCGAGCGGTTCGTGGATACGGGGCGATTGTGCTTCTGAATGACGGCGGGCGGTATCTAAAAGTTCATCAAGGCGACGTTGGCCTTCGACGATACGGTCACGATGTTGGTCTATGTGTTGGTCAAACTGCTGCATCACTCGGGCGCGAACCCGTTGAACCGGCACAAAATGCGACAACGGATGGTGCAACGGTGCAGACAGGGCGCGTAAACGGACAGAATAAGGCAGCATGGCAAGATTCCAGCTCGAATAGGACGAAAACCCAATGGCGCTATCATAAGACCATGCCTTGATGACAAGGACGTGAATTGTCAGACATCCACGCCAATGCCACCGGACAACAGACCAATGGCACAGCCACACCCTGCCCTTACGGCAAGGTGATGGGGGTCAACGCGTCTCTAAACTGTACAAAATGCGCCGCATAATGCAAGGCGCTGGCGCGCAGCATGTGTTCAATGCGTTCATCGGCAGGTTTAATCACTTTGGCCGGTGACCCCATTACAATCGAGTTGTCTGGAATCACTTTGCCTTCTGGTACCAGCGCATTGGCACCAATGATGCAGTTTTTGCCAATGATGGCACCGTTTAGCACCACCGCATTGATACCAATCAGGCTGTTGTCACCAATGGTACAGCCATGCAACGTGGCCTGATGACCAATGGTCACATACTGCCCCACCACCAACGGAATGCCCGAATCGGTATGCAGCACGGCGTTTTCTTGCACGTTTGAATAATCACCCAGCGTGATGAGGTGGTTATCTCCCCGCACCACTGCACCAAACCACACACTGACGTACTGCCCCAATTGGACATTGCCAATCACACGGGCGCTGTCGGCAACCCAGCCATTCCATGGGGTGATGGTCGTGTGCGGGCAAAGGTCGTGTAAGGCATACAGCATGGCAAATCTCGTTTACAGTGATAAAAATGAAAGGTTTAAACACACCCACCATCGCGCTAACCGTGGGCTAGCGACGCCTTAAAAACAACGGCCAATCAATGCGCTGACCCAAGCCACGCTCAATCATGGCCACCAAAATACGACCGGTTAGGCCCCACACCACTTCGTCTTCGACTTGAAAACTGGGCACATGTAGCTCGCGTTGATGAATACGCACCGGATGCGGTTGCGGTGGGTAATGCAAAAAATCAGACAAGCGCACAAAAAAAATGCGGTCGATTTCATCAGGCTGGGCAATCAACGCTGGATTGGCTGGAATGATGCCAATGATCGGCTTGACCCGCAAACCACTACGCGCCCGTTGCGAGGGCAATTCGCCCAATAGCCGCACCGAAAACGGATCTAGGCCGGTTTCCTCATAGGCTTCACGCAGTGCCACCACAATATTGCTGGTGTCAGCAGCATCACGCTTGCCACCTGGAAAAGCCACCTCACCGGCATGGCTGTTCATTCGGCTCGAGCGACGGGTCAGCAACAGGCGCGGTTCTGGTTCATCGGTTAAGGCCAGCAATACCGATGCGTCCGCCCGTGATGGATGGGGCGAAAAAGACAGTCCTTGTTCTAAACGTGCCAACAGCGGCATGTTGACAGGGCGCGTGGTTGGGCGTCTGCGCCGAGAGCGAATGAGTTTCATCTGTCCAGCTTACCCCCTCATTTGGCTTTGTACCAGATGTGGTCGACCGCCTTTTGCGCTATGCTCAGTTCACTCCAACACCGCTTTGCTGACGTTCATGTCTTTTTGTTTGCGTTGTGGCCACGCCACTCATCTTGAAATCCCCGCTGGCGATCAACGTCAACGGATTGTCTGTGGTCGTTGTGACTATATTCACTATGAAAACCCAAAGATTATTTGTGGCGCTTTGGCACTGTGGCAAGACAAAGTCTTGCTGTGTCGACGTGCCATTGAACCGCGTTATGGCCTGTGGACCCTGCCTGCTGGCTTTATGGAAAACGGCGAAACCCTAGAGGCTGGAGCCGCCCGCGAAACATGGGAAGAAGCCGAAGCACAGGTCAGCGACCCACAGCTGTATTGCATCTATAACATTCCGCGCATTGGTCAAATTTACATGTTGTTTAAAGCCAACGTGCAAGATGGCATTTATGGTGCAGGGGATGAAAGCCTAGAATGTGCGCTGTTTAGCGAAGCCGATATTCCGTGGGCAGAGCTGGCGTTTCCAAGCATTGAACGCACCTTGCGGCATTATTTTGCCGACCGCAAAACCGGCGTGTTTCCACAACACCTCGAAACCATCGGGCCAATCGACAGCACCTTGCCCTAACCCGCACATGAAGGCTGATGCCTCGCCCACCCCGCTAGGTTGGAGCGAGTCACCGCACCACGCAACCCAAACGACGTTATGGGTGTTGCCGCTGCGCGCGGTGACGCTCACGCAGGCTGGCCACGCCTTCGACAAGCCCCCACAGCAACAACAGTAAGGCCACCACCACGCCCCCAAACGGTTGGTCGTACTGCACACTCAACACAAAACTGACCCACTCGGCCAGCCCGCCAATCCCCGCAGCACACCACAACGCCGCCGACAACGACGTACAGACCCGAAACGCCACCAACGGCGCGACCAACACAAGGGCAAAGCTGGCCATCAGCCCCATCGTGGCCGCCGACACCGTCAACAACAAAGCCGTCACCGCATAAAATACCGCCTGCCAACGCTTAAACGAACTGCGATTAAGCGCATCATTAAGCGGAAAAAACTCATGCGCCACCAACACCCGTACCCACGCCGGCAACAACACCAACAACAACAGCGACGCGCCTAGCAACAGCCCCACCAACGCCGGACTCACCAGCAGCAGTTGGCCATCACTCAGCGCATGGGCAAAAGACTCACCCACGGCACTATTGGCCGCCAACACATACACCGCCGACCACCCCAACAGCATCATCAAGGCATAGCCCATATTGCCGCGTCGCAGCAACAAGGCTTGCACGGCCACCGCCAACAGGGTCGAAAAACCCATCACCGTCCACAGCCCCCAATGCCACACCGTGCCCAGCAATTGCGCCGCAGCACTCACATGCGATACGCCCAGCGCGGCCAGCCATTCACGGCGCGCCTGTAGCAACACCCCCAACACCGGCAACACCACACCCGCACACAGCCCCGCCCATAACGGCCAGCGAAACAACGGGTCTAGCCATAACCACGTCGTCAAGTCAGTCATGTGCAACATGTCCTGCGGCGATCATCTGCACCTGTTGCGTCGCCAACGCCTGCAAGTCGGTGTCATGTGAAATCAATAGCAGTGCTTGCTCGGGTCGTCTGGCCTGTTGCAGCCAGTCGGCCACACACGCACGGCCATGCTGGTCTAAATGGTTGGTGGGTTCATCCAACAGCACCACTGTGGCAGGGCCGGCCAACGCCGCCCAAATCGCCAACAGTTGCAATTGCCCCCCAGACAACCGCCCCACCACTGACGACTGCACACGGCGCAAACGGTCGGGCAAACCCGACAGATCTACCTGTGCCAAACGCAAATATTCCCGCACCGACAATGGAAATCCTTGCCGCTGCACCGGTTGTTGCGCCTGATGCGCCATGCTCACGCCGTGCGCCACCACCAACTGACCCTGCCAGATTCGCGCATCGCCAGCCAAGGCGGCGATCACGCTACTTTTGCCACTGCCGTTATCACCCTGCAACATGAGGCAATCGCCAGCAGCCAAACCAAAACTCACCGGCTGATGCAACGGATGGGCATAGCCCACCACCAGTTCAGTGGCGGTGATATACGGCGTGATGGCATTCATCGAACCTGACTCAACACCGCCACCCATTGGTCAATCAGCTGCACATATTGACCGGCTGTTGCACCCGTGGGCACATCGGCAGGCAACGCGCTGGCATTCCAATGTAAGGCTTGCGCCAATGTGCCAATGCCGCCATTCGTTTGATACGTCATGCTAATCACTTGCCCAGCCTGCCCCCGATACTGCCCGACCAACGCCGCAATATGCTGCGCTGTAGGAGGCATACCCGCCATAGGCTCGATATAGCCCAAAATTGGCACACCCAAACGGTTTAACAAATAATTGGCATCATGGTGATACAACAATACCCCTGCAACACCTTGGGTCTTGGCTTGCCAACGTGGCATGTGTTGTTGTATCAATTGATCAAACGCTTGCGCATTGGCTTTAAATTGCGCCGCATGGTTGGGGTCTAGCAACGCCAGCCGTTGTGCCAAGGCATGGGCAATGACGCCCATTCGGACCGGATCCAACTGCACATGCGGATTGCCCAACGGATGCACATCACCACGGGCGCGGTCGGCGCCTGCTGCCCCTTGCACGTCCAAACGCGTCACTTGGGCAGCGGCCTCAAAATAACCATTTTGGCCTGCACGCACGGGTGGATTTGCAGCATTATCAATCACCAATGGCAACCAACCTTGCTCAAGCTCTGCTCCCACTGACACCACCACTTGCGCCCGCCGCACCGCTTGTATCATTGAGGGCTTCACCTGCACGGTGTGGGCGTCCCGATCAGGCGGTGCTAGCTCGGTCACCTGCACCCATGCGCCGCCAACGGTACGCGCCAACATGCCCATACTACTGGTGGTGGTCACCACATTCAGTTGCGCCCATGCAGGGATCGACATCACCCCCAACACACTCAGGCTCAACACCTGTTTGAGCCATACCCACGGTGTGATTGTTCTGTTCATGCCAGACACTCCTGATTAAAACGCATGAGCGCCATGCGGCCCCAAACTAAAGGTGTATTGCAGTAGCACCGAGCGCGCCCAACGGGCATCACGCAGTGGCTCAACCTGCGCCAATGAGGCGACCGACGCCTGCAAGCGTAACCGCGAAAACTCCGAGGGCAGATAGTTCAACGCCACCGTGGCGCGCTGGCTGGCATCAACATTCACCGACTCTGCGCCATCTTGCAAACGCGCCCGACTTAAGCCATCCCAGCGGGTCGCGAGCTGCCAACGCGGGGCAACACCCCATAGGGCTTCTAGTGTGTAACCCTGTTGGTGCTGATCAACAGATTGACCTAATGACTTGCCAACGGCTGTACCTGTGCCCACCACACCTGCCTGACTATGGGCATACATCCATTCGGCCACCACTTTGACATCACCCTGACCCGCAGGCTTGGGACTGTCCCACTTGTACACCGCAGAGAGGCCATACAGCTGTTGATCCCCCGCCAACAACACAGCGCTGTCATCGTCACCCGAGACCTGCACAAACTGCCGTGCCTGCGCCAGCCATGCCCCCAATTGCAACGCGTGGTTGTCATACCCAATCGGCAAATTGGGAGCGACATTGGCAAAAGCCGTCCACACACGCGGGCCTGATTGCGTCTCAACCGTGCGATCAAAACCTGCTTTGCTGTCATCATCGGCTTGTACCGCAAAACGCGTCTGATCGTGACCTTGCAGCACTTCTGCACCCAATTGCACATACATTGGTAGATCGGGTAGCCACGTCACCTGAACACCATTGTCATTTAGACCATGTTCACCTAAAAATGCCACAGTCGGTAAACTAGCATCAGCCAAGTCCCACGCATGGGCATGCTGAGCATTGCGATAGCCCACCCCACTCAAAAACCGACCCATTTTTAGGCGCAGGCCATTGGGCAACAGACGCGTTTGCGCCCATGCCTCTTCAACCTCAACCGTGTCACCCTCAAAGGCCATATTTAAAAAACCATCAAAATACGGATCAATGGTCGCCGACAACACCAACTCACTTTCACCAACAGTCAGGCCATTGTCCGGATCAACATGCACGTCATCATCATGAGCAGCAAACGCACTACCCACCTTCAGCACATCGACAGCACCTTGATGATGGTATCCACCGTCTAAAATTAAAGACAATTTGGGGTTAAATGCCGTTGCACTATCAACCGCCGTGTTAATCGTCGTACTCGGCGTGAGCGGCTCTACCCCTTCTGCATGAACTGCAATGCTCTCTAACAGTCCGATTAATCCAAAAACGGCACGACTTATTTGCATGTTTAATCTACCTGTTCAAAAAACTGTCAGCATCGCCACCCAGACGACCCACAAATGATACGTTATATTATAACAAATATAAATCACTTTTCACGTCATCACACACCTGACTACCGCCCCATAAAAACAGGGGGAACTCACATATTTTTTTGATATATGGTAATTTTTTTAATTGAAATTCTTATCAATCAATGAGATGGTCAAGCAGGATTTAAGATATTACCCAAACGTTGGATTGTTAAGAAAACACTGGGTTGGCTATCTCGTTCTAAACGATTTACTGGTGACTATGAGCGCATACCTGAGGTTTTCGCTCACTGACAGCAGTCTTAAGCTTCAAGTCGTTTACTTCGGCAGCAAGCCAAGGCGGCACACCACGGTCGATTATTCAACAGCACATGGAGCAAGGGTAACGTCCACCTGAGTGCCACTCAGGGTTAAACCTCAATGTTTTATGGCGAAAATGAAAACAGACCCTGTTTAGGGTCTGTTTTGAAGTTCAGCGAAGTTTAGATCATCACGATTTTGTTTGGATCGAGAAGCACGGTGAAACCGCTGCCTTTAGAACCCCTTGGGCTTTTTTAGCCAAGGCTTTTTGGGCATCCGTTGGGTCAGTTTTAACGGTTAAAAACGCATTATACACGTTAGCCCACACGGCATCAGCAGTGCCTGTGGCACTTGCAGCCTCAGTGCTCGCATTGGTTACAACCAGCAAGGGGGTTTCAACCTGACCCGCAATGGCAGATGCCAGTGGCGTGACATTCAGTTTGACTCGTGGTGCCAAGACCACAGTGCCAATTTGTATACCATCTAGCGCCCCAAATTGTGCGCCAGACAAAACAATCATTGGGCTAATAAACAACTGATTTCCATTCGCTACAATCGGATAGGCAGCACGCACAGTGCCAATCCGATACTCTTGCACACCAGTGGCATCTTTGAGTGTGGTCATATCAGTCACAGGGCTACAGTTTGCTTCACTATCGACTGTATTGGCCGAGCGATCTGTAATGATATCGCCATTTTCCAAAATCGTGACACCCAACGATGGCAAATCCGTACACCCTGTAGTGTCACATCCAACAGTACCTGCACCATAGGTGAAGGTAAACGTTGCATGCAATGGAAACACATACGTACTGCCAAACGTAACGGTATCTTTAGTACGCCATGCCGTACGGTCTAAGAACGTATTAACACTGCTGCCTTTGGTCAAGGTTGCTGTGCCACGATGCTCCTTTGTAATCAACTGACCATCAGCTGATTGTGCCTCTGGCTGAACCCACATACCAATCGCCTTATCAGGCAAAGCAACCCCATCTTTAAGTGAGGTATAGCGACGGTACAAGGGATCGCTACCAGCCATCACAAAATTACGAACCAATAGCCCTTGGTACATATCAATCGTTTGACTTGGAATGGTGCTAGAAGCCTCTGTCACCCACTTTAATGACTTCACATAATTGGTCACAGGATTAAAACCTGCTTCTGGGCTAACAGGACGCATTTTGACAAAATTTTCTTTCAAATATAGCGAATACGCTGTTTCTGAGGTCGTGGCTGTACCAGACCACTTCAACCCTTGACCAATGGTCGCACCACTACGGTCCGTCATCATATAAATGGCCATCGTGGTTCGTTTGGTATTGTCGTTGGTCTCAACCCCTTCAACCCCTAATCCCAATGTACTGGTATTAAAGACTGTGCCATTAATCACAGTTGAGCCCGCGCTGGTTCCTACATTTGGTGTTGAAACTGCAGGTGAGCCTGTATATAACCCTGCTTTTAAACCTTGTAAGGTTTTCATTAACCGAGATTTTGCAGTATCAACGGGAATCAGTTGTAAATTCGAGGCAGTTAACCATGGTGCAAGCTTCGTCTCTAATGTATCGAGGCCAAAATCAGTCGCAACAAAATCTTCAGTGAGTTTATCAATACCCACTTTCAGCTCATCTTTAATCACGATTCGATTGACAGGTGCACTGTTAATATATGGCTCTAACTCCTCTGCCATAATATTATTATTGCTATCTTTTTTACGTTCACGCAAGGCATGCAGTAAACGTGTAATATTGATCGCAACTTTGGCACTGACGCTGTTGTCGTCTAATGTGGTTAATGTTGTTGGTGATGGGACTAAATCGCGTGGCGTAATCCGTAATAAAGGCGCATTGCCACCTGAAGACTCATCTTCGTCACTGGCACGAATAGCATTAACATGCATTTTACCCAAAATAACCCGACGCGTACCTTGTGCTGCCTTTAAATACAAGGTCACATCGGTATCATTGGGACAATACCCTAGACCGGTTGCGTCAGTCACGTTTTGAACCGTACCACAGGTATAATTTAAACCAACAACCGGATCATCAGTAAATTCAAAGGGTACACAATCAGAACCCGAACAAGGAGATACCTTATTGGCTGAACTTGGATTATTCAGATTATTACTGCCACCACTACATCCCACTAATGCAACACACAGGGCACTTAGGGCAAACACCCGATCCATTCCATATTTTTTCATGTCTTACATCCATACATCAAGGTTGGGAGGATTGCCGAAGTGGAACCAAACGCAACTGTCCACGATCGGACAATGTCACTTGTGGCATGTCTGCGGCCTCAGCCAACGGTGTCAATAACAAATACCTTGCACCTTCTGGCACATGCAAGGTACCCAACAAGGCTGAGTGTTGTAATACTGTGGCGGCCAATTGTGATTGCTGGTACGACATCACTCCTTCCAACACACACCCGTTGCGATCTAAAAAGATTGGCAAAGGCCAATAGAAGGTTGGATGGCGATGACCCGAGGCATACGACACTAACCGAAGATCCTGAATGGGTCGCTTAAGCTCCGTCAAGACAAAATCAAAATGAGGCTCAAAACTTGGCCGAGGCCACAAGTCAATTGGATCTACGCCCAAATGTTTGGCTTGCTTGAGAGGCTTAGCAGAAACACACTGTTGGCCTGTCAATTGCTGAAGATCACTGGCAGGCACGCGTTGATAGTTTTTTGCCAACGAGATCAACTCTGTTGGCACGCTAGGAAGCTGTAAACTCGCTTGGTTAATGCCTTTTTCACGCTCCACGTTAACCACGTGTCCATCTGCATCCTGAATCGCGTAGAAACGCTTGCGACCCTCTAGATTAAACTCATGCTGCTCAAGATACTCACTGTCCATATAGCGCTCGCCATCAATCACACTCACCTGCTGATGTGCAGCAGTTGGCGCAGCAGTTGGCGCAGCAGTTGGCGCAGCAGTTGGCGCAGCAGTTGGCGCAGCAGTTGGCGCAGCAGTTGGCGCAGCAGTTGGCGCAGCAGTTGGCGCAGCAGTTGGCGCAGGCTGCACCAATGGAAGTGAAGGCTCAAGTGCTTTATGAGGTGTTGACTCTCTGTCAATCACCATCATGCGGCCATCAGGCCCCACAATCGTATAAAACGCCCGATCTGCTGCAAGCACCACCTGAGGCAAACAGCACAGCATCATGGCAGGAGCGAAATACCCCCACACGACCCATCGTGATAAAGACATCACAATTTACCAACGTGTCCGATAGGCAATACCCAAAATTACAATCCGTGTGCTGGTCTTAATATTGAGACCCGCATAAGGATTTAATAAGAGGTTATCAACTCCAGTTTGGTTCGCCAATCCACTAGTATTTGCAGGAATATTGTCTCGGCTACGCAAAAAAGCAGCCGTCAAATCAATATCTGTATCTGGGTCAAAACGATATCCAATACCAGATGCAAATAACTGTGTGTTGTTAATTGGAATCATTGGATTACGGCGATCGTCTGGAATCGCACTTTTACGTGGCTCATATCCTAAGCGGAATTTGAGGCGATCTGTCATGCTGTATTCCCAGCCAATTCCCCAACTCCAAGGACTTTGGAACTGTAACGGCAAATCCAAACTATTTGCCGTAATATCTGAGGACAATAACTTAGCAATTTTTAATGCAGAAACCTCACGATCAAACACAAAGGGGAAAGACCCCCATGCAGCATAATCACTCCATCCCACATCAAAGTTAAACTGCATTTCTGGAAACAGTTTGTATTTAATCCCTGCTTGAAAATGCGCTGGATACTCAAGATCCAAAGACACCATACCGGTCTCAGTATCTGGAATATAACTTGGGAATCCTAACAATGCGGCCAAAATTTTACCGGTTACTGATGAGTTTAATCCAGCAATAAGCTCAGGACCACCAGGGTAGTTGGTAATTTTATACCGACCTTTTAGTTTCATTTTGCTGGCGCTTTGATACACCATACCAAATGCAAAATCGTTATTTGGCTCCCACAAAATACCAAGGTTATATGTTGGAGAAAGCGTTTGTTCTAACGCAACATCTAAGTTACCAAACGCTTTAAAGGGTCCAACTGCTTCCTCAGCATTACAGATCCCAAATAACAGCAAGTCGGTTACAAAGCTGCCATTTTCTTTAAATGGTGCGCAAATTTCTTCGTCAATCAGGCGTAAAACACCAATTAACTCATTGGGAAAACGTAAGTCTGTTTTTAGTGCAACAGCCTGATACGACAAACCAACAGATGCCCCAACCGATAGGTTATCGGACACCTGATAAGCAGCTGAAGGCGATAAGTAAGTAATCCGCTCAACAGCCACTTGCTGGCCCATAAAGTTGCCTGGGTCACCTTCAATTTGGTTAAAGCCCGCGACCAAAGGCGCATACAGTGCCGACGCATAGGTCACTTTAGAGCCTGATGGCCGATAGGCGGCACCAGCGAGCGGCGCACCTAGTGGTAAACCACGCGGCCAATCAATAAACTTTTGAAAAAATGGCAAATACAAGGACGGGCTATTAACCTTACTGACCCCATATTCTTTAAAGTCTGAACACAGTTTTTGGCCATCATCCGGTGCATCATTACACACAACAGGATCATCAGAGTAACCAAAAACATCAAACCCAGCGGGAGCTGAGAACTCACGACGAATATTAAAATCGACCAGCAAACCTTGTACGTCAGTTTGCAGCCCCTGAATGTGCGTCAGACCCGCAGGGTTATAGTGAATCGCACTCACACCAGGAGGGTCCGCAGTCACCGCATTGCCAAGTGATAAGGCGCGAATATCAACTGATAAGTTTTGTCCAAGCTGGGCATGTGCCAGACCAGATAAACTAAACGAGGACACCGCTAACGCGAGCGCTTGCAGTCGCAGCTTGAGCTTCATACCCGCCTATCCTTACTTTACTTCGCGGCCAAAGCCGAGAAAATCGAGCGGGAATGACAACCCCAAGGACACATCAGGCGCATCTTCGGTCAAACCAAAGCCAACCGAACCATTGACGATCGTTTTGGGTGACACACGTACGCCCAATGACATGTTTAATGTGGCACTGGTTTGATCAGCCGAGCGTGAAATTGCGCCCGTTGGATTGTTCGTATCTGGTGCAAAGCGGAACTCACTACGAGCAGCAAAGCTTTGTTGATATGACATGGTTAACGACACATCATAGTTCAGTGAATAAGCAAAACCCATTGACAGACCACCTGTAATACCTGGGTCAAACTCTTTCAATAAGCGCCCACCACGGTTTTGATTTAAACCACTTTCAGTGAAACCATAGCTTAATGAGGCTGAACCAAACAACACGATGGGATCAATAAATTTACGAGTACTAGCGCCACCGCCAATGGAGTAATAACCCTTACCTGTGGCCAAATCTTTAAGTGGATTAATTTGATATGGGCTGTCACCTGTCTTGGTGGACACACTACCAAATACGATCAACGGCATTTTGCCACGCTCAAGAGGGAATGGCTCCCAACGGGCGCTAAAACCAACATCACCTAATCCAGCAGTTGAGCGATCATTTGCGACATCTGCCTTTGCAACCAAAGGTAGTGATGCGCTCAAGGTTAAGTTGTCACGTAACCCATACTGAATATCAAATGAGTTGGTAATGGTATGCTGTGCATCGTCTTCAATTCTTAGACGATTGATCGTTGAACTATCATCGCTTAATGCCAAATCCAAGCGGCTATCACGATAGAACGTGTAGTCTAGATCGTAAGAAGCCGAATACGACCCTTGACGCAACAATGAATACGATTTTTCGGTGGCTTTAAACACCTGATCTAAGTTTTTTTGTGTGGTCGCATCAGAGTCTTTTTGACTCAATGCAGTGCTAGCATCGGCCTTTGCCGAAGGCACCATACTGGGTGTTGAAGAAACCTTGGGGGGTACTGCGTCTGCAGGTGCGCTCACTGGTGCATCACTTGCAACGGAAGCGCCTTCACTGGTAGCACTGGTAGCACTGGTATCGACAACAGCAGAAGATGTATCTCCTTCTGCCGCATAGGCAGTATGCATCGACACGCCCGCCAGAACCAAATGAATACCCAATGCTAAGGCGGTACGATTTTTCCAGTGTTTTTGCATGATGGTCATCTACCTTGAGACAAATGTTCGTGAAAAGGTCTGTTACTTGCGTTTGTAGTACAAACGCAACGACGTATTAATCGGCTGAAGATACGTATCAGACTTTGGATCAGCATCCAATACCCGCTGCATCGTTGACGCCCGATCGGCGTTGTGTTCCATCATTAAGGTGGGGTAACGCACATCAACAAATGAAAATTGATTGATGATGCTATCCTCAACATAACGCATGTCTTGATCCTGCAATGTCAGCAAATCAGTGGTTTCCTGACCTGCCTCTGGCATGATAATAAACAGCGTATTGTTGTCCCAAATTTCTTTAAAATGGCTATCACTAAAGCTAATGTTGCCTAGCGCAGGATCAGCCACAAAAATACGACCATCTCGATGCGCTTTATAGACCACAAAGTGTTTAAATCCTGCATAAGCGATTGGCACAATGGCAGGTTTATCAAGTGTGGTTAGATCGTTGAACGTGCCTTTAAACCCACCGCTATTGAAACCCAATGCTGTGACGTAACGCTTCATATCTAACAATGAAAAACTTCGACGCTCAACAATTCGGTCGTACTCGCCATACTTCAGCAAGCCGTCCATTGTTTGACGCTCATCTAGTTTTTGTCCCATATACCCTGTGAGTAATGTCGTCAGTGCAGCTGACCCACAGCTATAATCATAGGCTTGTTTGACAATCCCACGGTATTGAGCCTCGACGAGTGGTTTAATCTCGACAGGGCGTTGATGAAAACGGCTAAAAGCATTGTGACGAGAATCGGCCACCTCGGTGTAATACACAGAACCGGCCGGTTTGTCCGCGATATCCATTGACTGGGTCGCGAAATGATAGATCAGCGCTGATCCGAGCGTCAGTAGCAGCATAGGGGGCTTGTTCTAGTTTTCGGCAACCCGAAGGTCGCCCGTCCTGAGAAGATCAGGCTCGAATATTTCGTTTCGGCCTGCGTCCGTTGTCCAACGAAGATAACGTGTTTGATGACCAATTACACGTTTTTTTTAACACCAGCCATACATCCTAGCTGGTGTCGTACCCAGTACTACATACCAGATACAGTCATTTTAAAATTGGTCACAGTAATGCCATTTGCACCCAATGTACCAAGCGTTCCCACATTGGTTCCGTTAAACACTGTTGCTGATGCGGTTGCTGCCGTACTACCAGCAGTCACATCCGTTATCGTGGCATTAAAAGGGCCTATTGATGCTTTACCAAAGGTCAAACCACTGCTGGTGACATCTAAATAAGCACCCGACATATCTAAGTTTGTCAGTGACACTTTCGCACTCAGACCACTTTCATTAGCAAGGCCACCAATACTGGGTAATGTGACTGTTCCAAAATCGATAGAAGAAAAATTTGCACTCACCAACGTCACAAAGTGGTTCATATTGGCTGCTGTTCCTTCCGCACCCAACACCACAGCCAACCTTAACTGTGATGCCAAATTGAAATCCACACCCTGTGAAAATTGCACAATTGGCTTTTCAACGCTGCCTGTTACAACATTCGATCCTGACAATGTATCAGCTCGAATGGAAATATCTTGAATATCCGCCTTAATTTTTACTACATCCGCAGGTAGATCAACGGTCATATACAGCAAAGCTTTACTGCCTTGACCCGCACTACCATCAACATCAATATCAGCAGTAATTGCGCCAACAGAGTATGTACCTGTACTTGTAAGCAGCTGAATACCTGAGTTGGCACGCATATTCACTAGCATTGATCCTACCCCTGTGTAAGTGGTGGTCGTTGCTGTTCCAGCATTCAGAATGCTTGCACCTGTCGTGCTGGTTAATCCATCACGATCAATAAATGCTGCATCAGAGAATCCGATTAAACCCGCTTGATTCGCACTTTTAGGCTGAATCGTTAAAGTAATACCATCTTGTCCAGTCGATTGAGCAAGTTGGGTATCATCCAGCACATCCATCGCAAAGGCAGGCAATGCTGCAGCGAGTAGTGGGATTATCCAGATTGTTTTCATAGACTCTCATCCTTGCCCATAAACACCGCCTCTCGGCGAACCAGACAAAGACAGCAGCCGAGGCTGCTGTCTCCTGCTAGACACGTGAACAACGTAATTTTAGTGGCCTTTAACACCCAAAATGGTACCGTTCATGTTCAAACCACGCATTTCAAGGTTGCCAACAGAGCTACCTGCTTGATCGCCAAGTTTCAAACCGGTCACTTGTACGTCAATACCGTTGGTTGCATCACCAATGCTAGCCAAGGTAAATTGTAAGCCTGCGGCCGCGGTGACATCACCTTTGATGCTACCCAGAGTCAAGTTTGCACCCGCACCACTGTCTTTAATTTTGATCGTTGTTGCACCAATACCCACGTTGGTCTGAGATGCTGCAACGTCATAGTTATCCAACACTGCAAAGTTGGTGAGTGTTAAACCACCCGTCATAGAGCCGTTGGTGATTTTTAACATGCTGCCTTGTGCTTCTGCACCCAACTGAATGTTGACATCCATTGCACCCAAGGTCACTGTGGTGCTGTTAAAGATTTTTTTGCTGTTGGTAACAGCTGTACCGAAACCGTTCGATTTTGCAACCGAGATATCACCAGTGGTGATGGTCAAGGTTGGCAAACCAACTTTAACGTTCAGCATAGGAGCTGTGGCAGCAGCAGCGCCAGTACCACCATCCGCGTCGACATCAATGGTGATTATACCATTGCTAATTTTGAAGTTACCGGCTGTTGTACCATCACCAAAAACAATCGCACCAGCAGGACCTGCTGTTGCACCAACTTTTAGGCCATCTGTGTCATGTAAAAACATTTGCGCATTAACGCCGTTGACCAGATTGATGCTCAGCGTAACGCCGTCTTGACCAGTGGTTTGGCTCATGTCAGCTTCTGACATGGATTCCATAGCGAATGCTTGGCTGCTCGCAGCAATAGCGGAGACCAGCAACAGTTTGTTTACGAGTTTCATAGCAACATCCCTTACTTGATTAAAAGTGTTATTACAGTAATAGGGTAAAGCAGCCAGCACGCCCGATGTGCCGACCCAAAAAAGGCCAGTATGAACTGGCCCTTTTCGTATTACGACAACTTAGTGACCAGCGATGGTCAGAACAGTACCGGCAGCATCAACGCCAACCAGTTCTACGTCACCCAGTGACAATGCTGTAGCAGTAGCGCCCAGCTTAACACCGCTCATGCGAATGTCGATTGGTGCACCACCAGAAACGATTTGCAAGCCACCAGCAACAACGTCGATGCTGGAGTCAAGGGTCAATTGACCGCCTGTGCTATCGATCAAAGTGATGTTGTCAACTGCAATGCTACCGCCTTGGTTAGCGCCGCTGTTATCGTTCAACTTGAAG
>JBEANQ010000008.1:0-30476 GCA_041165345.1 Pseudomonadota bacterium
AGTCAAATTCGAGATGCGATGACCGGTGCAGTGTTGCGCGGTTAAGGCCAAAAAAAACCGTCAGAACACGCCTCTGCGCGGCTGACGGTTGATGTTGACATCCTACCTCGTGTTACCGGCCGACTTGATCCAGCAACGCACGGAAGTCCTTGGCCATTTTAACCGTGGCGGCTTTAGCGGTTGGATTAATACTACTGATATTCATAAAGCCATGTCCCTGAGACACTACGCGCTCTAGGGTGCAGCGTGTGCCTGCTGCCTTCAGGCGTTCGGCATACAGTTCGCCTTCGTCACGCAATACATCATGCCCTGCGGTCACCACCAATGCCGCCGCCAAGCCACTCAGCGTGCCGCGTAACGGCGAGATCCGAGCATCATTTAACGGCACACCACTGTGCTGTACATAACTGGCTTTGGCTTGATCCATATCGGCTTGGCTCAAAAACAAGCCTGCACTATAGGTCTGATGGGAGGCGTATACATCAACCAAGTCGACTACTGGATAAATCAACAGTTGAGCCGCAGGTGCATGGCTGGTACCTGCGGTGATTTGACTGACCACGGCTGACAAATTACCGCCCGCACTGTCGCCACCCACGCCAATTTTGCGTGGGTCAACCTTAAGCGCTGTTGCATGGTCATGCGCCCACCGTAGTGCTGCAACGCAGTCGTCGACTGCTGCTGGGGCTTTGTGTTCGGGGGCGAGTCGGTAATCAACACTCAATACCTGCATGTTGCCTTGGGCGCACAGAATCCGGCAGGGTTCGTCGTGGGTGTCGAGGTCGCCGACAATAAACCCCCCACCATGATAAAACACCAGCAAGGGTAGGGCATCGTGCTGACCCGCAGGCACATAGTGCCGCACACCAATCAAACCGGCAGGACCATTGATATGAAAATCTCGCACACTGCCCACAGCGGTTGGCATACCGCTAATCGATGCCATTTGTTGTCGAAAGTGTCGGCGGCTTTTTTCGGTATTTTTGCCCAGTAGTTGCCCTGCGCCTTGCAGTTGTCGGACGGCCAACAGCACTTGCACATGGGGATCTAGGTTGGCGTGTGGGTTGCGGTAGCCCATCGCACGCGCTAAAGCGTGTTGGGCTGCCGCTGGTAAATGAACCAGCGCACGGGCGGCAGTGCCTTGAACACGGCTGATCCGCGCGGTGAGGGCGTTTGGCAATAACGACATGTTTTTCTCCTTGGACATCCATCGCCGTAGCGTCAGCACGGACCAGTATCAACACATGAGTGGGAACCAACAACCTCACCATGGGCTGTTGATGCTCCGCTGTATCTTGTCTGGTTCAGTTTTTTTTGACAAGGGCTGATGTCAGTAATTCATGACGAGGTGGACGCATGCGAAAGCGACCCGATGGGTTGTTGTGATGCGTTGTGCAGGGGATGTCATTCCCTGAATCCATCCACCAAAAATACACGAAAACCAGCGTGCCCAGCGTGCAATCCCTTGAATTTTGCGTATTCAGCCCCAGCAATGCACACAGGATTAGACAGCAGTGCCTTGCACGAGACTGGTTATGTTCAACATGTTTAAACGGAGGTCATCCATGTCCAACCCAGCACAACACGACACCCCTGTAGACAGCCCAGATGCCCTTGAAGGCGTGGCGACTGACGGGGTTGTCGACGTTATCGACACCGACGCATTGCAAGCCCAAGTAGCCGACCTTGAAAGCCAAGTCAAAGACATTCAGGCCCGTGCCAACGCCGACATGTATAACTTTCAACGGCGTGTCGAGCGTGAAACCGACAACGCCAAAAAATACGCCCTCGAAAAATTTGCTGGCAGCTTGCTGGACGTGGTCGACAACCTTGAGCGCGCCATTACCGCTGCAGGCGATCAAGAAAGCCCACTGGTCGAAGGCATTCGTCTGACCCAAAAATCCATGCTGGCCGCGCTTGAAAAACACGGCGTGCAAGTGGTTGACCCCACCGGACAAGATTTTAACGCCGACCTGCATCAAGCAGTAGGCATTGCCCCTGACGCCCCTGCCAACCAAGTGGGTGTGGTGTTGCAAAAAGGCTATAGCCTGAATGGTCGCCTGCTGCGCCCTGCCATGGTTATGGTCGGTCAATAACCCCCAAAAAAGCCGCTCTTGGGCGGTTTTTTGCAATTTCAAGCGGCAAAAACCGCAAAAAAGACAGTAAAACTGGCTTGAAAACGCCAATAACAGGCGCATATCGACACACAAGCAGTTCACTGTCCTGTCTCATTTTAGGAGTTTTACAACATGGCTAAGATTATTGGTATCGACCTCGGCACCACCAACTCATGCGTTGCCGTCATGGAAGGCGACAAAGTTAAAGTGATCGACAACGCCGAAGGCGCACGCACCACGCCGTCGATCATCGCGTACAAAGACGACGAAGTACTGGTCGGTCAAAGCGCCAAGCGTCAAGCGGTCACCAACCCCAAAAACACCCTGTTTGCCATCAAGCGCCTGATTGGCCGTCGCTATCAAGACGACGTGGTACAAAAAGACATCGGCATGGTGCCGTACAAAATCGTCAAAGCTGACAACGGCGACGCGTGGGTTGAAGTCAACGGCAAAAAACTCGCCGCCCCACAAATCTCGGCTGAAATCTTGAAAAAGATGAAAAAGACCGCTGAAGACTACTTGGGTGAAACCGTCACCGAAGCCGTCATCACCGTACCAGCCTATTTTAACGACGCGCAACGTCAAGCCACCAAAGACGCAGGCCGCATTGCTGGTCTAGACGTGAAGCGCATCATTAACGAACCCACCGCTGCTGCGTTGGCGTTTGGCATGGACAAAAAAGAAGGCGACCGCAAAATTGCCGTGTATGACTTGGGCGGCGGTACCTTTGACGTCTCGATCATCGAAATTGCAGACGTCGATGGCGACCAACAATTTGAAGTGCTGGCCACCAACGGTGACACCTTTTTGGGTGGTGAAGACTTTGACCTGCGCCTGATCGACTTCTTGGTTGAAACCTTTAAAGCAGAACAAGGCGTTAACCTCAAGCAAGACCCATTGGCCTTGCAACGTCTGAAAGAAGCAGCCGAAAAAGCCAAAATTGAACTGTCATCGGCCAGCAGCACCGAAGTCAACCTGCCGTATATCACCGCAGACGCGACCGGTCCAAAACACTTGGTGGTCAGCATCACCCGCGCCAAGCTCGAAGCCTTGGTCGAAGACCTCGTTGCCCGCACCATCGAGCCGTGCAAAATTGCACTCAAAGACGCAGGCCTGTCGATTGGTGACATCAGCGACGTGATCTTGGTCGGTGGTCAAACCCGTATGCCATTGGTGCAAGCCCAAGTGGAAGCCTTCTTTGGTCGTGAGCCACGCAAAGACGTCAACCCAGACGAAGCCGTTGCCGCGGGTGCTGCGATTCAAGGTGCGGTTCTGTCTGGCGACAAAAAAGACGTGCTGTTGCTCGACGTGACCCCACTGACCCTTGGCATTGAAACCATGGGCGGCGTGTTGACTGCAATCATCGAAAAAAACACGATGATTCCAACCAAAAAGTCACAAACCTTCTCTACCGCAGAAGACAACCAGCCTGCCGTGACCATTCAGGTCTATCAAGGCGAGCGCAAAATGGCCGCGCAAAACAAACTGCTGGGGCGTTTTGACTTGGCGGATATTCCACCCGCGCCCCGTGGTATGCCACAAATCGAAGTCACCTTTGACATCGACGCCAACGGCATTATGAATATCTCGGCCAAAGACAAAGGCACCGGCAAAGCGCAAAGCATTCAGATCAAAGCCGACTCCGGTTTGACTGATGAAGAAATTCAGCAAATGGTGCGTGACGCTGAAGCCAATGCGGAAGAAGACAAAAAGTTTGCTGACCTTGCGGCTGCCCGTAACGAAGCCGACGGCGTGATTCACAGCATGCAAAAAACCGTCAAAGAGCAAGGCGACAAAGTCTCTGCGGACGAGAAAAAAGCCATTGATGACGCCATTGATGCGCTTGAACTCGCCACCAAAGAAAACGACGTGGACGACATCAAAGCCAAGCTGGATGCGCTGCAAACTGCCGCAATGCCTGTTTTGCAACGGATGTATGCGGCTGAACAACCACAAGAAGGTGCGGACGGCGCACAGTTTACCGACGCCGCTGCAAAGCCTGCCGATGATGGCGTTGTCGATGCTGAATTTACTGAAGTCAAAGATGCAAAATAAGGCGTAATGCCCATAAAAAACGCTCCTCTTGAGGAGCGTTTTTTTATGCGTGTTGGGTCTGCATCACCAACGCTCGCTCGTGATTACTCTGGTTCTAAGCCTGCGCGATCAAACCCACCACGGCGACGATAAAACAGAAACACCCGATTTAACAGCGGGTTTGACCATCCGCTAATGGTGGCAAAATCACAGGCCAGTGTCGCGTGATGCACATCGTGGGCTTGTGGTGTCATTAATAGCTTTGTTCGGCGCAGGCCCAGCACCCACCAAGGATTCTGTTCACGGTGCAGCGTGCCATGAAAGTACTGTGTCAGCATCGAGCCACCCAAAAACACCACACTGGCCATCAACCACAGATCAGGCAGCGGATAATAGTGATTGCTCAGGTTCAGCACGATTGAAAAAGGCAATACAAAAAATGCGATCGACACGGTCTGTTGTTCAAAATTACGCCGACCTAACGCATTGGGCCGAGGATGATGGTTTTTAAAATCGTACACCACCCGTTCAAAAAAACTAATTCGGCGCATAGCGGCCTTGCGCATGGCAAGGTATTCGGCCGATTCACGCGAGCCTTGATAAAAAAAGATCTCTTTTAAACCCACATGTGGCGTACAGGGACGGTAATCCATATACATATGTACCAACCCTGATTGCGCGTCGGCGACATACCATGCCAGCAGTCCGACCGGAATCATCCATGCAGACCACGTCAGGTGCTGTAGGGCATAGACGTTGATGCCATAACTGACCACACACAGCATAAACACAAAGCGCGAGCCCATCGGCGTTCCTCAAGCAAGCTGCGTAAAACCATCATATACCGAGGCTGGACAATACATTAAAGCGCATCGATAGGCGATGAATGAACGAGGGTGATCACAGCGCACATCGCCAAGATCAGCCACGAAAAAAACCGATGAAATCAGCCCATCACGATTGATAAACAGGTCAATCGCCACCATGTCAGAGCCAGATCGGTCTGCTGTGGTGTTTCCACCCGCCAGCAGACGCACAGCATTGCTCGGGGAGTTGAAACGCAACATGGCAAAACGTGATTATTATGAAGTGCTTGGCTTGCCAAAAGGGTCAAGCGAAGACGACATCAAAAAAGCCTATCGCAAATTGGCGATGAAATATCATCCCGATCGTAATCCGGATGATAAGGCGGCAGAAGACAAGTTTAAAGAAGCCTCCGAAGCCTACGAAGTCCTGTCCGATGCGCAAAAACGTGCCTCGTATGACCGTATGGGGCATGCTGCCTTTGAAGGGGGCGGTGGTTTTGGCGGCGGCGGTGGTGGCAACTACCAAGATATTTTTGGCCAGTTTGGTGACATTTTTGGCGACATGTTTAATCGCCAAGGTGGCGGGCAACGTCAACAGCAACAACGTCGTGGCTCAGACCTACGCTATATGATGACCTTGACGCTCGAAGAAGCGGTTAAAGGCGTCAAAAAAACCGTGACCTTTAGCGCACCCGCAAGCTGTACCGCATGTGATGGCAAAGGCGCTAAAAATCCATCCGACGTACAAACCTGCGGAACGTGTCATGGTGCGGGTCAAGTGCGGATGCAGCAAGGATTTTTCTCGGTACAGCAAGCCTGTCCAACGTGTCGTGGGCGTGGCAAAACAGTCAAAAATCCATGTAACGTTTGCCATGGTTCAGGGGTGGCAGACCGTGAACGCACCTTAGAGGTGAGCATTCCAGCGGGTGTTGATACAGGTGATCGCGTTCGGTTGTCTGGTGAAGGCGAGGCCGGCGGCGCGGGCGTACAAAGTGGCGATCTGTACGTCGAAATTACCGTGCGCGAACACGCCGTGTTTCAGCGTGACGGTGCCGATTTATACATGGACGTGCCAATCAGCTTTACCGATGCAGCATTAGGCAAAGAGGTTGAAATTCCGACCCTTGATGGCCGTGTCAATCTCAAAATTCCAGAAGGCACGCAGACCGGTCGCCTGTTCCGTTTGCGTGGGAAAGGGGTCAAACCGGTTCGCACCACCATGGTGGGTGATCTGCTGTGTCGGGTCGTGGTCGAAACGCCTGTCAACCTCAACAGCCGCCAAAAAGAATTGTTGCGTGAGCTGCAATCCAATATGGATCATGACGGCCAGCAATCTCCGAATAAAAAATCATTTTTTGATAAATTAGGCGCACTTTTCTCGTGATCTGTAGAGCCTGTCACACGACAGGCTCTATTTTTGCGCAGTTCTGCCACAGTTTTTTTAATTTCTCCCGCTACAATCGATCTCAATTCTTTTTGACGCCCGTTTCACAGGACACTTCTTCATGAGCAATTCTCCACGCATTGGTATTTTGGGTGCCGGTGGCCGTATGGGCCGCACCTTGATTCAGGCGGTTGTACAGGCGGGTGCAACGTTATCGGCCGCCATTGAGCAACCTCACAGCAGCTTAGTCGGCAGTGATGCAGGCGAGTTGGCGGGTGTGGGCGTGTTGAATGTCGTCATTAGCAAAGATTTGGCCGACGTGATTGGGCAATGTGACGTCGTGATTGATTTCACCGCGCCTAGCGCCACCATGCGTCATTTAGAACTCTGTGCAGCAGCGGGCTGTGCCATGGTGATTGGAACCACCGGTTTTGATGAGGCACAAAAAGAACAGCTTCGCCACACGGCGACCCTGATTCCGATTGTGTATGCCGCCAACTATTCGGTTGGCGTCAATGTCTCATTAAAAATGCTAGAGGTTGCCGCCAAGGCGTTTGGTGAATCCGTCGATATTGAAATTATCGAAGCGCATCATCGTCATAAAGTCGATGCACCGTCGGGTACAGCTTTTATGATGGGTGAAGCGGTCGCCCATGCGCTTGAGCGTGATTTACGTGACGTGGCGGTGTATGCCCGAGAAGGCATTACGGGTGCGCGTGATCGTCAGACCATTGGTTTTCAGACCATTCGGGGTGGCGATATTGTCGGTGAACATACCGTCATGTTTATTGGTGAAGGCGAGCGTGTGGAGGTCAAACATTTGGCCACTAGCCGCATGAACTTTGCCAGTGGAGCCGTTCGCGCCGCAGGCTGGGTGAGCGGGCGTCACGCAGCACTGTATGACATGCAGGATGTGCTTGACCTGCGCTAATGCCAACAATACAAAAGGAGACCAGTTTGAATAGAGTCCTGATAACGTCCATCGTGTTGAGTGGGATCATGGCGACGACTGCTCGTGCGGCTGACCCGACCATTCCCAGCAGAATGGTTGAGCCGACAAAACTAGCGATTGATCGACATGGAGTCAAAGTTTGGACCTATCAAACGGTGGGCAATCCGGCGTTTAACTATCGTGCCACGACAATCTTAGACAGCAATGTGACAGGAGTTGTGGCTGCGATTCAAGACACCAGCTACTTGAATAAGTGGGTACCTTATTTACGCACCATCGACACATTGGAAAACACCAATGCGTCCGGTACGTTTGTGTTGCGTATGGAGCTGGACTTTCCGTTTCCTTTGCAGGACCGTGAGGTTGTGGTCAGTGGCAGCATGAAACAAGCACCAGATGGTACAGTGACCATGATCAATAAAGCCGTCAGTGATCCTCGCGCACCGATTCAATCACGGTTGTTGCGTGTAGAGCATTATGAGGGCAGTTGGTTGATCCGCCCCATTAGTAAAAACCGAACCGAAGTCACCACCACCGGTTATGCCGATCCAGCGGGATTGCTGCCATTGCCGATTGTAAATATGTTTGTACAGCAGCAGCCTTATCAAATGCTGCGCAATATGCAAACGGTTGTTCAGTCGGCTCGGTATCAAAATGCAAAGTTAAAAACGGTCAGAAATCCATTTTAATGGATGTAAAAAAACCGCCGAAAGGCGGTTTTTTTGAGTTCGAACCATCGCTTAGGCGCGGTTGCGTAACTTCTGCAACGTTTGCAACTGAGCAGCAGTTTCGGCCAAGGCCGCTAGTGCTGCACCAGTGTTCAACTCGCTATGCTGGTTGGCCAGCAGGGCTTCGGCATGTTTACGCGCTTCTAAAATCTGAGCTTCGTCCAGATTTTCGGCACGGACTGCGGTATCGGCCAGCAGTGTCACCACATGCGGCTGAACTTCGAGTACGCCACCCGACACATAGATTAACTCTTCTGTGCCGTTGTCGAGGATAACCCGAACCGAACCCGGCTGGAGCAGGGTGACCAGCGGCGCGTGGCCGGGCAAAATGCCCAGCTCGCCGCCGACACCCTTGGCGATCAGCATCTTAATCGACCCAGAGAAGATCGATTCTTTGACGCTGACGACGTCACATTGTAGCGTTGCCATAGGGTGATCTCCGTTCGCTTACAGCTTCTCGGCTTTGGCGATGGCTTCGTCAATACCGCCAACCATGTAGAACGCTTGTTCTGGCAGGTTGTCATAGTCACCAGCCAAGATGCCTTTAAAGCCACGAATGGTGTCTTTCAAGGAAACATACTTACCTGGCGCACCGGTGAACACTTCGGCCACATGGAACGGCTGTGACAGATAACGTTGGATTTTCCGCGCACGGTAAACCACCAGTTTGTCTTCTTCAGCCAATTCGTCCATGCCCAAAATGGCGATGATGTCTTTGAGCTCTTTATAGCGTTGCAGAACGTTTTGAACGCCACGTGCCACGCTGTAATGCTCTTCACCCACAACCAATGGATCCAATTGACGTGATGTTGAGTCGAGTGGATCAACCGCTGGGTAAATACCAAGCGATGCAATGTCACGGCTCAAAACGACAGTCGAATCCAAGTGAGCGAAGGTGGTCGCTGGTGATGGATCGGTCAAGTCATCGGCTGGAACATAAACCGCTTGAACAGAGGTAATCGAACCTGACTTGGTCGATGTAATCCGTTCTTGCAGCACGCCCATTTCTTCTGCCAGTGTGGGTTGATAACCCACAGCAGATGGCATACGACCCAACAATGCAGACACTTCAGTACCGGCCAAGGTATAGCGATAGATGTTGTCAACAAACAACAACACGTCGCGGCCTTTGCCGTTTTCGTCTTTTTCGTCACGGAAGTATTCGGCCATGGTCAAACCAGTCAACGCAACACGCAGACGGTTACCGGGCGGCTCGTTCATCTGACCATAGACCATCGCGACTTTGTCGACAACGCCAGAGTCTTTCATTTCATGGTAGAAGTCGTTCCCTTCACGGGTGCGCTCACCAACACCAGCAAACACGGACAAACCACTGTGTGCTTTGGCGATGTTGTTGATCAATTCCATCATGTTGACGGTTTTACCCACACCCGCACCACCAAACAGACCGACTTTACCGCCTTTTGCAAACGGGCAGAGCAGGTCGATGACCTTGATACCGGTTTCGAGCAATTCGGTTGAACCGGATTGTTCTGCATAGCTTGGCGCGGCGCGGTGAATGGCCCACGTGGTTTCGGTTTCAACGGGACCGGCTTCGTCGATTGGCCGACCCAATACGTCCATAATCCGACCCAGTGTCGCGGTACCCACTGGAACCGAAATCGGACCATTGGTGCTGGTCACTGGCAGACCACGTTTCAACCCTTCGGTCGAACCCATCGCGATGGTACGAACGATGCCGTCACCCAGCTGTTGCTGAACTTCAAGCGTGGTTTCAGTGTTGTCGACGTGCAAGGCTTCATAGATCTTCGGAACGCTATTGCGATCGAATTCGACGTCGATAACCGCGCCGATGATCTGAACGATACGACCGCTGCTCATGGCTGTCTCCTCAATTCAAACATAAAAAGGTTAAACGGCAGCGGCACCGCCAACGATTTCGGAAATTTCCCGAGTAATCGCGGCTTGACGCAGCTTGTTGTAGACGAGTTGCAGATCTTTGATCAAGGTGCCTGCGTTGTCGGTTGCGGCTTTCATGGCAACCATACGGGCAGCTTGCTCAGATGCAATGTTTTCCATCACGCCTTGATAGACCATCGCTTCAATGTAGCGAACCAATAGGCCATTCAGTAGCTCAGGGGCTTCTGGCTCATACAGATAATCCCAGCTGTGTGAACGGTTTAAGCTGAGTTCATCACCCAGACCGTCAGCAGCCAAAGGAACCAACTGTTGAACATTGGCTTTTTGGGTCATGGCATTGATGAATTGGTTGGACACCAAATACACCCGATCCAACTCGCCCTTATCAAAGGCATCTAACATGACTTGAACAGAGCCGGTGAGTTGTTCCATGGTTGGTGCGTCACCCAATTGGGTGGTTGCACCAAGCACTTTACCGCCATAGTTTTTGAAGAAGCTCACGCCCTTCTGACCAATAACGGCAAATTGAACGTCAATCGACTGTTCTTGCTGTGTTTTGACATGCGCAACAACGCGTTTGAACAGGTTAATGTTCAGACCGCCTGCCAGACCACGATCCGACGATACAATGATATAGCCGACCCGCTTGACGGGACGCTCGATCATGTAGCGATGTTTGAATTCCGGATTCGCCTGAACCAAGTGAGCAATCACTCGGCGCATATTGTCGGCATAAGGACGACCGGCGCTCATGCGCTCTTGCGCACGGCGCATCTTGCTTGCTGCGACCATCTGCATTGCACGCGTGATTTTCTGCGTGCTTTTAATGCTGACAACCTTGGCGCGAATTTCTTTTAGACTTGCCATACGCTAGACCTGTAAATCGGAAGCCCGAAGGCTTCCGTGGAGGTGATACGCTGCTCAAGCACTGTCATACGATCAGTAGGCTTGAGTGGCCTTGAAACTTTCGATGCCTTTTTTCAGACCTGCTTCGATGTCGCCATTGTAGTTGGCGGTGTCATCGATGAGGGTCATCAGTTCAGCATGTTGTGCGCGCATGTACGACAGCAACGCATCTTCGAAAGCGCCGATCTTGTTGACTGGAACATCAGACAAGTAGCCTTCGTTTGAGGCAAAAATCGACACGGCTTGGTCAGCGATGGAGAACGGTGCGTATTGCTTTTGCTTCATCAGCTCAGTCACGCGTTGACCGTGTTCCAATTGCTTACGTGTGGCTTCGTCCAAGTCAGAGGCAAACTGGGCAAATGCAGCCAGTTCACGATACTGTGCCAATGCAGTACGAATACCGCCGGACAGTTTTTTGATGATCTTGGTTTGTGCAGCACCACCGACGCGGGACACCGAAATACCGGCGTTCACCGCAGGACGGATACCCGAGTTGAACAGGCTGGTTTCCAAGAAGATCTGACCGTCGGTGATCGAAATCACGTTGGTTGGAACGAATGCAGAAACGTCACCCGCTTGGGTTTCGATGATCGGCAATGCGGTTAATGAACCGGTTTTGCCTGTTACCGCACCATTGGTGAACTTCTCGACATACGCTGCCGACACGCGTGATGCGCGCTCAAGCAGACGGCTGTGGAGATAGAATACGTCGCCAGGGTAGGCTTCACGACCCGGTGGACGACGCAGCAGCAAGGAGATTTGGCGATAGGCCACTGCTTGCTTGGACAGGTCGTCATACACGATCAGGGCGTCTTCACCGCGATCGCGGAAGTATTCGCCCATGGTGCAACCGGAGTATGGTGCCAAGAACTGCATCGCTGCTGGCTCAGAAGCCGATGCAGCAACCACAGTGGTGTAGGCCATTGCGCCAGTTTCTTCAAGCTTGCGAACCACGTTAGCGATGGTCGATTGCTTTTGACCAATGGCGACGTAGACACATTTAATGCCTGAGTGTTTTTGCGCAATAATCGCGTCGATGGCCATCGCGGTTTTACCGGTCTGACGGTCACCGATGATCAGCTCACGCTGACCACGACCCACAGGAATCATGGTGTCAACGGCTTTGTAACCAGTTTGAACCGGTTGATCAACCGATTGACGCCAAATGACGCCAGGCGCAACTTTTTCAACGGCGTCTTGCAATTGCGCGTTGATAGGGCCTTTGCCATCAATTGGATTGCCCAGTGCGTCAACGACGCGACCCAGCAATTCAGGGCCGACTGGCACTTCAAGTACGCGACCAGTGCAGCGAACAGTTTGGCCTTCTTGCAGGCTCAAAAAGTTACCTAGCACAACAGCACCCACCGAATCCTGTTCCAGATTCAGTGCCATGCCGTACAGGCCGCCTTCGAATTCAAGCATCTCACCGTACATGGCGTCAGCCAGACCGTGGATACGCACAATACCGTCCGACACCTTAACAATGGTGCCTTCGTTACGGGCGGTCGCGCTGGTGTCCAGATCGCTGATACGCTGTTTAATGAGCGCACTGATCTCGGAAGGATTCAGTTGTTGCATTGCGCTTTCCTCAATGTTTTGAAAGGGCCGCTACCTGCCGTCAGGCGAGCAGGCGGGTCCGCATCTTTTCAAGCTTGCCCAGTGCCGAGTCATCGATCACTTGATCACCTGCCCGAATAATCACACCACCAATCAATTCGGGGCGGATTGTTACGGTGAGGTTCACTGTTGTGCCAAAACGCTTTTGCAGTTGGGTGGTCAACAATAATACTTGTGACTCACTCAAGGCAAAAGCAGACTCAACCACTGCATCGGTTTCGCCCAAGCCTTTTGCTTTAATTGCCTCAAATTCAGTATGAATAGCAGGCAATAGGAGCAAGCGACCATGTTCTGCAAGCTGCATCAGAAAATTTCTGAATGGCGTATTGATCTTGTTGTCCATTGCGGCAGACAACGCTTGAACCTGCTGTTGCTGAGTCAACGAAGGCTGGCTCAGGTAAGCGGCAAACGCTGTATCCTGCATAATTGCGCTGGACAAGCTCAAGACGTTTGACCATGCACCAATGTGGTTGGCTTCTTGGGCAAAATCAAACGCCGCCTTAGCGTAAGGGCGAGCAAACGTTGCAAGTTCAGCCATGAGTTGCCTCGCTTACAGTTCGGATGCCAGCTGAGTCAGCATGGCAGCATGGGCGGTTTGGTCGACTTGAGTCTTCAAGATTTTTTCAGCACCTGCAACGGCCAACGCAGCAACTTGCTGGCGCAGGGCTTCACGTGCTTGGTTAATTTCTTGATCGATGGACTCACGCGCCTGTTGGCGAATCCGCTCACCTTCGGCATTTGCCGCAGTGCGTGCTTCTTCAACCATTTGGGCGCCACGACGGTTGGCTTGCTCAATCAGTTGAGCCGCTTGGGCTTTGGCTGCATCAAGTTCGACCTTAACCTGATCCTTGGCGTTAGCCAGATCGGCACGAGCTTTTTCGGCGGCGTTTAGGCCATCAGCGATTTTACGCTGGCGTTCATTGATCGCTGCGATCAATGGTGGCCAGACGAATTTCATGCAAAATACGACAAACATCGCAAATGCAATCGCTTGGCCGATCAGCGTGAGGTTGATATTCATCTTAATCCCTCATTAGGTATGCAGGATTATTGAACACCAACAACTTTCAGCGCTTCTTGTGCAGTGGCGATGAACGGGTTGGCGAAAATGAAGAACAGGCCGATACCGACACCAATCATAGGGACAGCGTCAAGCAAGCCAGCAACCAAGAACATACGAGTTTGCAGTTGTGGTGCCAATTCTGGTTGACGAGCAACGGCTTCGAGGAAACGACCACCGAGCAGACCGAAGCCAATAGCGGTACCAAGGGCACCGAAGGCGATCAGGAGGGCGGCAGCAATAGCAGTCAGACCAATCAGGTTTTCCATGAAAACTTACCTCTGGGTTGGGGTTTAAAACAAAAACATCAGTTCAAAGCAACGGAATGCACCTAGTCAACGACAGAGGTGCAAACCAATTTAGTGTTTCTCGCTTGCCATCGACAGATAGACGATGGTGAGCATCATAAAGATGAAGGCTTGCAGGGTGATGACCAAGATGTGGAAGATCGCCCAAGGCACTGACAGTATCCACTGAACGTAGAATGGCAGCAGTGCCAACAAAATGAAGATCAGCTCGCCTGCATACATGTTGCCGAACAAACGTAGGGCCAACGAGACAGGACGTGCTAAGAAAGTGACCAGTTCCAAGACCAAGTTGATAGGAATCAACAGAACTTTGAGGAACATGTTCTTAGGATTGAATGGGTTGAGAGCCAATTCGCCCACAAAGCCACCAATGCCTTTTTCTTTGATGCTGTAAATGATGATCAGTGCAAAAACCGACAGCGACATGCCCAAGGTGATATTCGGGTCTGTTGAAGGCACAACCTTCATGTACACATGGTGTGGGTTCATGCCAAAGCAGTGCTCACCGACCCAAGCTGCAAACACAGGGATAAAGTCTACCGGAATCAAATCCATCAAGTTCATCAGGAAAATCCAGACGAAAATGGTCAGAGCTAATGGTGCAATCAGTTTGGAGGTACCGTGATACGTATCACGTACGCTGGTTTCGACAAACTCAATGACCATTTCAATGGCGGTTTGAAATTTACCTGGTACACCAGTGGTGGCACGACGTGCTGCCATAAAGAACATAAAGCAGAAAATCAAACCTAAGCCAATCGACCAGCTTAATGAGTCGATATGGAATGCGTTGAATCCCATCGCCTTGGCTTCCGCCGAGGTTTCAGCCAACTTCCAGCCTTCACCGGCATTGCCATAGGTGAGATTGGTTAAGTGGTGCTTGATATATTCCGATGAGGAGACGCTGTGTTGCTCAGCCATAACTCACACCTGATCAATGTAAAAAAACTGAAGCGGGTAGGGGAGTGGAGTCAACCCATTCGGTTGTCATCTCAGTCGTCCTACCCAAAACTGTGTATGTGTTGCAGAATCGGCTGAATGTTTGCCATTGATCTGCATCACGATGGTCGATGTTTGGCCGACCATAGGGGATAAACCCATGCCATGATTTGCACCATGGTAAATCCAATCAGTAATGCAGCCGCTGAGAGTGGATGCACACTTTTAAACACCACGGCAAAGCCGAGGGTGATCAGCACAAATTTGCCAATCATGCCACGGTAGAAGCTACCCAAAATCCGTTTTGATGCACCTGCGCCAGCGTAACGAAACGCTTGCCAAGCAAAGTAAGCACTACCAATCCAACCAATGAACGCACCAAATCCAGCGCTTTTGGCCCACACCATGTTGCCCATTAATCCTGCAATTAGGATGACTACGGGAATGACCATGCCTTGGGCAATGGTCAGGCCGCGCGCCAACTGGCGATCGACCAACGGAGAAGGCTGACTCATCAAGCGCTCCTAACGCGATCGCGCGAGTGAAAAGCTGTGTCAATTGGCGGTTTTAGGCGGGGTCATTATATGGATCGAGTCATAAACTTGCAAGATTTTGACCATAATGAATCTTGTTTTTGTAACTTTTTGATTTATATTTTATTTATTTTTAGGCAGGTTTGGGATTGGTTCACAATATTGCGCCATCCTTGAATAAAGTCTGTGGATTGTGACAGCGTTTCGTCGATCACAACAAATTGAATAGGCTGTAATTGTGTCAATAGCCCATGATTGAGTGGGTGCGGGCTAAACACACAGCGCTGGGTGGATTGCGGTTGTTGTTTAAGCCATTGGAGCTGTTTTAAGGTGGGTGGTAGTTCTGGATCAGTTGTGAGGCTGCCGGTCAATGTCAGTTGAAGTGATGATTCAAGATATTGATAAGCATCATGATATGCCCAGTAGTGTTGAGGCGTGATCTGCTGTTGGTGTGCGACTAGGGTCATACGCTGTCTAAATGCTTGCGCGTTTTGTTGGTATTGTTTGGCATGTTGTGGATATTGTTTTGCCCGAATGTGCGCAATGATCGTGGCAATGGTGTTGGCGTTGTTGGGGTCTAGCCACAGATGGGGGTCTAAGCTATGAGGAATGGCGTGACCTTGAACATCGCGTAGAGCCAACCGACGAAAGGCAGGATGCAATGAGGTGAGCGCAACGGCATTACGCTGATTTGTTAACGTTTGGCTGAGTGCTGCTTCATATTCAGGTCCAATCCATAATACAAAGTCAGATTGTTTAAGGGATTGCCGATCTTTTGGTGTGAGCTGAACATGATGACCATCTTGTTGTGGCGGAATCAGCCGTACAGGTTGTTCAATGCCTTGTGTCACGGCTTGGGCGATCAAATATAGGGGATGGATGCTGGTTACTAATGCTGCGGCTGCATTGGCATGGATGCCAACACAAAGCCAGCATAGGCATAACATTCGGATCAGCATTCACACACCTATAAGATCAATCAGATGATTCAAAGACCAGTGTAGGCGATCATACGTCTACACTATCATGTTACAGTATAACATCTATTGTGCTGTTGTTCGGCGATGATTTTAAGAGAGGCTGTTATGTCGACTTGTGCGCATTCACATAATGATGAGTTGCATCATGTCCATCATGGAGTCGATGTTGCACAGCGATTAGCTGATATTACCCTGCATTGTCAGCAGCAAGGGTTACGCTTGACCCCATTGCGGTTGCAGGTGTTAGAAATGATTTTGCGTGCCGACCGTCCGATTGGTGCGTATGACTTGTTGGCGGGTCTCGATCGTGATGGCAAACGTGCCGCTCCACCGACCGCCTATCGTGCCTTGGATTTTTTGTTAGAGCAGGGCTTTATTCATCGGTTGGCCTCGATCAATGCCTATATTCCGTGTTGTCATCCCCGAGAAGGCCATCAGGCGGCGTTTTTGATTTGCCAAAAATGCCAGCAAGTGAGCGAAACCTCAGCCGCTAGCTTGGTGCAAACCTTGGCCGATATTGCGGCGGCAGGGCAGTTTGTGCCGCAACATACGTTAATTGAAATCAGTGGATTGTGTGGTCGGTGTTGCCATGAGTAAGCCGCAACCGTTATTGAGCCTTCAGCATATTCATGTGCGGTTTGATGGGCGTTTGGTGTTAAAAGCGGTCGATCTTGAGATTGCCCCGTGTGAAATCATCAGTTTAATTGGCCCGAATGGCGCTGGAAAATCAACCTTGGTGCGGGTGGTGTTGGGGTTGCAACGCCCCGCACAGGGTACACGGCAGGTGCAAGCCGCTGTGGTGATGGGCTATGTGCCGCAGCGTTTGCACTTGTCGCCCAGTTTGCCCTTGCGGGTATGTGATTTGTTGGCCTTAGAGCGTGCCACACCAGCGCATTATGCCCAGATTGAGGCCGAAACCGGCATTGCTCATTTGGCCACGCGTGCCATGCAGCAGTTGTCAGGCGGTGAGCGTCAACGGGTGTTGTTGGCACGGGCGTTACTACGTCAGCCGACCTTGTTGGTGCTAGATGAACCCATGCAAGGGCTTGATCCGCAGTCTGAAGCCGAGCTGTACGCCTATGTGCGTAGCCTGCCCGAACGCTATGGGTGTGCGGTGTTGATGGTGTCGCATGACCTGCAATGGGTGATGCAAGGTACGCAACGGGTGATCTGCCTCAACCATCATATTTGTTGTAGTGGTACGCCTGAGCATGTGCAGCGTGCACCCGAGTATCAGGCGTTATTTGGCACAGGGCGGGTGTGGTATGAGCATCATCATGATCACTGCCGCCACACCGATTTGCACGCCCATCCGGCGGTCGAGACCCCCGCACGTTTACACCCTGAGCTTGAGATTGACCCATGAATGATTGGCTCGTGTTGTTGGGACCAGCGTGGGTCATGGGCGCGTTATTGGCGTTTTTAACTGCGCCTTTAGGCTGCTTGATGCTGTGGCGGCGGATGGCCTTTTTTGCTGACACCTTGGCACATGGCACGTTATTGGGTGTGGCGGCGGCGGCATTGTTGAACCTGCCGTATTGGTTGGGTGTTGCGGGAGTGTCGTTGCTATTGGTGGCGCTGTTGTGGGCGATGCATGATCGGCGTTTGCCGATGGATGCCTTGCTGGCCTTGTGTTCGTCGGCGTTATTGTGTGGCGGTTTGTTGTTGGTCAACCAGATGGCCGGTTTGCGTGCCGAGCTATTGGGCTATTTATTTGGTGATTTGTTGGCGTTGGAGTGGTCGGATGTACCTGCGTTGGCGGCTGTGACGGTGGCGGCAGTGGCGGTGTTGGCGTGGGTTTGGCGCAGTCAGTTGCGCTTGGCAGTTGACCCCGATATGGCCGCCAGTGAAGGCGTTCATGCCGGCCGACAGCGGTTGGTGTTTATGTTGGTGCTGGCGTTGTTTACGGTATTAGCCCTCAAAGCCGTGGGCACGTTGCTGATGGGGGCGCTGTTGGTCATTCCCGCCCTGACCGCTCGGCTTTGGGCGCAGTCGCCCCGTCACATGGTGGTGTGGGCGTTTGTCTGGGCGCAGGTCGGCATTGCTGGTGGATTGTGGGGCAGTGCGTGGCTGGATGTGGCAACAGGGCCTGCGGTGGTGCTGATGATGGCGCTGGTGTTTGGTGTGTGCTTTTTGAGTCAGAAGATGTCGAGAACCATCAAAAATTGTCCAACAGTTTCGCAATCACCCACTTAGCGCACGCCTTGCGCTCTGCTATATTCATGGGCCGATTTTGCAACACTGCTGACCTGCCATGAATGCTGCCATCCAGACCGCGATTGCAACCGCGATAGACACCCTCAAAACCGCAGGCGTGCTGCCCGCAGAGTGGCAGGATTCCAGCATCCTCACCCGAACCAAAGACCGCAGCCACGGCGATTTTGCCAGCAATGTCGCCATGACAGCTGCCAAAATCGCTGGCCTTAAGCCGCGTGATCTTGCCGAGCAAATCATTGCTGCCTTGCCCGCCACCGCCGACATCGCCAAGGTTGAAATGGCCGGACCGGGTTTTATTAACTTCTTTTTAAATGACGACCAACGCTTTGCCATTTTGGATCAGATCGCCGCACAAGGGGCGGTATTTGGCGAAAACCAAGACCACGCTGGCAAAACCGTTCAAGTCGAGTTTGTCTCGGCCAACCCCACCAGCTCGTTGCATGTGGGTCATGGTCGTGGTGCGGCCTATGGCATGACTGTTGCCCGTTTGCTTGAGGCCACTGGTTACAGCGTCCAGCGCGAATACTATGTCAATGATGCGGGTCGTCAAATGGACATTTTGGCCACCAGCACCTATTTGCGTTATTTAGAGCTGTGCGGCCAAGCGTTTGTATTTCCGTCTAATGGTTATCGGGGGGCGTATGTCTCTGACATCGCCCAACAGGTGCGTGACCAATTAGGGGACAGCGCGGTGCGTCCCATTGCTGACGTGTTTGCCGATGTGCCTGCGGATGCGGTCTGGGGTGAGCCAGACGCAGAAGGCAAAAAAGCCCTGTTGTCTGGTGATAAAGAAAAACACATTGATGGCCTGATCAACAACTCACGCCAGTTGCTCGGTGCAGATACCTATTTGGTCTTTCATCAAGCGGCGTTGACCACCATTTTGGATGACATCCGTGATGACTTGGGCGAGTTTGGGGTGCGCTTTGATCAATGGTTTAGCGAAGCGACGCTGAAAGATAAAATTGACGAAGCCCTGCAAACCCTGCAAGACAAAGGCTTTTTGTACGAAAAAGACGGCAATATTTGGTTTCGTTCGACCGACTTTGATGACGAAAAAGACCGCGTGGTCAAACGTGCCAATGGTCAAACCACCTATTTTGCAGCGGATATTGCCTACCATTTAGACAAGTATCAGCGTGGGCTTGACCAGATTGTGGATATTTGGGGTGCCGACCATCATGGCTACATCGCCCGTGTGAAAGCCGCCATTGCCGCCATGGGCTTTGATCCGGCCAAACTGACGGTTTTATTGGTGCAGTTTGTTAGCTTGTGGCGCGGTGGCGAAATGGTGCAAATGTCGTCGCGTTCGGGGCAGTTTGTTGAACTGCGTGAATTGCGTGCGGAAGTCGGCAACGATGCGGCACGGTTTTATTATGTGATGCGCAAAAGCGAACAGCATATTGATTTTGATTTGGACTTGGCCAAGTCACAAAGTAAAGACAATGCCGTCTATTACATCCAATATGCACATGCACGAATCTGCCGTATGCTGGAAAAGCTGGCCGACCAAGGTCGGTCGATTGATGCCACCGTGGCGCGTGGGTCGGTAGGGCGGTTGGTTGAGCCGGTCGAAGCCGAGCTGCTGGCCAAGCTGGCGGCGTATCCTGAGCAGGTGACGCGTGCTGCGGCGCAGTATGAGCCGCATCAGCTGGGCAACTATTTAAAAGAGTTGGCCGCACTATTTCATGGTTGGTACAACGAACATAAGGTGTTGTCAGATGATGACGCATTAATGCAGGCACGCTTGTTGTTGTCTGTGTCGGTGCGTCAAGTCATCCACAACGGTTTGCTATTGCTTGGTGTTTCGGCACCCGAGGCCATGTAAGGCTGGTTTTTGACAGGACATCTGAATCGTGTTTGGTAAAGCCCCACGCGGCGTCACGCCACGACCTGCAACGCCCGAGGTCAATCAACCCATCGTGCCCAGTTGGCTCTGGTTGGTGTTTGGCACATTGTTGGGCTTATCGCTGGCCGTGTTGTTGTACCTCTGGCAACCGTGGCAACCGGCGGAGCGAGTGCAACCGACCATTGCCACCGAGACCGCCGCAGCGTCCCAAGCGCAACAGCCCAAGCCGAGCGATGAAGATTTTCAGTTTTATGATTTGCTGCCCAAACAGCAAGTGACCGCCGTACCTGAAGAAGCCGTGCCTGCACAACCGACCACCGCAGCCGAACCGTTGCCGGATGCGGTTGCAACGCCAGATGTTGGAACGGCGGTATTGACGCCCAGCGCAGACGGTGCGACGCCTGATCCGGCAGGGATGACCACCGAGCGTCAGCCCATGTACTTGTTGCAAATTAATAGCTTTACCAATGCCGATGAAGCCGACCGCCAACGGGCAGAGGTGTTGTTAGTGGGGTTGTCGGCTGATGTTCGGCAGACCACCACGCGTGATGGCACGTTGTGGTATCGGGTGGTGTCTGGGCCGTTTAATAGCAAAACTGAAGCCATGGATGCCCAGCGGAGCTTGCAAGACAGTGGCATTGATGCCTTGGTGGTTGAGCAGCCTTAACCGGCCTATGGCATAAAAAAACAGGGCATTAGCCCTGTTTTTTGATGGGTGTGAATTACACCTTACGACGGGCTTGCAGCTTGCTGCCCATGGCAAACAATTTTTGATAGCCGGTGGGTGCAACTCGTTGGATCAAGTCCAAAATTTTGGCATCGTTGCCAATCAACACACGGCGCTCGTTGCCACGAACGGCATCCAAAATGACTTGGGCGGCGTCTTCAGGTGGAGTGCGCAGCAGCTTGTTAAATTGCTTGGCACTTTTGACCGGATCCATCCCAAGGGTTTTCATGCTGTCGTTCATGCGTGCGGCGTTGGCAATGTTGGTCCGAATGCCACCAGGGTGAACACAGGTAATGCTCACGCCACATTTTTGCATGTCGAGTTCTTGGCGCAGCGCCTCCGTAAAGCCACGTACGGCAAATTTACTGGCGTTGTAGGCACTTTGGGTTGGTTGTGAGGTCAAGCCAAACAAGCTAGAAATGTTAATGATGTGGCCGTTGCCCGAGGCTTTAAGGAATGGCAAAAACTCTTTTGTGCCATAAACCACGCCCCAGAAATTAATGCCCATGACCCATTCGAGTTCGTCGTACGACATGCCTTCAACGGTGCTGCCCAACGCCACGCCTGCGTTGTTAAAAATCATATTTACTTTGCCGTGATCAGCCACGGTTTGCTTGGCCCAAGCGGCAACTTGGTCGCGGTTGGCCACATCGACTTTGCTGGTGGTGACTTTAACGCCAAAGGGTTCGACCAAACCACGGGTGCTGGCCAAGCCTTGTTCGTTGACATCGCTCAGCGACAAATGGCAGCCTGCACGTGCCAGCAGCAAGGCCAATTGCTGGCCAATCCCTGAACCTGCTCCGGTAATGGCCGCAACGTTGTTTTTAAAATCTTTCATGAGACAGACCCTTATAAAGAAAATCGATGATGTCGCGTCCGAACGGACCTCACATTCAGGATAGCACGCACACCCCTAGACTATAGTTGACAATGATTCATGTCAATAAGGCGCGATGGGTGTTTGCATGCTCGTTATCTGTGTAAATGACCGTGCTATCATGCCCATGTTTGATCTTGTACACGATGGCAGAAACCACCATGACGCAGCCGCCTGTTGTTGACCCCGCTTTGCATCTCCCCACACCAGAGGTGACGTCAGATTCTACTGACCGTCCCACGCGTCGCCGTAGCTTTCGGGGGCTGAGCCTAGAGCAGCGTCAACAAGCTCGTCGTGATCGCTTGATCGAAGCAGGTTTGCAAGTGTATGGCACACAAGGGTTTTTGGCCGTCACTGTGCGTGATGTTTGTGCCGAAGCCAAGCTCACAGAGCGCTATTTTTATGAGTCATTTAAAAACAGTGAGCAACTGTTTAAAGTCATTTATTTGCAATTGATTGAGCGTCTGCAACGCCTGATTATGGAATCCATGATGCATGCGGCAGGCGACCCACGTCGCATGATCGAAGCCGGATTACGGGCTTTTTTGCACTCTTTGCATGATGACCCACGCATGGCGCGCATTTTGTTTTTAGATGCTATTTTGGTTCACGAGCTACATGGCAATGCCATTCATGAATCTGTGGCACGATTTGACCGCATGACTCAAGCGTTCATTATGTTAATGCTGCCGCACGAAACCCGTAGTCATACCCAAATGTCGTTGGTCTCAACCGGTCTGAATGGCTATGTCACCCATATTGCGATTCGCTGGGTGTTGGGCGGTTTTCGAGAGCCGCTAGAAGATGTGATGACTGCTTGTCAGTTGGTGTACCACGCTTTTTTAGACATGATGAAACATGTGGATGAATGCAATGACCGCACAAAAGCCGCCACGGTCAGCAAAGGTTAGTTGTTGACTCACCAGCCACAGCGAGGATGACTTGCGCTGTGTTGTGGTCACATGACCCGATCAGATGTGACCTTTTGACTTTCTTTTCGGTCAGAGTCGGACAAATAGTCGTCAACTGCCACGAAACCGTCATAATTGTTGACTGTAATATGGCTGTCATGAATGAGGTGCGGTGTGTGACCGTCACCCGATCTGTGCGAGGCCACTGATAATGAATAATGAACGTATCCTGATCGTCGATGACGAAATGCCGATCCGTGAAATGATCCATACCGCGCTCGATTTGGCCGGTTATAGCTGCCTTGAAGCCGAGGATGCTCGGCAAGCTCACCAGATTATTGTCGATCAGCGTCCTGCGTTGGTGCTGCTCGATTGGATGTTGCCCAATGGCACCAGCGGCGTCGAGTTATGCCGCCGTCTAAAGCGTGACGAGTCGCTGTCTGAAATTCCCGTGATTATGCTGACCGCACGCGGCGAAGAAGACAACAAGGTGCAAGGGTTAGACGCCGGTGCGGATGACTACATGACCAAGCCGTTTTCGACCCGTGAACTGGTGTCCCGCATTAAAGCCGTGCTGCGTCGTTCCAGTGCCTTGTCGGGCGACAAACCGATTGATGCCGATGGCCTGATTTTAGACCCCGCCAGCCAGCGGGTGAGTGCAGGCGCGCAAACCTTAGAAATGGGCCCAACCGAATACCGCTTACTGGCGTTTTTTATGACCCATCCTGAACGTGCTTACACCCGCACCCAAATGCTCGATCAAGTGTGGGGCGGCAATGTGTACGTCGAAGACCGCACCATTGATGTGCATATTCGTCGTTTGCGTAAGGTGTTAGAGCCGCATGGTTATGATCGTTTTATTCAAACAGTGCGAGGCACGGGCTATCGTTTTTCGACTCGCGTTGATGCACGGATTGGCTAAATCATGCACAAAGTAGGCGTCGTTGTTGGGCTAGACTGCACGCCATGATTGATTCGCAAACCTCCCTGCTGGGTTTTGTGCAGGAAGACATTGGCCGTTTGTTGGGCTTGCTGGCACTGTTTGGTGGCGTGGGTCTGCTGCTGGGCTTTCCGTGGACAGGGCTGGTCTTGGCACTGTTGGCGTTTTTGTGGGTCCAGTGGCGCTCGATGTATCGGCTGTATCGTTGGCTACGTTTTACCCCCAATGAGCTACCGCCGGATCTTGACGGAGTATGGTCTGCGCTGGTGTACAACGTGCATCGGATTCAAACCAGTGAGCGTCGTGCCCGTGAAAGCTTGGTCAGCATTATGGATCGGGCGCGTTCCTCCGTGTCTGCGCTTGAAGAAGCCGTGGTCTTGATTGACGGCCAAAACCTGCTGGAATGGTGGAACCCTGCGGCAGAGCAACTGCTGGGTCTGAAAGCAGGCGATCAAGGCCGCAATATTTTAAACCTGATTCGCTCACCCGAGTTTTTGCGCTATTACGAGCAAGGCCGATACCCTGAAGGCGTTAAGCTGCGCTCTTGGGTCAATTCGGGCTGTTTTTTGCAATGTGAGTTGACCCGTTTTGGTCAAAACGACCGCATCATGATTGCCTATGATGTCACCCGTTTGCACAACCTTGAGCAAATGCGCAAAGACTTCGTCGCCAATGTCTCGCATGAGTTGCGCACGCCGTTAACGGTGTTGGCCGGATACCTTGAAACCTTTTTAGATCAAGATGATTTAAATCCCCGCTGGCGTCGGGGCTTTGGTCAAATGCAGCAACAAACTCGCCGCATGACCACACTGGTCAATGACTTGTTGTTGTTATCACGGCTAGAAAACGAAGGGCTACGCAGCAATCGCACCGAGATCGACATGCCCGCCTTGATGAGCCAACTGTTTGCGGATGCCGAAGCGTATAACAGCGACTTTGGTCATAGCTTACATTTAGACATCGACAGTCACCGTAACCTGTTGGGGTCAGAGCAAGAAATTGCCAGCGCCTTGGGTAATTTGGTCACCAATGCGATTAAGTACACGCCCAAAGGCGGCAGTATTACGTTGCGTTGGAGCGATGACAGCAAGCACGGTTATTTTGCAGTGGTGGATAGTGGCATTGGCATTGATTCACAGCATCTGCCACGTTTGACCGAGCGGTTTTATCGGGTGGATAGTGGCCGCAGCCGTGATACAGGCGGCACAGGCTTGGGGCTGGCGATTGTCAAACATGTGTTGATGCAGCACGAAGCCCGCCTTGATATTCAATCAACCGTGGGCAAAGGCTCAACCTTTACGGCGGTCTTTCCGGCGGCAAGGTTGGTTTAAATCTGGGGTGTATATGTGAGGGGGCAACCATGAACGGGTTGCCCCCTTTACGTTATAGCCCTACAAACGCAAAATCGACGGCTGGGCGTTTACCTGCCACGATTTCGGCAATGGCTCGACCTGACCCACACGAGTGCGTCCAGCCCAAGGTGCCATGCCCCGTGTTGAGGTATAAGTTGGCAATCGGTGAGCAGCCAATATACGGCACATTGGACGGGGTGGCGGGGCGTAACCCTGTCCAATACTGTGCGTGCGCCGCATGGGCAACTTCTGGAAACAGTTGCAGGGTGCGGCGGGTAATGGCGTCACAGCGTACACGGTTGAGCGTGGTGTTATAGCCATTGAATTCTGCCGTGCCAGCCACGCGCAGACGGTGACCCAAGCGTGAAAACACCAGCTTATATTCATCATCCGTCAGGCTCAGGGTGGGCGCTCGGCTGGGGTCGGTAATTTCAAAGGTGGCTGAGTACCCTTTGGCCGGATAGATCATTAAATCAAGCCCTAACGGTTGAATCATCATGGGGCTGTAGCTGCCCAAGCACAGCACATAGGCGCTGGCTTTGAGGGTGTATTGTTGGCCGTCAGCGGCTTTGATCACCACACCACTGATGCGGTCGTATTGTTGGTTTAAGCCAATGATGTGGCTGTCATATAAAAACCGCACGCCACTGGCCGCGCAGCGTTCGGCTAAGCGTTGGGTAAATTGGTGGGCATCGCCTGATTCGTCTTCGGCGGTGTAGGTTGCCCCAGCAATCTGCGCTTGCATATGGGCGAGGGCAGGCTCTAGCCGGACGGCTTCGGCGGCGTCAATGATGCGGCGGTCACAGCCAAATTCGCGCATCAGTTTGGCGGGTTCGAGGGCAGCTTCAAATTCGGTAGGGTTGGTATAAAAATGCAAAATACCACGGTCAAGGCAGTCATATTGAATGCCCGTCTCGGCACGCAAGGCTTGTAAGGTGTCACGCGAATACGTGCCAAGATTGACCATTTGAATGATGTTATGCCGCGTACGGGCAGGGCTGCATTCACGCAAAAATTGCAGTCCCCAGCGCCATTGCCGCCAATCTGCCCGTAGCCGAAACAGCAAAGGCGCGTCTTCACGCAGTAGCCATTTGATCAGCTTGGCCGGTGCGGCAGGGTTTGCCCACGGTTCGGCATGGGAGACCGAAATTTGGCCGCCATTGGCGAACGAGGTTTCCATGCCTGCGGCCGGTTGCCGGTCAATCACGGTGACGTCAAAGCCTTGTTGACGCAAAAACCACGCCGAGGTAACGCCCACCACACCTGCACCCAAAACGATGACATGCATGACCTAACCCCTCCTGTTGAACCGATATCTCAACCGAATGCGAGAACAGTGCCAACAGGATCAGCATAGTCCTCAATTGCTTGCGGGAAAAGACCGGTTTGATGATGCGCCTGTAACGGCTTAGGCGTCCGGAGTGTCGGTGTCTAGACTACCGTGGCGGAGTCCTTCGCGGGCGGCATGGGCGAGTTGTTGGTATTTTTGTTTAAAGGCATCAAGGTTGTCTTCTTCAAGCTCTTCAAGGTCTAACAAGGCATTGTGAGCGCCTTGGGTGACCCGAATGAGTTCGTCGAGCTTGATTTGAATGGCTTCGGTATCACGGTTTTGGGTGTTTTGAATTAAAAAGACCATCAAAAACGTGATGATGGTGGTTCCGGTATTGATCACCAATTGCCATGTGTCGCTAAACTGAAAGAGGGGGCCGGTGATGACCCACAGCACAATAATGCCAACGGCCATCGCAAAGACTCGAGGACGACCCGAGAAGTGTGCGGTGTTTTTGGCAAAGCGAGAGTACCCCGTGGTTTTTGTCATGCTGTGCCTATGGTCTGTGCTAAGAAGTGAGGCGCAGGGAACAAATGCCCCCTGCGGTCGAGTCTGACGGGTTTAAAAGTCGGCTTTAAGCACGACACGATACCGCGCTTTACCCGCACGGACATGGGCAATGGCGTCATTGATGCGCGACATGGGAAATTCTTCGACAATGGGTTCGACGCCGCTACGGGCGGCAAAGTCGAGCAATTTGCGTAGCGCCCACGGCGAGCCTGTCGGTGATCCCGCGACCGACTTTGCGCCACCAATTAAGCTAAAGGCGGGGACTTTAATCGGTTCTAGCACGGCTCCCACCACATGAAACACGCCTTCGGGGGCAAGCGCTGCCAAGTAGCTATTCCACTCTAGCGGTGCGTTGACGGTATCCACGATCAAATCAAGGCTACCGGCAATGGCTTTCAGGGCGCGTTTGTCGATGCTGGACACCACATGGTCGGCACCCATGCCGAGAATTTCGGCCTGTTTGTCTGGGTTTGAGCTAAAGGCGGTCACGTCACAGCCCCATGCTTTAAACAGTTGAATGGCCATATGGCCTAAGCCGCCAATGCCCACCACGCCAACCTTATGAAACGGCTTGGTGTTGTGTTGCAGCAAAGGTGCAAATACGGTAATGCCGCCACACAGCAGCGGTCCGGCTTTGGCGGGGTCTAGGCCGTCAGGCAGGGGAATCACCCATTCCCAACTGGCGCGCACGCTTTCGGCAAATCCACCGGCATGGCCTACAATAGTGGCTTTGGATTTGGCGCACAGATTTTGTTTGCCATTGATACACGGGTTGCAGTGCTGGCAGCTTTCGGCGGTCCAGCCAATGCCGACCCGCTGGCCGAGCTTTAGGCCACGGGTAGCATCGCCCAAGGCGGTGATCGTGCCAATAATTTCGTGACCGGCGACCACCGGATACTGGGTGCTGCCCCATTCGTTATCAATCACCGACAAGTCAGAGTGACAAATACCGCAGTATTCCACCTTCACTTCGACTTCGTGACTGCGGAGGGCGGCAACCGGTTGGTCATACGGGGTGAGTTCAGCACCGGCATTGGCGGCGGCATAGCTGCGGATGGTGTGGCTCATGGGGCAGGCTCAATTAAAAACAGTGAGAAGGTTGTAGCGCGTTTAGGCGTCACCTTACATCTCAATTTGGTCAACTGATGGTATCTCAATCGTGGGACATCGTCAGATTGACCTGTGCAGCCTGACTTTGTTGCCCCATCCATCACTCATGCCGACCCCAACATTTTTTGCCGCCATTGATTGGGGGTGCAGTTCATCCATTCTCGAAAGGCTCGTTGAAACGCACTTTGTTCGGAATACCCCAATAGCAGTGCAATATCAGCCAGTCCCAATTGCGGATCACTTAAGTATTGTTGGGCTAAAGTGCAGCGCACCTGATCAAGGCGTTGCTGATAGCTGGTGTTTAATTGTACCAAACGCCGTTGCAGTGCCCGCACCGACAGACCCAGACGCTCAGCGACAGGAGCAATTCTGACTTGACCACTATGAATCGCCTCGACCAATGCCGCTTGCAAGCAGCGTTCAAAGTCATTGGCTTGGGGGAGTGCGGCCAATAATGCAGCGGCTTGTTGATCTAAAATTTGTTGTAAGGCGGTATCGGGCTGGCCAAGCGGCAATGCCAACCATTTAAGCTCTAAGCACACCTTGGTGCGAATGGCATCAAACCCGACCGGACAACCAAAAAATGCCCGATACGGTTGTACATCGCTAGGGACTGGGTTAATAAAACTCACAGAGGTCAGGGGTAGGGGCTGTGGGGCAACCAATTGACTGATCAATTGATACAGCAAGCCAATGGCAGTTTCGTCTACCAACTGACCAGGACAGCCTGCTTCTCTCCCCCAACTGAGGGTCAAAATATTGTCATTCATTTCGACCAGCATGGCGCTGCCATCATAGGCCAGTCGGTTGTAGCGCAATAACTGTTGAAACGCATCGTACAGTGTGGCGCATGACAAGCCTAAATAACCCAGCAATCCCACATGTCGTGGTTGTACCCATTTGGCAATGGCTAATCCGAGTGCGGGTCTGGGGTCTTGACTGGCCACCGCCTGCATATAGTGTTGCCATGTGGCAAACGGGAGGCGCTCACCAGCGATAATGGAGTGGCAGCCAACAGGGACTTGTAGCCCATGCTGGGTGCAATAGTCGATGAGTAAGCCAGTCAAAGAGCCTTGTACAGAGCCTTGCAACATGCGATCTGGCATTGTGAGTCTGCGTCCATGAGTTTGTCGTCGTAATTTGTCAATTTATGAGGCCAAAAGTCAAGCGTATTGGCAAAAATAGTGGCACGATTCAATCCATCAGCCGAACATGATTGAGGAACACCACCATGTTAAAAGGGTTTGTTGTGGGTTTAGTGACCGCCAATGCCTTTGAGTGGGTCGCACATAAATATTTGCTGCATGGGACACCGCGTAAAGGCCAGCCGCGCTTTAGCCCCAGTCCTGCCAGCATGGAAAGCCACTGGGCGCATCATCGGATGGTGCGAAAAACGGCGTTTGGCGATGAATGCTATGAGCAAGGCTTAAGCCACGACCGAACCCGTCTAGAGTTATTATCATTGGGTGTGGTTGCAGGCGCAATGACGGTATTTTGGCCGGTGTCACGCGGCTTTGTGCTGGCCAGTTGGTATAGCGCAGGGCGTTATTTTTACGTGCATCGGCGCGCGCATTTAGAGCCTGCATGGGCACAAAAGCGTATTCCATGGCACTATGATCACCACATGAACACCATCCAAGACGCCAACTGGTGTGTCACACGGCCATGGTTTGACTATGTGATGGGCACGCGTGAAGCCTCAGATATCGCTTTAATGGAATCTAATCCCTTGGGGATTGCATTGCCCGCACAGATTGAAGTTCCCCTCAATCGCCTGCTGCGTCGGGTATTGCCACACGCCTTTAGACGGTTATCTGCACATGAGCGTGTGGCGCAGCAGCCAGAGACTCAAGAAATGGGTTGATGCCCAAACCCTTGCCGTACCTGTTGGGGTGTTTGGCCGGTCCAATGTTTAAATGCACGTTGAAACGCGCTTTGTTCGGAATACCCCAACAAAAAACTAATGTCATTGAGTGACAATGCAGGGTCTTGCAAGTATTGATGCGCCAAATGTTGCCGTGTTTTGGCTAACACATGTTGAAAGGTTTGTTGTTGCTCGGCCAAGCGTCGTTGCAGGCTACGCACCGACAGATTTAACAGATTGGCAATTTGCTCAAGATTGGGCTCACCGTTATGCATACATTTGATCAGGGCTTGGCGCATTTCATGATCAAAGGCATCAATTGAAGGTAAGGCACACAATAAGGCTTCGGCTTGTTTTTCAAGACGACTAATTTGATTGGCATCAGCATGTTGAAACTCAACACTCAACAAACTAATGGGAAGCTGAATGCATGTTCTTTCACAGCCCATGTGGACAGGGCACCCATAAAATGCTTCATAGGCCTGTTGATCAGTATTTTTAGAGTGCATTAAATATACATTTTGTAAATTAAGATTTTCTTTAC